>JARDZZ010000241.1 GCA_029240595.1 Nitrospira sp. | reverse complement strand
ATGTCAGGGGCTAACTAGTTCAAGGAAATTATACACAATGGCGCTTCTGATTGAAGGCGGACACATCATCGATCCCGGCCGGTATAATGCCATCGGCGATCTGGTCATCGACGAGGGGAAAATTGTCGCGATTGGTCGGGGCGTGAAAGCCCCGCCGGGCGCGACCAGGGTCTCTGCCACCGGGCGTCTCGTCGTTCCGGGATTCGTCGATCTCCATGTGCATTTTCGCGAGCCTGGCTTTGAGTACAAGGAGACGATACAAAGCGGCGCGGCATCGGCGGTCGCCGGCGGATTTACCACGGTCTGTTGCATGCCTAATACGAACCCGGTGAACGACAACCAAGCCATTACCGAATTCATACTGGAACGCGCGCGGGCCGCACGACTGGCGAACGTCTTGCCGATCGGAGCCATCACCAAGGGTTCGGAAGGCAAGGAATTGGCCGAGATCGGCGATCTCCGCCGGGCCGGCTGCGTGGCCATCTCGGACGACGGGAAGCCGGTGATGAATAGCCTGGTGATGCGAAGGGCGATGGAATATGCCCTGGCATTTGACATCCCGGTGATCGATCATTGCGAAGATCTGCATCTGGCCGAAGGCGGATGCATGAATGAAGGGCTGATCTCTACCGAACTGGGCCTTCCCGGCATTCCGGCAGCGGCTGAGGACGTCATGGTGGCACGCAACGTGTCGTTGGCCGAGTTGACCGGCGCTCGCTTGCATCTGGCGCATATCAGTACCGTCGGATCCGTTCGCATGGTCCGCGAAGCAAAATCCCGGGGCCTTCGGGTTACGGCGGAGGCCTGTCCGCACCATTTTATGTTGACCGAAGAAATCGTTCGCGGCTTCAACACGCTGGCAAAAATGAATCCGCCGCTCCGAACATGGCAAGACGTGCAGGCCATCAAGGACGGATTGCGGGACGGCACCATCGATGTGATTGCAACGGATCATGCGCCCCACGCGACGCAGGAGAAGCAGCAGGGATTCACCGAAGCGCCTTTCGGCATCGTGGGATTGGAAACGGCCCTGCCGCTGACGCTCGCACTCGTCGAGGAAGGCATTCTCTCGCTCGAGTCGGCCGTCGAAAAGTTAAGCGCGGCGCCGGCCAGAGCATTTAGCCTGGCCAAAGGGACGTTGCAACCGGGAGCGGATGCCGATGTCGCCATCATCGACCCCCAGGCGCAATGGGAAGTGGACCCGGGCAAATTCCGCTCGAAAAGTCGTAATACGCCATTCGCGGGTTGGAAAGTCAAAGGACTCGTCATGACGACCATTGTGAGCGGACGCGTCGTGTTTGAAGCAGCGGGGTCTGCGTGAGAATGCACTGTGGGTGGGGTTTGGCCTGTGCGCTGAGCGTGGAGTACCTTGCGCTAGGCGTCTGGGTGGGAGGATTGATCGTGTTGGTCGGTGCGGTGATTCCGGCGGTCTTCAATACGCTTGGCGGGCAGGAGTCGGGGGGGTTCTTTCTCACGAAAGCGTTCGAAGGCTACAACCGACTGGTCGTCGTCGCGCTCATTATTCTGGTCTGCGCGATGGGATATCGGCGGTGGCAAGGCACGCCACGCGCAACAGTCAGCCGGGCAGAATGGGTGCTCTTGAGTGTGATGGGCGCCATAGCAGGGGTGATTATTCTCGTGCTGCATCCTCACGCAGCGGCCTTGCAAGCTCAGGCGTTTGCCCTCAAGGATGAACAGGCAAGAAAGGCCGCGTTCGAAGCGTTCTTTCGGTTTCATATGCCGATCCGCTCGCTGTATGTCGTCAATGTCGTGTTGGGTATGTGGTTGCTGGCGCTCAAAGCGAAACGGTCTATCGAGCCAGAAAGGATACCTGCGTGAAACGGGCGCTGCTCGCATTGGCGGACGGGAAGGTCTTCGAAGGCCGCGCGCTCGGATTCGAAGGCGAGACGGTCGGCGAAGTGGTGTTTAATACAGCCATGACCGGGTACCAGGAAGTTTTGACCGATCCCTCTTATAAAGGACAGATCATCACCATGACCTGTCCACACATCGGCAATTACGGGGTGACGCCGGAGGATGCCGAGTCGTCACGCATTTGGGCCGAAGGCTTTGTCGTGAAGGAGGCGAGCAGGGGAGCGAGTAATTGGCGCAGCCGGCAGGGGCTTCACGACTACTTGAAAGCCGCGCGGATTGTGGGGATTGAGGGGCTCGACACCCGAGCCCTGACGCGGCATTTGCGTGAGCACGGCTCGCAGCAGGGACTCATCACTCATGTTGAAGGCAACGCCGAGCGGGCGGTGGAAAAAGCTCGGCAGGCGCCCGATATCGTCGGAAGGGATTTAGCCGCCGAGGTCACCTGTCAGAACAAATACCGGTGGACCGATGGTTCCGGCGAATGGGTTCCGGCATCCCATGGCAGCGCGGCGGCCTCTTCACGCCGGTGGAAAGTCGTCGCCTATGATTTCGGGGTCAAGCATAACATCCTGCGCCGGCTGGTTGATGTCGGCTGCGACGTGCACGTGGTCCCCGCTTCAACGACGGCGGAGCAGGTAGAGGCTCTCGCGCCGGACGGTGTCTTTCTGTCAAACGGTCCCGGCGATCCCGAAGGCGTAGGCTATGCCATTAAAACGATGCGCCAGCTGATCGGTCGCCGGCCTATTTTCGGTATTTGTCTGGGACACCAGATCCTGGGGTTGGCGTTGGGGTTCAAGACCTACAAGTTAAAATTCGGCCATCATGGAGCCAATCATCCTGTGATCAATCTCAGAACCAAACAAGTCGAGATCACGTCGCAGAACCACAATTTTGCGGTGCAGTCTCCGGAACTGCCGGAAGGCATACCCGATCGTCCTCCGCTCCTCGATAGTGACTTTGGTCGTGTGGCGGTGACACATATGAGTTTAAACGACCGGTCAATTGAGGGGTTGGCCTGCTTGGATCAGCCCGTCTTTTCGGTACAATATCACCCGGAGGCCTCTCCGGGGCCTCATGATTCAGCCTATCTGTTTGCCGAATTCGTTCAGTTAATGGAGAAATCGCATGGATAAGATACAGCGTACGGTTGTTGGGCTTTTCGTCCTGTTCTCGGTCTACATGCAACACGGGTGCGTCACGGTCAATCTGTTGGAGCCACCCGGTCCGGTGCAAGAAGTGCAGCTCAGCGGATCTGGCGACGGGAAGGTGTTGCTACTGGATTTGTCAGGCGTCATCAGCTCCCAAGATAAGGAGGGATGGCTGCCGCAGCCGAATCTCCTGGCGACGTTCAAGGAAGAGCTGACCAAGGCATCAAAGGACGAGAAGGTCAAGGCGGTCGTGGTGAGGATCAACAGTCCCGGCGGGACCGTCAATGCCTCCGACATTCTGTACCACGAGCTCAAGACGTTTAAGGAAAACAAGAAAATTCCGGTCATTGCTTCCATGATGGATGTCGCGGCGTCCGGCGGCTACTACTTGGCGATGGCAACCGACGCCATCTTGGTGCACCCCTCAACGGTCACCGGTAGCATTGGCGTCATCATGTTGACAGTGAACGCCAAGGGCCTCTTGGAAAAGGTCGGCGTCGAGGCCAATGCGATTACGTCGGGGCCCCGCAAGGACATGGGTTCTCCGTTCCGATCGATGACCGCAGACGAAAAAGAGATTTTCCAAGGGGTGATCGATTCGTTCTATCAACGGTTTTTGACAGTGGTGCAAGCAGGACGTCCGCAACTCTCGGCGGAGCAGATCAAAAAGCTCGCGGATGGGCGCATTTACTCCGGTGATCAAGCGAAAGCGGCGGGGTTGGTCGATGACATCGGATACCTCGATGAAGCGATTGACTTGGCGAAGAAAAATGCCGGTCTGAAAGAGGCGCGTGT
>JARDZZ010000007.1 GCA_029240595.1 Nitrospira sp. | reverse complement strand
CATTCCGATGACCCTCGACGTGACACCCGTCAAGAAAGAGGCCATGAAACCGCCCGTGCCCGAATCCCCCTCCACGACGACTCCCCCTGCAGCGGAACCGGAAGAAGCAATGAAAGGCCTCTTCGGCCAGTTGTTGGACTCGATGTCCGGCAAAACAGAGAAGAAAATTGCCGACATGCTGCCCCACATGGTGAACACAGGGCTTGAAGCTCAGGTGTCCAGAGCCGTCGAGGCAGAGGTGCAACTGCAACTGGGCGCCGCCGTGTCGCAGGAGCGATTGACCGAGATAATCGAACCGCTGGTCATGCAGGCGCTGCCGAAAATCTTGACGAGCGAAATGACCCTACTGGAACCAATCATCCGACACAGCATGGTCGAAATCGCCAGCCCGTTGATTAAGGAGCACATCGAGCACATGGTGCGGGAACAGGCCGAGACGGTCAGGCAATCACTTCAGGATGCCGTGCGCGAACACTTGAGATCGGTGGAAGAGGAGGTTCGGGCACAACTTAAAGAGGTTGCGACGGCTGAAACGAAGAAGCTTGCCACTGACGTGGTCCGGACCATCGCAGAGGATCAGATCAGAACAAGCGTCCAGATGGTAGCCCCCTCAATTGTCGAAGAACAGATTCGTGCCGAAATCGCTCGGCTGACCGATGCCGCCTGACACCGAAATCGTCTAGCCTTTTTTCCCCTTTTTCGTGCCGCGCCGCCCTTTCGCCAACGTTTTCATCCGTTGGACGTTTTTCCGATGCTTCTTTCTGGTCTTGCGGTCCTTCTCTCGTCCCGTGGCCATAATCTCTCCTCGGTCGAATGTGAATGAGCCCGTCGATTGCCCGGCAATTCGGCGATGATATCACACAAGCCTCCCTGCCTCTCAAGAAGAGGAGAAGAAGTAACCTTGAGGGGTCCCGGCGCGCATGTTAAGATGCCTCGCCTTCTCTCCAGCGCAAACCATGGCCCCTCTCCAACTCGACAAAACGTACGATCCGAAAGCCGTCGAATCGCGATGGTATCAGTTCTGGGCTGCACGCCAATACTTTCACGCCGATCCCTCCCATCCTGGCCGGCCGTACAGCATCGTCATTCCGCCTCCGAACGTTACAGGCTCGTTGCATGTCGGCCACGCCTTGAATCATTCGCTGCAAGATATCCTGATACGTTGGCGCCGCATGCAGGGTCGCAACACACTCTGGCTTCCCGGGACCGACCATGCCGGCATCGCGACGCAAAACGTCGTCGAAAAGCAGTTGCTGGGCGAAGGGATCTCCCGTGAAGCGCTGGGGCGGGATGGTTTCGTCGAGCGGGTCTGGCAGTGGAAGGCGGCGTCGGGGAACCGCATCATCGAGCAGCAAAAGCAGCTCGGAGAATCCTGTGACTGGGAGCGACTGCGCTTCACGATGGACGCGGGATTGTCCAAGGCCGTGCTGGAAGTGTTCGTCCGGCTCTACGAGGACGGCCTTATCTATCGAGGCGAACGGCTGATTAACTGGTGTCCCCGCTGCCTGACCGCCTTATCCGACATTGAAGTGGAACACGAGGACGTGAAAGGCACGCTCTATCACATTCGCTATCCGTTGGCCGACGACCCAAGCACCTCGTTGACCGTCGCCACCACGCGACCGGAGACGATGCTCGGCGACACGGCGGTGGCCGTGCATCCCGACGACCCACGCTATCGCCATCTTATAGGGAAGTCGATCCGGTTGCCGCTCACCCAACGGACCATTCCCGTGGTGGGCGATGCCATCCTGGTCGATCTCGAATTCGGCACGGGCGCCGTCAAGATCACGCCGGCCCATGATTTTAACGATTATGAAGCCGGTGAGCGGCATCACCTCCCCCGGCTGCCGATATTCAACCATCAAGCGTTGCTCGATCCGGCGTTGATGAAGACAGCCGGCGTCGACGCGGATGTTATCTCCGCGGTGGCCTCCCTTCCCGTGTCTAAAGCGAGACCCAAGATTGAACAGGCCTTGAAAGATCGAGCCCTGCTCAGCAAGGTTGAAGATCACAGGATGGCGCTCGGGAAATGCTACCGGTGCAAGACGGTCGTCGAGCCCTATCTCTCTCCTCAATGGTTCGTCGAGATCAAGCCGCTGGCGGAACCGGCGATCCGAGCCGTCGAGGAGGGCCGCATCCGCATCATTCCCGAGGGATGGATAAACAATTACCTCGGCTGGATGCGCGACATCAAAGACTGGTGTATCTCTCGCCAAATATGGTGGGGCCACCAGATTCCCGCCTGGTACTGCGAGCGTTGCAACGAGCCGTTCATCCATAGGCAGACGTCCACCAACCAGGCCGGCGACGTCGTCACACGCATCACCCTCCTTCAAGGCGCCAAACCGGTCGTCGCACGGTCCACGCCGGCCAAGTGTCCGCAGTGCGGCGGGGAGCAGTGGCTGCGTGATCCTGACGTGCTGGACACCTGGTTCTCCTCCGGACTCTGGCCGTTTTCCACCCTCGGATGGCCCGAGCAGACTCCTGAGCTCAAGACCTATTATCCGACGGCGACGCTCGTGACCGGACTCGACATTTTGTTCTTTTGGGTCGCCCGCATGATCATGCTCGGCCTCCGCTTTATGAACGACGTCCCGTTCCGCGACGTCTACATCCATGCGCTCGTGCGGGACGCTGAGGGCCAGAAGATGAGCAAGTCAAAAGGCAACGTCATTGATCCGTTGCATGTGATGGACCAGTTCGGCACCGATGCCCTGCGGTTCACACTGGCCTCGATGGCGTCGCCCGGCCGCGATCTTAAATTGGCGGAAGAACGCATTGAAGGCTATCGTAACTTTGCCAACAAGATCTGGAATGCAGCCCGCTTCGGATTGATGTATCTGGACGGAGCACGAACGGCAGTACGCCCGTCAGAACGGCCATTTCCCGATCGATGGATCTTGAGCCGCCTCAACCACACGATTCAGACCGTCACCTCCGAGCTCGAGGCCTATCGCTTCGACCGCGCGGCGAGCGCGCTCTATCAATTCATCTGGCATGAGTTCTGCGACTGGTACGTGGAATTGATCAAACCGGTCTTGCAGAATCCCTCCCATGCGGACGGCCCGGTGACGCGGCAGACCCTCGTGGAGACGCTCGAAGTCACCATGCGGCTCTTGCATCCCTTTATGCCATTCATCACGGAAGAAATCTGGCAAACCATTCCACACGAAGGCGAGAGCATCGTCATTCGACCCTATCCCGCATCAGAGCAGACGTGGGACGATCCCGTAACAGAAGAGCAATTTCTCCTGCTCGAGCAAACGGTCGGCTTGGTCCGGACCGGGCGGGTGTTGCTGAACTATCCGCCAGGGCAGCCGATCGAGTTTTCAATGACGCATGACGATCCCGCCAAGCTCCGGCAACTCGAACACCTTCAACTCCATGTGTCCCATCTCAGCCGCGGAACCGCCAACATACTCTCTAATGGGGTGAGTCCGGTAGCACGGCGCCTTCGTCTCGTGGCCGGAGGGCTTTCGATCGCGTTGGTCATAGCCGGTGACGTCGATCTCAAGAAGGCGTTGGACCGCATCGTGAAGCAACGGGAACAGCAGGAAAAGGAGCTGACACGCCTCGAGGGGAAACTGAATAACCATGAGTTCCGGGGCAAAGCTCCGGCGGACGTCCTCGCAGAACACGAAAGCCGGCTGCGGAGCCTGCAGAATGATCAAGCGCTGCTGGCCAGCAGCGAGCGACAACTGCGCGCCCTGCTCGAGCCGTGACCATGCCGGAGCTGCCAGCTGCCGACATTCGGCGCGCCGTCCGACTGGCTCTCGAAGAAGACCTCGGCCAAGGCGACGTGACCACATCGGCCCTTTTTCCCTCGGCGGTTCCCGCCCGGGCACGCATCGTCGCCCAACAGCCGCTCGTGGTGGCCGGCATGGCAGCCGCCGTCCAGACATTCCTGGCAGTGGATGCCTCGCTCAGGCTCGCCGTGCTCAAGAAGGACGGCGCGCAGGCGTTGAACCGCGAGACACTCCTGCGCATTGAAGGAGACGGCCGATCAATCTTGATGGCTGAACGGGTCGCGCTGAACTTCTTGCAGCAGCTGTCCGGCATTGCCACGCTCACACAACGATTTTGCCAGGCTGTGGAGGGCCGCGTGGCCATTCTCGACACGAGAAAAACGATCCCCGGGTGGCGGTCGATTCAAAAATGGGCCGTCGCCCTTGGCGGAGGAACGAATCACCGGCGCTCGCTCGCTGATGGGATTCTCATCAAAGACAATCATCTGAAATTATTGAGACACAAACAGACGGTCCTTCAATCCTGCACACTGGCACGCCAAAGGGGTCCGGGCGGTATGCCGGTGATCGTGGAAGCGGAATCTCTCAAAGAAGTCGCCCAGGCCGTCGAGGGGCAGGCGGACATTATTCTCCTCGACAACATGACGCCCGCCATGGTCAAGAAGGCCATCAAATTCATCGACGGGCGCGCGCTCGTCGAAGTCTCGGGAGGCATTACCCTAGACAACGTGCGCGCCATGGCTGCGGCGAAGCCCGACCGGATTTCGATCGGCGCACTGACCCACTCGGCTCCTGCTGCAACCCTCACGCTTGAACTGGAACGCGCAGTCCAAAGCCGCCAAAAGAGACGCTAGCCGGTGAAACATACCTCGCCCTTGACTCTCGACGAGATTGAAAGGACGCTCGCGACCCGATCCCTGGGCCGCCGTATCGAATTGCGCGATCGTATTGACTCGACGAACCGGGAAGCCATGGCGCTAGGCCAAGCCGACGCCGAGCATGGCACGCTGGTGCTCGCGGACTCGCAAACGGCAGGACGGGGCCGGCTCGGACGAGAATGGTTTTCTCCACCAGGGATCAATCTCTATGCCTCCATCGTGATCCGGACCACGCTCGATACCCAACGTCTGTCTCAATGGCTCTCTTGGCTGCCGCTGATGACTGCGTTGGGGACCGCCGAGGCCATTGAATCCGCCGGAGCCGCCAGGGTCAGCCTCAAATGGCCGAACGATCTCCTCATAGGCGATCGAAAAGTCGGGGGCATTCTGTGCGAAAGCGGCGCTTCGATACGTACGGGGCCATTTCAAGTGATCGGCATCGGCATCAATGTCAATGGAGAACGAGCGAGTTTTCCTCGCGGGCTCCGAGACGTCGCGACATCCATTCGACAGGAGACAGGACAGGAGGTCGACCGCCACCGGCTCCTCGTCCGGTTGCTGGAGGAACTGGAGCTATGTCTCGAGGAGTTCCTGACGCGTGGAATCGACCGGCTCGCAGTGGAGTACCGTCGCCGATGTACGACACTCGGGAAAACGGTCAAGGCGGTGCTGGCGGATGGCAACGAATACGTCGGCACAGCCGAGGGCATCGGTGATGACGGTTCGCTGACAATGGTTCACGAGCCACCGCGGCCTGGAGGCCGGTCAGAAGTCCGGCAGCTGCGTGCCGCGGATATTACACACCTCCGATGAAGCTTTGGGTAGCGAAACCACGGCCAAGCCCGTAAAATACACCGCATGCTGTTGGTCGCCGACATCGGGAACACGAACGTGGTGCTGGGCATCTATGACGGCCAGGTGCTGAAGGCGCATTGGCGACTGGCCACAGATGCGAAAACCACCGCCGATGAGTACGGAATTCTGTTCACCAACCTGCTGGCTTCTGCAGGCTTCCTTCCGCGGCAGGTGTCAGGTGCGATCATGTCCAGCGTCGTGCCGACGCTGACCGCCACGTTCGAAACGCTGATTGAGCAATACTTTCATCAACGGCCGCTGATCGTCACGTCAGAAATGGATACGGGGTTGACGATCCGGTACCCGAACCCCAAAGAGATCGGCAGCGACCGGCTCGTCAATGCCGCCGCCGCCTATCACAAGTATCCGCGGGACCTGATTATCGTGGACTTCGGCACGGCCACGACGTTCTGTGCCGTGACAAAAGAAGCCGAATATTTGGGCGGAGTCATCGCGCCAGGCCTGGGAATTTCGGCCGAGGCGCTCTTCACGCGGGCAGCCAAGCTGTCGAAAGTCGAATTGGCCAGGCCGAAAACGGTCATCGGCACGGATACCGGCAGCAGCATCCAATCCGGCTTGCTCTTTGGCTACGCCGGCCTGGTCGATACGCTGGTCAAACGCATCGAACAAGAGCTCGGCCGCTCGACCTCCGTAATTGCCACCGGTGGGTTGAGTACCATTATTGCCTCCGAGGCGACCTCCATTCAGATCATCGAACCCTTGCTCACGCTTGACGGACTGGCACTGCTCTACCGTCGCGCCAATGGGTCCGCTCCGACTGCCTGGGTTTGAGTCTCTGTGGCTCACAAGTAATTAATTTATCTCGGTGCTGTTGACTTATTGGTCGTGGTGACTATCTCGCCTGTGTAACAGGACTGATCGTGACGGACGAATCATTAAACACCAATACATTCGACAACTTAGACTCTGACTCGGGTGGACCCGCTTCTTCCGGTGACTCGCTGGCTGAATCGGCGGCGAGGGACGGCGAGCTGAAAGCGCTGAACGACAAGTACCTCCGGCTTGCCGCCGAGTTCGACAATTATAAGCGGCTTGCTCAGCGCGATCAGCGGGACCAAATCCGGTTCGGCAACGAGCAACTGCTGAAGGAACTCCTGCCTGTCGTCGATAATCTTGAACGGGCCATCAAGGCGGCGAAGGACAGCAAGACCGCACAGGGACTGGTTCAGGGCGTCGATCTCACGCTCAAGCAGCTGGAAGGTGTGCTGAGCAAGTTCGGAGTCCAGTCCATCCCGACTATGGGGCAGCGCTTTGACCCGTCCGGTCATCAAGCCGTCGCTTCCGTGCCTTCAACGCAGGTGCCTGATCAGCATGTGGTGGAAGAATTTCAGCGTGGATACCGGCTGCATGACCGGATCCTCAGACCCGCCATGGTGACCGTGTCATCAGGCGCAGGATCTGGATCAGATGGGGATGAAATAGACAACTCAAATTGAACAGGAGAATTTCAGGCTGTTCAAAAAGGTCGTCCAGCGCGCTGGCGGACTTTTTCAACAGCCTGAGATGAGGAAGGAGCACATCATGGGTAAAGTCATCGGCATCGATTTAGGGACAACCAACTCATGCGTCGCCGTCATGAGCGGCGGCGATCCGGTTGTAATTGCCAATGCGGAGGGGGCCCGCACGACGCCATCCGTCGTGGCGATCACCGACAAAGGCGAACGGCTCGTTGGTCAAATCGCCAAGCGCCAGGCCATTACCAATCCCGAAAACACCATTTTCTCCGTCAAACGCCTGATGGGACGCAAGTTCCGCAGCAAGGAAGTGCAGGAGGCCATGAAGCGGCTGCCGTACAAGGTCGTCGAAGCCGACAACGGCGATGCCCATGTCGAACTGCGCGGCAAACGCTACAGTCCGCCTGAAATCTCCGCCATGATCCTGCAGAAAATGAGGCAGACCGCGGAGGATTACCTGGGCGAGAAAGTCACGGAAGCTGTCGTGACTGTCCCGGCCTATTTCGACGACAGCCAGCGGCAAGCCACCAAGGACGCCGGTCAGATCGCCGGATTGAACGTCTTGCGCATCATCAACGAGCCGACTGCGGCGTCGTTGGCCTATGGTCTCGATAAAAAGAAAGACGAGCGGATTTCCGTCTATGACCTGGGCGGTGGAACGTTCGACGTCTCGGTTCTGGAAATCGGCGAAGGGGTGTTTGAAGTCAAATCAACGAACGGTGATACCTATCTTGGCGGCGACGATTTCGACCTGCGCGTCATGGATTGGCTCGTCGACGAGTTCAGGAAAGATCAAGGAATCGATCTGCGCAAGGATCGCATGGCGCTGCAGCGGCTGAAAGAAGCGGCCGAACGTGCCAAGATCGAGCTGTCATCCTCACAAGAAACGGAAATCAATCTGCCGTTTATTACCGCCGATGCCAGCGGTCCCAAACACATGGTGATCAAGCTGACCCGCGCGCGGCTGGAACAACTGGTGGACGACTTGATCCAGCGGACCGTGGAACCCTGCCGGAAAGCCCTGACTGACGCCAGCGTGTCGGCCCGGGACATCAACGAAGTCGTGCTCGTCGGCGGGATGACCCGCATGCCGAAAGTCATTTCAGTGGTGAAAGACTTTTTCGGGAAAGAGCCGCATCGCGGCGTGAATCCAGACGAAGTGGTGGCCATCGGGGCAGCCATCCAGGGCGGAGTCTTGAAAGGCGACGTCAAGGACGTGCTTCTGCTCGACGTCACGCCGTTGTCACTCGGCATCGAAACGTTGGGCGGCGTCTTTACGAAGCTCATTGAGCGCAATACGACCGTTCCCACGAAGAAGAGCCAGGTGTTCTCGACGGCGGCTGACAACCAGACAGCGGTGACCATCCGCGTGTTCCAAGGGGAACGTGAGATGGCCAACGACAATAAGTTGCTCGGTCAATTTGATCTCGTCGGCATTCCTTCCGCCCCGCGCGGCATGCCTCAGATCGAAGTGACGTTCGATATCGACGCGAACGGCATTGTGCACGTGTCGGCCAAGGATCTGGCCACACAAAAGGAACAGTCCATCAAGATCACCGCATCCAGCGGATTGAGCAAGGACGAAGTGGAAAAACTCGTCAGGGATGCGCAGACGCATACCGAGGAGGACAAGAAACGCCGGAAAGCGGCAGAAGCGAAAAACCAGGCGGACAACCTGCTCTATCAAACGGAGAAGAATCTCAAGGAGCACGGCGACAAGATCTCCGCCGATGATAGGACCAAGATCGAGGAAGCGGTCACTGCGTTGAAGAAAACGATGGAAGGCACCGATCCCGACGCGATCGAGTCGGCCACGCAGGCGTTGACGACCGCCTCGCATAAACTGGCCGAGGAGATGTATAAGAAGGCATCGGCCTCCGCAGCGACCGGTGCCGGGACGGATACCGGCGGCGGAGCCGAAAGTCCGAACGGTGCAAAGACCGATGAAAAAGTCGTGGACGCAGAGTTTGAAGAAGTAGACAAAGATAAAAAGTAAGCTAGAATACGGCTACTCAGGGACCGAGTTTCGTCGACTACGGAACTCGGTCTTTCTGCGCAACCACCGAAAGGGACAATGGCTTCCGTGTCAAAACGAGATTTCTACGAAACCCTGGGCGTCGAACGGACGGCGTCAGAGGAAGATCTCAAGAAAGCCTACCGGAAACTGGCCCGCCAATTTCATCCCGACCTGCAGACCGGCGAGCAGCAGAAGAAGCATGCCGAGGAAAAATTCAAAGAGATCAACGAAGCGTATGAACACCTGAGTGATCAGGAAAAGCGCAAACGCTACGATATGTTCGGCCATGCGGGCACCCAGGCGGGCTCGGGCTTTGAAGGCTTTGATTTCGGCCGGGGCGGCTTCGGGGATGTCTTCAACGACATCTTTGAGGACTTTTTCGGAGGCCAGCGCGGCGGCAACCGTGCAGAGCGCGGCAACGATCTTCAATATAATCTCGAAATCACCTTCGAAGAGTCAGTCTACGGCAAAGAAGCCAAACTCAAGATCCCCCGCTGGGAAACATGCAGCGAATGCAAAGGCAGCGGTGCCAAATCGGCCTCGTCGGTGAAGACCTGTCCCAGTTGTAAGGGCGCCGGGCAGATCCGGCTTCAACAGGGTTTCTTCAGCGTCAGCCGGCCTTGCGGCCAATGCGAAGGTTCCGGACATATCATCACGGACCCCTGCACGACCTGCCAGGGCCGTCAACGGACATACCGCGAGCGCACGATCTCCGTCCACATTCCGGCCGGCATTGAAACCGGCATGCGCTTGCGTCTTTCGAACGAAGGCGAACATGGCATCAACGGAGGGCCGGCGGGCGATCTCTACGTCGCCATTACCGTCAAAGCGCATCCTATTTTCCAGCGCAAAGGCAACGACATCGTCTGTGACGTGCCGATCAACTTTGTCACCGCCGCGCTCGGAGGAAAGATTGAAGTGCCGACACTCAAGGGCACGACCGTGATGAAGGTGCCCCCAGGCACGCAGCCGGATAAGGTGTTACGGCTGAAAGGACTCGGCATTCCCAGTCTCAAGAACCAGACCACCGGCGATCAATTGTTCACGATCAAGGTCCATATTCCTACCAAACTGACTGCCAAGCAGCGGGAACTGCTGACCGAATTCGCCAAAGAGAGCGGGATGTCCATGGAGCCCGATGGCGACGGCTTCTTCGACAAGATGAAGACCTTTTTCGAGTAACGCGCGCAACCCACTCGAGATTCCTTTCCGCATGCCGACGTTTTTCGTGGCAGCCGATTCGGTCGTCCCGCCGACCGTGCGTATCACGGGCCCCTTGCTCCATCATCTGCGCCAGAGCCTCAGATTGCAGCCGGGTGAGGCGCTCACAGTGACCGACGATGCTGGCCGACGCTACCGCACGGAGGTGGGTGAGATCACGGCCGGTCACCTCACTGCGCGCATTCTTGAGACGACAACCGCTCCGCCGAAAACCAGTCCCTCGATCGTCCTGGCTCAAGCCCTCCTCAAAGGGGAGAAGATGGATTGGATCATCCAAAAGGCTACGGAGCTGGGTGTCGATCGGATCGCGCCGGTGGTGACGACTCACGGTGTCGTCAAGCCTCGTGCCGAACGCCTCGATCATCAACGAGCGAGATGGCAGCGCATTGCCCTCGAAGCCGCACAGCAGTCTGAGCGGTGGTCGGTGCCGACAATCGATGAACCGGCTACGCTCTCTCAGGTCATGACCGCGTATGACGCCAGCGCCATCAAACTCTTCTTAGCCGAACGATCGGACGGAGCCTCGTTGACGGGCATGGCAGCCAACCTGGGTGCAGAGCGCACAATCCTCCTCGTCGTTGGACCGGAAGGCGGCTGGGACAAAGATGAATTGCGCCTCGCCCAAGAACAGGGCTGTCAGGCCATCACCATGGGGAAACGTATCCTTCGAGCGGAAACGGCGGCACTCGCCGCCATGAGCGTGCTGCAGTCGAGGTTCGGCGAATTGGGATAGTCTTACTTGCTTAACTTGAGGTGCACGACGGTGCCCTTTTCTCCGCTGGCCCAGCCGTGCAGGGTCGTAGGAAAGGACAAGCCGAAAAGCGAGACATTCGCGACCGCTCCCTGTTCCTCCCAGGTGAATCCGCTGTCCGCTGTATGGTAGGCCATCCCGCGTTCGCCCACGATCCAGCCGGTTTTCGGGTCGGTGAAACGAATGCGAAGCAAGTCCGTCAGCCTCGTGCAGGTCCGTGAACAAGGGAGGGTCCGATCGACCCAGCGGCCCCCTCCGTCGGTCGTCTGAAACATGGCGCCTGCATTGCCCACCACCCACCCGGTCATTGGATCGGAAAAATAGACATCAAACAACGTGACGGATCCCTGGGTTTCCTGAGCCAGCCAGGTGGTCCCGCCATCTTCCGTGGCCAGGACGGTCCCCACGGCGCCCACGGCAGTTCCCCGCTTCGGCGTGAGAAATTGCACGGCATAGAGAGCCGCGGTGGTGGGACTGGACTGATCCGTCCAGTGGGCTCCTCCATCGGTCGTATGAAGGATCGTTCCGTTGCCTCCGACGACCCACCCCTCGTCCGGCGAGACGAAGGACAACCCATACATGGGCGCCACTGTCTCGATGGGTTGCGCCCTCCAACTGGAGCCTCCGTCCATTGTATGGCGGATCGTGCCATTAGCACCGATGATCCATCCCTGTTTGTCGTCGACAAAAAATACGCCCGTCAGTTGTACCGAAGTGCCGCTGGCCTGTTTCTTCCATTTTTGCCCGCCGTCGACGGTCTTGACGACCGTCCCTCCGGAGCCGACCGCCCATCCCAGGTTGGCATCGCGGAAATAGACGCTCATGAGCGTCACTTCCGTCCCCGTTTTTTGAGGAGCTGCTTTGACTTGAGGTTCAGCCACTACGACGGATGGAACTGCGAAAACGAGAGGAAACACAAGCAGGATACTCAAAAAGAATGTCAAAGGCCTTTTCACCATCCTGTCAGTCGTTGGTGCTGCCTTCTGGTCTTGACTGGAAAAAGCTCTGGTCGGGCATCCCCTTGGCTTCGATCGTGAACGTGCCGGCTTCGAGCGTCACCCACTTTTTCGGGGTACAGCAGGTGCCATCCGGAAGCAGATCCCAGGAGCCCCGGCGGATGATCAGGGGACCGGTCGAGAGATCAGCATTGAACTGTCCCGGCTTGCCAATGCCGAACAAATGACGATGCGGGACGCGCGCTTTGATTTCCGTATCGGTCCAGGACACCACAATGGCGCCGATGTTATTGAACAGGACCTCGGTTCGCGAGACGTTTTCGCCGAGTTCGATCTGATTGCGCTTGAAGGCGCCCTCTCCAAGTCCCGGCTGTGTCGCTTCCGTCGTCTTGATAAACGAGCCGAATCCGGACCCTTTGATGGTCACCACTTCATCCAACCCGGCTGAAGCAGGCGTGAAGGACTCGATCGTCGGCACAACAAGGGTGAACGTTCCGGCGGTTGTCGATACCGTCCCTCGTTCGCCGCAGCAGGATCCATCCGCCGCCGGCTTGGGCGCCCCGCGGGTGACCACGACTGGACCACTTTTGGCGCTGAATGGCACCCAGACATCGATCCGATCGTCGTGCCAACGGTAAATCACCGCCGGTGCACCGCCGATTTCCACGCGATTTTGACCGGTATTGAAGTCCGTATAGTTGTAGGGCGTCGCACCGCTCTCTGAGTACGCGCCAAAGTGCTCTCCGTGGATTCTGACCAGCGTGCCGATGGGGGCGCTCGCAGGAGAGAGTCCCGTGGCTTTAGGAGTCTGGACGGTAAAGGTCCCCAGCGTCCGGTCTTGTCCTTGACGGGATAACACCACCGGTCCTGTTTCCGCATTGAGAGGCACATGCACCACGATCGCGCGATCGCTCCACTGTGCAACCGGGGCCTCATGTCCGCCGATCGTAATGAGATCGCCGGCCGTCCTTTCTTGACCAAATCCCTGCCCGAACAGCACGACTTTCGTGCCGACGGGGCCGGTCAGCGGATCAACCTGCACAGTCGGAATCAGTTTCAGCGAAACGGCGTTGCTGACGGTATGTTGAACCGGGGCGCAGCACGATCCGTCGGGCAAGGGATCGGAAGAAGCCAAGCGAACGGCGATGTCTCCGGACGTCGCATTGGCCGGCACGTCCACTTCGATTTTATCGTCCTTCCAGCGTCGTGGCCTGACCACTAAGTTTCCCACCATCACGTCGTTGACGCCGAACATCGTGTTGGGATCACGGGGTCCGGCTGTGATGCCAAAATGCTCGCCCACGATTTCGACTGCATGGCCAGGCTCGATGGCGGGAGGATGAATGGAAAGAATTTTCGGATAGACGACCGAAAAGGTACCGGCCGCGAGTTTCTTCTTGCCGATCAGCACCTCAACCGGACCGGTCTGTGCTTTGAACGGCACTTTCACTTCCACGACGTCTGCATCCCAACGTTGGATCAGCGCTGGCACTCCTCGGAACAACACGCGGTTCACTTGAGCAGACTTGAAGTGACCCAATCCCTTGCCGACGATAGAGACCGTCGCGCCGGGGACGCCGGTCGCAGGCTGCAGTTCGAGACGGGCGGAGGGCGAAGCATCCGTCCCCTGATCACTGCCCAAGGCCACCAGCAAGACAGTGCCGAAGACAATGATCCAACGACTGAGATAGGTCTTGACCATCATGTGTTGAGAGCCCTGCGTGGCACGAGAACCCCACGCACGAGTCTGGAGGGCAACCGGGGTACAGCGTGAAGCGAGGGACGACGGACTATAACAAGCGGTTTTTTCGGGTGTCAAGCCGCAGAGCGCAGGGACACCGGCCTCTAGGCCCTTCATTTTCTTCAGGAAACAGCCAAGATGACTTCGATTTCCACCGCGGCGCCTCGCGGGAGTTCGGCGGCACCAGTGGCGACGCGCGCATGCCGTCCTGCGTCCCCGAAGATCGCAACGAGCAGATCGGAGGCGCCGTTTAACACCTGCGGCTGCTCGGCAAATCCGTCAGCCGAGGCGACGTGACCGACCACTTTCACGACGCGCGTGATGCGATCGAGACTTCCCAGTTCCTGTTTCGCAATGGCAAGAGCATTGAGAATCGCGACCTTGGCTGCTTCGACCCCTTCCGGAACGGTCAAATCACGTCCGAGCTTGCCGGTGAATGCCAATTGTCCGTTTCGCATCGGCAGGACGCCCGACAAAAATAACAAATTGCCGGTCCGCACGGCAGGGACATAGGTTGCCACGGGCTTCGGCGCCTCCGGCAGTTCTAATCCCAGGGATGTAAGCTTTTCTTCATACGTCATCAGAAAGAGTCCACTCGGCTCACTGCTCCGGCTGTCCGGACGACAAGCGTCATGTTGGTCATCCCGGCCTCAGCACGTCGAGAAAACTTTCTCCGACGGTCAAGGATTCCCCTTTCAGCGCTTCGACGACGGTTTGACCGAGGTCAGAGGCTGTCGGTCTCAGACCAAAGTTCACCCCCTGGGCGAGTTTGGGGCCGGTGATGAGAAGCGGTACCCACTCGCGGGTCGGAACCGCATGAGGCTTGTTTGGATCTCGTCCATGGTCGCCGGTGATGATAAACAGATCGCCCGGGCGCAATTGATCCAAGAATGCCGGAAGCCGTCGATCGAACTCCTCAATGGCCGCAGCGGAGTTCACCGCGTCCGAACCGATCACGTCCAGTCCGGCAAAGATCAACCCGCGGGGCACTTTATTGAACATGCCGCTGACTTCATCCAGGGCCTGACTCCAGGAGGAGGTGACCACCGACCTGGTCAATCCCCTGCCGCCGAACAAATCACCCACCTTCCCGACTCCGATCAAGATCTGACTCGCCCGATTCAAGAGATCCAGCATCGTCTGGCCCGGCGGCTCACCGGCGTAATCCTTCCGGCCCGGTCCGAATCGCAGCGCCCCGACAGCTCCGATGAGCGGATGTGCGACGAGCCGCCGCATGCCCCAGGCGTCTCTCAGCGCTTTTCTGGACTCTCGAACCCGTTGATACAACACCTCACCGCTCCACACGCTGTCATGCGCGGCCACGTGACACGTTTGCCGGCCGTCCGTCCAGACAATCGGCGCTCCGTCCGAGAGATGGCGTGCGCCGAACTCTTTCAGAGCCTCCTCACCGGACGCCACACGTCCACCCACGACCTTGTGTCCCAGTGCCGCTTCCAGGGCTGCGATGGCCGCTGTCGAATACCCGTTTGGAAACGTTCGGCCCTCTTCCTCGGAAACACATCCGGCAATCTCCCAATAGCCGACCAGTGAGTCCACTCCCTTGCTTTTGAATCCCAGACGGCCGAAACACCCGACCGGTTGCGCCATCGATCGGACGCCTTGAATGGTGGTCACGTGGCCAAGCCCGAGCGATTCGAGCGTCGGCAGACTGAGTCCGCCCGCGCTCTCGGCCAGGTGTGCCAGCGTATGGCAGGAGGTATCGCCATACGTGGACGCATCGTCCGTGGCTCCGACGCCCAGGCCCTCGACCACAAGTAGAATCACGCGTTTGATCATGGGCGCACTATAACAGATGGGGGTCGAGCCGCAAATCGTCTCATGAGTGAAGCCATCACAGGCGAGGTGACCAGGGCTAGCGCGGCGGGAATGATCGCATCAGGAGGTTAATGGCCCAGCGGACCTTGCCAAGCTCGATGGCGATCGGCGTCGGCTGGGATGAAACCGTGATATGCAGGCTAATCGGATCGTCAATGGCCGCATACAGGTCTGAATCAATGGCACAGCCGCCGCGCGAAAGGTTGAACGTCGTGCCCTGCCCCGGTTTCCCGTCCACCACGAAGGCCACGGGACATTGGACCTGATAGCGGACATCCCTATGCAAGGCCATGACTCATGACCTGATCGCCCGTGCTGCCGACCATTCATCGAGAATGGCCAGGCTCGCGCTCGTGCCGATGCGGTCGGCTCCGGCTTCCAGGAGCTGCCGGGTCATGTTCCAATCGCGAATGCCACCGGATGCCTTGACTTTGGCCTTGCCCTGCACGGCCGCAACCATCAGTTTGACGTCGGACACGGTCGCCCCGCTCGCGCCAAATCCCGTCGAGGTCTTCACATAGTCGGCGCCGGCTTCCACCGCCAGTCGGCATGCCGTCATTTTCTCTTGATCGCTGAGATAGCACGTTTCAAGAATGACCTTGTGCTCAGCCTGGGGAGTCGCCAGCACGACCTCGGCAATGTCTTGCCGGACGGCATCATGATCGCCGGATTTCAATCGACTGACATTGAGCACCATGTCCAACACGGATGCGCCCTGCCGCACTCCTTCCAGGGCTTCGGCGACCTTCGTACCGGTGGTGTGTCCGCCCAGCGGAAATCCAATGGGAATGCCCACACGGACCGGGGAGCCCGAAACGGCCGCGACCGCTTCGGCCGCATAGCAGGGGGGAATAAAAATCACTCGAAAGCCCTGCTCCTTTGCTTCCCGGCAGAGACGCAGGACATCGGCTCTCGTCGCTTCCGGCCGCAGGATCGTGTGATCGATCAACGCAGGAAGATCCCATTCCGTCTGTTTCATGCTGCGATCTGGCTCCAGGTCATGACGAATTTTAACGATCTCATCGCCCAGCCCACTGCTGGACTTGAGCATCACCCTCTCAGGTGCGCGGATGCCCTGCCCGCCTAAACGGTCGCTTCTGATATTTTTCGACCGCCTGATTGTGCTCGGCAAGCGTGGACGAAAACTGATGCGTCCCATCATTCTTGGACACGAAAAAGAGCGCCCGGGAATCCGACGGATACAGCGTGGCGCGGATCGATTGAATGCCGGGGTTCGCGATCGGGCCCGGAGGCAGCCCCGAGATCCGGTAGGTGTTGTAGGGACTCGGGCTCAACAAATCTTTTTTGTGAATGTTCCCATCATAGTTCGGCAAGCCGTAGATGACGGTCGGATCGCTCTGCAACGGAATGTGCTTCTTTAATCGGTTATGGAACACTGCCGCAATCTCTTCCCGCTCGCCATTAGACGCGGATTCTTTTTCAATCACGGATGCCAGCGTCAGCACCTCATGCTGGCTCATTTTCAATTCCTGCGCCCGGGCGTGAAAATCGGCCGTGTAGACCTGCCGCAGATGCTCGACCATCGTGACGAGCACGTCTTTCGGTCTGACGCTTTTGGGAAATTTATAGGTGTCCGGATACAGGTACCCTTCCAACGTGTCAGCCCGGATTCCGAGCGACGCGATAAACGCCGGATCTTTCATGAGCCGCAGCAGTTCTTCACGATCGACAAGTCCCTGCTGTCCGAAGATGTCGGCAATCTGCACCATTGTCAAGCCTTCGGGGATGAGGACCGGATGAAGCACGACCTGCCCGTTGAGCAGCCTCGCCAGAATCTCCGCCGGCAGCATGCTAGGGTTCAACTCATATTCCCCGGCTTGGATCTTTCGATCTGCCGACTGGAGTCGCCCCATCCACACGAACGCGGCTCGGCTTCTGATCAGCCGTTCACGTTCAAGCAGCGTGGCGACCTGCTGAAAGCTCGATCGGTCTGGAATCCGGATGAGTTGGTTGGGAGGATTGAGTCGGGCAGAAACAGCGGGACCTTGGGCCCACTTAATGATCTGATACCCGGCCATGCCGAGAACGGCGCCGCCGACCAGCAGAATGAGAAAAATGCTCCGAAGCTTCATCAGTCTTGTCTATCGTCTGGGCGTCAGACTCAACGACCCGATGCTCAGCCGATTCGCGGCTCGCCAGGTAACTTTGAAGCAGAATAGCGGCGGCTATGCGATCGACGGTTCCTTTTCGTTTCTTGCGACTCACGTCAGCGGCGATGAGCAGATCTTCTGCCGCTTTGGTCGTCAACCGCTCATCCCACAGAACAAGAGGGACGGGCAATCCCTGCTCCAACGTGGAGGCAAAATCGCGCATGGCCAGGATGGCCGGGCCTTCCCGACCGTCCAACTGCAGCGGAAATCCGAGAACGACCTGCCCGACCTCATGGGTATTGACGAGGGAGACAATGTGCGCCACGTCACGATCGAGCGTGCGTCGCTCGAAGGTTTCCAGCGGCTGTGCCGTCCAGCCCAGTTCATCGCTCAGCGCAACGCCGATTCGCTTGGTCCCATAATCCAACGCCAGTATCCGTGGTCCAGCCATAATATTACCGCTGGAGCGCGTGTTCGACCAAGCCAAAGACCTTTTCCAACGAGGCATCGAGCTTTGAAGAGTCTTTCCCGCCGGCTTGGGCCATTTCCGGACGTCCCCCTCCGGTCCCGCCGACCTCTGCCGCCATTACCTTGATGAGGTCACCGGCTTTGATTTTTCCGGTCAGGTCTTTCGTCACCACGACGAGCAAGGAGACCTTGCCGTCCTCCATTGCCGCTCCCAACGCGACGACGCCGGTTTTGAGCTTGTCCCGCAGTTGGTCGGCCAGCGCCCGCATGCCGTTCATATCAAGGCCATCGGTTCGTTGCACGTGCACAGGCACTCCGGCAATGGTTCTTGCGGTGGCGGACACGCCGGAGCCGCTGGCCATTTTGAGCTTCAACTCTTCCAATTCCCGCTCTTTGTCCTTGAGTTGCGCCATGACCTTGCGTGTCTTGGCCACCAACTCGGAAGGCCCGACCTTCAAGAGTTCCGACAGTTCCCTGACTTCGGTTTCGAGCTTTTTCATCATGGCCATGGCGCCGCTGCCAGTCTGCGCTTCGATCCGCCGGACGCCGGCGGCCACGCCGGTCTCTGAGACGATCCTGAACAGTCCGATTTCGCCTGTGTGCCGGCAGTGCGTACCGCCGCACAATTCCTTACTGAACGATTCAACCGTGACGACGCGCACCTCGTCGCCGTATTTGTCGCCGAAGAACGCCAATGCCCCCTTCGCCACCGCATCTTGAATGCTCATGACCTCGGACCGCACCGTTTCATTCCTGCGGATCTCGCCGTTGACGACCGTTTCAATCTCGTCAATATCACGCGAAGACAGCGGACGGAAATGAGCGAAGTCGAACCGAAGCCGGTTGGGAGCCACCAGCGATCCGAACTGTTTGACGTGTGGACCAAGCAAATCCCGCAAGGCGGCATGGACCAAATGGGTGGCGGTGTGGTTTCTCGCCGCATCCTGCCGGGTCGTCCTGTTCACTGAGAGGTGCAGTTGTTCCCCTTCTCGAATGCGCCCGGTGGTGACAGTTCCCTTGTGCAGGATGACCGTCGCAACAGGACGGGTCGTTTCCTTGATATCCAGACGCCCTTCCGCCCCCACAAGCACGCCCTGATCCCCCACTTGCCCGCCGCCTTCCGCATAAAAGGGGGTCACGTCCAACACCACTTCGACCTCATCCCCTTCGTGCGCTTCCTTGACGAGGCGATCGCCTTTGAGAATCGCTTGCACGATGCTGTCGGACTCCAACTGGTCGTAACCCACGAACGTCGTGGCACCGACGCGCTTGGCTAAATCGGCAACGGCCGGCCTGGCGATTTCCTGCTCGAATCCGCTTGTTTTGCGCGCGCGCGTCCGCTGTTCCTCAATCGCGGCATCAAATCCCGCCTCATCCACCGTCATGCCTTGCTCCCGGGACGCCTCGGTAATGAGATCCATCGGGAAGCCGTACGTATCATAGAGTTTAAACACGTCCGCCCCGGGCAGGATGGTGCCCCCGGCCGAGCGGGTCTTCGCAATGAGCTCGCTCAAAATCGGCAAGCCTTGATCGAGTGTGGCGATGAAGCGTTCTTCTTCGCCCTTCGTCGCTTCGGCAACGGTCGGAGCGGCATTGCGCACTTCGGGGTAGGCGTCCCCCATCTGCTGGACGACCGTCCCGGTCAGGTCGTGGAGAAAGGGTTCAATGATGCCGAGGAGTCTGCCATGGCGGGCGGCGCGGCGCAGAATACGCCGCAGCACGTAGCCGCGGCCTTCATTGGAGGGAAGAATGCCGTCCGTCATCAAGAAGGTGATGGCACGCAGATGGTCCGCCACGACGCGCATGGAGCGGTCGGTCTGCTCCTGTTTGCCGTATTCCCGCCCGGCTCGAGCGGCGATGGCAGACAGCAAAGGCAAAAAGAGATCGCTGTCATAGTTGCTGTGCACACCTTGAGCCACCGCGGCAAGCCGTTCTAATCCCATTCCCGTGTCAATGCTGGGCTTGGGCAGAGGATGGAGCGTTCCCGATGCATCCCGATTGAACTGCATGAATACGAGATTCCAAATCTCGATCACCCGGTCCCCTTCGCCGTTCGGCCGGTCGCTGCCGGGCACAGCCCGACCTTGATCGAAATGAATCTCAGAGCAGGGCCCGCAGGGGCCGGTATCCGCCATTTGCCAGAAGTTGTCTTTCTCTCCGCAACGGATAATGCGCGAAGGAGCGATGCCGACCTTCTTCCATAACTCTTCGGCATCGTCGTCTTCACGAAACACGGTGATCCAAAGGCGGGACTTGTCGAGCCCCACCGACTTCGTCAGGAATTCCCAGCCGAACCTGATCGCGTCTTCCTTGAAATAATCCCCGAAAGAGAAATTGCCGAGCATCTCGAAGAACGTATGGTGCCGTCTCGTGTACCCAACGTTCTCCAGATCGTTGTGCTTGCCGCCGGCGCGCAGGCACTTTTGCGACGACACGGCCCGGTGATAGCTCCGCGTTTCCTGCCCCAGGAAGACGCGTTTGAATTGATTCATGCCCGCATTCGTGAACAGCAGGGTCGGATCGGCCTGCGGGATGAGAGAGGAACTGGGCACGGCCTGGTGACCATGCTCCTCGAAGTAGCGGATGAAGGCTTGCCTGAGCTCTCGAGCACGCTGCGTCATGGCGGTGATCCCTCGGTCTGGGTACAATCCCTTATGATACGCTCAATCGTGTCTTCTGCGAAACCCCGCCGACGTAGGAGCCCCGCCACTCGCTGAGGAAGAAACCGGCGACCCTGACGACTCTGAAGCAACACCGCCCGTCGTGCCAATGCCTCTTCATCGACTGCTTCCATGCCCTTGCTGATCATTTCATCGGCCACCGCTTCAGACAGGCCTCTGGCCAGCAACTCGCTCTTGAGGCGCTCGGCCGCCATCGGCCGTCGTGCCAGCGTGGTCTCGATCCAGCGTGCGGCATAAGCCCGATCGTCAAGATAGCGAAGCGTGGAGAGACGGCTGAGGATCTGCTTGGCTTGAGCGGATGACGCGCCCTTGCGCGTGAGAAAACGTTCGACCTGTGCCGCCGTTCTGTCGAACTGTGCAAGATAGCGCACGGCACATTGGAACCATGGGTCCCCGGACTGCGGAATGCGCCGTTTCACTCTCCCGCCTATTGACGGAGTCCGTTAGACGCCGACTTTGTGGGGGCGCTTCTCGTCCCGCTTGTTGTCTTCTTTGGCCGGTGCGAGTGCCGGTTTTTCGACGCCGCGTCCAGGCACGCCCGCCAGGTCCCGAAGCTTGCCTTCGATCTCGCGAGCCAAGGGTTGATTGGTCAGCAAAAAGTCGCGGACCGCATCACGGCCCTGCCCGAGACGTTCGCCGTGGTAGGAATACCAGGCGCCGGACTTTTCCAACACTTTCTTATCCACCCCGAGATCCACCAGCTCACCGGCTTTTGAAATGCCCTGCGAGAATAAGATGTCGAACTCCGCCTGCTTGAACGGAGGAGCCATCTTGTTTTTCACAACCTTCACGCGGACTCTGCTGCCGACCACGTCCTGCCCTTCCTTGATCGATTCGATCCGGCGAATGTCCAGTCGGACGGACGAGTAGAACTTGAGCGCATTGCCGCCCGTCGTCGTTTCGGGATTGCCGAACATCACCCCGAGTTTCATCCGAATCTGATTGATGAAGATCACCGTGGTTAGTGATTTTGAAATGGCACCGGTCAATTTTCGAAGGGCTTGAGACATCAGGCGCGCCTGCAAGCCCATGTGCGCATCCCCCATTTCACCTTCTATTTCTGCGCGCGGGGTCAAGGCAGCCACCGAATCCACGACGATCACATCGATGGCGCCGCTACGGACCAGCGTCTCAGCAATTTCCAACGCCTGCTCGCCCGTGTCGGGCTGTGAGACCAACAGATCGTCGGCTTGCACGCCCAGTTTTCTCGCGTACGTCAAATCGAGCGCATGCTCCGCATCGATGAACGCGGCGACTCCGCCGGTCTTTTGCACTTCGGCAATCGCATGCAGGGTCAGCGTCGTCTTCCCGGATGCTTCTGGTCCGAAAATCTCAATCACGCGGCCACGCGGAAATCCGCCGACGCCAAGCGCGATGTCCAAGCCGAGCGATCCCGAAGAAATCGCCGGGATGTCCGCCGGCGCCTCGGCATCGCCGAGCTTCATGATCGCCCCTTTCCCATACTGCTTTTCGATTTGGGATAGAGCGAGATCCAACGCGCGTTTCTTGTCGTCTTTTTCCGCCATGGAAAATCCTCCTCATCAGGGTGAAGCGTGGCGGATTATACCCAAGTTGGCGGAGAGAAACCTAGCAGAGAATGTGATGGGAGGAAGAAAATGGCCGCAATACAGAAGAAGAGGCCTACAACACGTTGCTCAACGGTTCAGGGGAGGGCTTGCTGGATGACTTGGGCACGGCAAAGCGGAAGTGGAACTCGTCCTGCAGTGAGTCCTTTGAGGGACCAAACCACCCTTCAGCGGTCACATGGTCATTCGACTTCGACTTTCCTTCCGGATAGAACTTGAATTGCAACTTGTTGGTCCGGTCGCCTTCACCAGAATCCGGATTCAGATTGCCGGTGATCTCGAAATGATCCTCCAGCGCCTCCAACGCCTGGTTCAAGAAGGATTGCAGCGATCGCTGATTGAACGCGTCTTTGAAAGGCTGCTCCGGATCGAACCCGCCACTTTCCCCTGCCCAGGTCGTTGTGCAGAGGCCGGAGACCAGCATCATGATGACCATCAGCCATTTCATGGTGACACTCTATAATGTGAAGTGGGGTCAGTCAAGTGCGCTTGGCTCAGGCTTTCTCCTACAACGCCCAATCGTGATTTCCTTGACGAAAGTGGCTTGTCATCATACAGCTGAAGGTATGTCACAGGCGTCCGTCCAAGAAACAGCCGACCGTAAACCGACAGTCTTGATCGTCGATGACGAAGCGGCGCCTCGGGCGGCTCTGACACAAATTTTGAAAGAGGACTTCAATATCCTGACGGCCAAAGACGGACGTCATGCGCTGGCGGTGATCAACGATCGCGGGGTCGACCTGATCACGCTGGACCTGAAACTTCCCGACACATCTGGAGCCGACATCTTAAAGGAAATCAAGCGAACACATCGGGAGATCGAAGTCATTATGGTGACGGCGTACGGCTCGCTCCAATCCGCAATGGATTGTGTGCGTCACGGCGCCGCCGGCTTCCTCCTCAAACCCTTCAATGCCGGTGAGCTGCTGTCCATCAGCTTGCAGACCTCGCAGAAGAAGCAGCGGCTCGATATGCTTCGCGAGGCGCTGGCGACGCATGAGGCCCTGTGGCAACCGGATCCGGGCTGCACGGAGGCCTGGCAGGCGCTCCTGGCCCGATACGCCAGACAGGTCAAGAGCGGCTTGCTGGAAGTGTCGAGTCGGGAAGTCACGTCGCCCCTGATCCAACTGGTCTCGGACTTACTGGAGGCGAGGGATCGACACCTGGTCAACCACGGCAATCGTGTGAGCTTCTACGCGACTCTCGTGGGCAATAAGCTGCAGCTGCCCTTGCCCGAACAGCAACACCTTTCGCTTGGGGCTCTGGCTCATGATTTGGACCTGATCTGCCACGACAGCAGTCCCGTGTTGCACCATGACAGCACCTCGACGCAGCATCGTCCGGATCTCGGTGCGCGCATTGGGCGGGCCATCGGCCTCCCGTCTGAAGCCGTGCAGATTATTGCCCTCCATCATGAACGCTGGGACGGCACTGGCTATCCGTTCGCCCTTAAAGAGGAACGGATCCCCTACTTGGCTCGCCTCGTCTCGCTTGCCCAAACGTTCGACGAACTCACCGCCGACCGACCCGGCGCCGTGCCCGTACCCTTTAAAGAGGCGCTCGAGGTGATCGAAGCGCAATCCGGCACCGCATTCGATCCGTCCCTCGTGGAAGTGTTCTGCCGTACGATTCGCGAACAGCCGCCAAAATAATAGAGAAGATGGTTTCTCGTCAGCTGTCGCATGCGACGTGTGCGGCACTACGTTTCTCTTCAGCCCACCCTCACGTCCCATAATCGTGTGTAGACAGACCCGCTCGGCTTCAGCTCGCTTTTCATCAAGGCAATCGCGTTGATGTCCAGCGACTCGCTGGTGAACGGTCGATCCATCACGCCGCTCTGAGCCAGGACTTGTCCGACGACCCGCTCACCGGCTTTCACGCGGGCCAAGGTCAGGTGGGCGCTCAATGGGCGGCTGTCGGTGGCCAGATTCAGCGATCCGCAGCAGGCATCAATCGCACGATGGAGCGCGGCCAATCGCGCCGCATCCTCCCCTCTCTCCCATTGTTCCGAAGGCCCTGCCCACAGGACTCTCGGCTGTTGAGGGCGCGGAAACACGCCGAGACGGGTCACAGGAACCGCAATCGGGCGGTGCGCGCTCAGCAGTTCTGTGATGGCTTCCTTCAGCGGAAGGACCAACCCTTCATCGATATCGCCGAGAAATTTCACCGTCACATGCAGGGAGGCCGGCCGAACCCATGAGATGCTTACATTTCGAGTCAGTGCGTTGGCCATGCGCTGTTTCAAGTCTGCTTGTATGGTGGCGAGATGTGTTCTTAGCGGTTCAGAAAGTTCGACGGCCAGGAACGTGCGGATCATGCCCTCTCATCCCTCCTGCAAGTGCTGGAACGGCGGTGAAGCGACGGGAGAATCCCGCTGGCGGCGTTTAGGGATGCCCTGCCAGCAACCAACGGCGCAGGAGATCCAGCGCCGCCTGGGAAGAGCGTTGTTTGATCACGGTCCGGTCGCCATGAAATCGATGTTCCTTCACCAGCGACGTGCCGTCATCTGCGTTCAGCCCGATGTAGACCAGCCCGACGGGCTTCGCCGTTGTTCCGCCGCCCGGGCCGGCAATACCTGTGACACTTAACCCGACCGACACGCCGCTGCGCTCTCGCACGCCCTTCGCCATCGCCGCTGCGACTTCGGCGCTCACCGCGCCCTGTTGCTCGATGAGTTCCGGCCGCACGCCCAGCAGTTCGACCTTCGCGCGATTGCTGTAACAGATCACGCCGCGGTCCATATAAGAGGAGGATCCGGGAACTTGCGTCAGGCGATGACCAATCAACCCGCCGGTGCAGGATTCGGCCAGGGCCACGGTCCGGTGTTGCTTCGCGAGCAACCGCCCGACCACTTCCTCCATCGACTCCTGGCCTTCGGCAAAAATCCAGTCCTGCAGACGGGCGCGCACCTCGTCGGATACCGAGACGAGGGCATCGTCCCCGGCGGCGGCCCGCGGCTTCATGGTCAGAGAGACCAGCACTCCCATCGGCGAAGCCAAGAGTCCGAGATCAACAGGGATGGCGTGAGGAATGAGTCCGAGCAACTTCGCATCGACATCGGCTTCGGGGATTCCCCATGTGTGAAAGATCAGACGCCGAATCGACCGGCCGGGGGCTTGGGGCAGGCGAGACGCCAACAAGGGCACAACCGTCTCCCGCATCATCGCGGCCATTTCGCCCGGCACGCCCGGCAGCGCGATCAACAGCGCCCCGCGCCAGGACAGCCAGAACCCCGGCGCAGATCCGACGGGATTCGGCACCACCGAGGCCCCGGACGGAATCAGGGCCTGTCGCAACTGTCCTTTGTTGGGGACTCGTCCCCACTGAGCCAAGCGGGCCTGCATCCCTTCGAACGCTTCTTTCCGCCTCGCCAGTCGCCGTCCAGCCGCTTGTGCGACTGCCTCCCTCGTGCAGTCGTCCACTGTCGGCCCGAGTCCGCCGGTCATGACGATGACCCGCGCCCGTCGGACGGCAGTGTTCAGGGCTTGGACAATGTCGGCTCGATCGTCTCCCACCACGGATTTGAAGCGCACTTCGATGCCGAGCGTAGCCAATTCATCCGTGATGTGCAGCGAATTGCTGTCCGTTCGGCCGCCCAGGAGCAACTCCGAGCCGACAGCGATCGTTTCGGCAGCGGGCGGTTTGCTGGAGGTACGTACTCGACCCATGGATATCAGTCTAAAAGGATCTTCAACGGATTGCGAAAACGTGGCCCGGTGGAGGATGCGTCCCGCGGAATCGATTGCCGGGCAATCGGACGGGACGGGTACACAAATGGGTGGGTGAGAATGTCCAAGCTGTTATTGCACCCGGGCGAAGTCAATGGGAAAGGTCACCTCCCCGCCGTTGGCAGGAAAAATTGTGATCGTCGTCTGTGCCACCGGATCGAAATCGCCGTACGCGAAAGAGGCGACGACTTTTGCCTTGAAGCGGGGCGGTTCCGGCCAGGCGGCACTGCGATTGGCTTGGCCATCAAACCGCACGGTCACAGGTTTGATCGTTTTTCCGCCTTGATCAAGCACCATGTAACTATCGACGGCAAAGTTGGGAACGTTGCCGAAAATCGTCGCACTCACCAACATGGTCTTCCCGTCCAGGGTCTGGGCAATGTCCGCCTCAGCCGGCTCGACGCCGCGCAGCCCCATATGTGTGGCCATCACCGAGAGTGCGCCCAACTTCGTGATCAGAAAACCGCTCGGATGCAAGTCATCCGCGGCACCGAACCGGGTGTAAAACGTATCGGGAGAACTGTGGTGTTTGGCGGCTTCGGCGCCTCGCGCGAGTGCCGCCTGAATCTGTTCCTGGGATGGCTGGGTTTCGATGGCGGAAGCGCCGGCTGCTGTTCCGATGACCAAACATGCTCCGGCAGCCCCCATCGTCGCTCGTACTGCCGCCTTCATACGCAAGCCAGTAGCAGATCAGTTTTTGTCTGTCAACGCACGGCCTTCAAGCCTCCGCGACCGTTGACAAAGCAAAAGGCGAAGTGCTAGAGAATTGGCTCTTCACGCCATCTTTTCGATCAAGACATCACACGGAGGAGTTCATGGCAGCCCCCGAACAACCAGCGGCGCAGCAGGCGCCAAAACGGCAATACGTCAACTTCGCGTTCTACAAACTCGATCCGGCCTGGCGGCGCCTGCCCGAGGATGAACGGACGAAAGGTAAGCAGGAATTCGTTCGCGCCGTGGAAGATTATTCCGGGAAAGTATTGGTCATCCCGTACACGACTGTCGGCATCCGCGGTGATTGTGATTTCCTGCTGTGGCGCATCAGCTATGAACTCGAGCTCTTCCAACAAATGAGTTCCAAGATCCTGGCCTCGGGCCTGGGCAGGTATCTTTCGACGCCCTATTCCTACCTATCCATGACGAAACGGTCGATTTATGTCGACCATCACACCCACGAAGGACAGGAAAGTAAACGCCTGACCGTGGTCCCCGGAAAAGCCAAGTACATCTTCGTCTATCCGTTTCTGAAGACGCGTGAATGGTTCCTTCTCACGAAAGCCGCGCGCCAGGGCATGATGGACGAACATATTGAAGTCGGTCACCGTTTTCCTTCGGTGAAGCTCAACACCACCTATTCATTCGGCCTGGACGATCAGGAGTGGGTCGTGGCATTTGAAAGCGACAAACCGGAGGATTTCCTGGATTTGGTAATGGCGCTGCGAGAAACCGAAGGCTCGCGCTATACGCTGCGGGACACCCCGATCTTTACCTGTATTCGCGGCAGCCTGAAAGAAACGCTGGATACGCTCGGCGGGTAGCCAGGGTTCGGACGTGAGGAGAGTGGACATGAGGGGCCGTCGATCGCAGGATCGACGGCTCCTTCTTTTTTGGCATGTCTGAATCTCGGGACCTACGCGCCGCGGTGCTTTCAATTCTGGTCCCGGGCATGGGCCAGGTGCTGCAGCGACGTTACATTCACGCCCTTTCGGCCGGCCTTCTGACCCTTGCACTCATCATCGCCAGCTTGGCGCTCGGTCGGGTATCCGGCCGTGCGGCGGAAGTGTTCTTCTTCATGGTGCTGGCCCTCCCCTGGTGGGCACTTCAAGGCTACGATGCCTATCTCGGCCCGCCTGAAACCGGCTCCACTTGGAGACGAACCTTTCGTACCGCTTGGCGGCGCGGGCACGATATCCGCTTTCTCGGCGTGCTCCTGGTGATTAGTGCGCTGAACGACACCTTCATCATTCTGGCGAACCTGGAATACCTGCTTCCCTTTTATTGCACCAAGCCGACGGGCATTCCCGGCTTCCTGACGAAAGCCATCTCCCCCGTCTTGCACCTGGCAGTGGGATACGGCTTTATCCGGTGCAGGCGGTGGGCCTTCTTTCTGTACCTCGTCTATGCCGCGTACGGCTTCACGAACGGAATGGTGAACCTGACCTGTTTCGGACCCGGACGCATCCGCAACACGTTGCTTGGCGCCGTCGTGCTCTCCACCGTGTATGTGTTCTTCCGGCGGAATGTCTTGTTACACAAACCACCTCGATAATCGTCCCCCTTCTTTAGCGTTGGGGCCTGATTGTCTCTGACAGCACTGGTGTCCGAAGCGAACACCTATAATTGCTCCGGTCGCTTTCCGTTTGAACCAAGCAGCTTGGATCAGTCCTTCCAAGCTCGCTCATACTCTCTCCGGGGCGGGGGCTGGTTCGGTCTCCAACTGCGCGTACGTTCTTCACCCGCCCGGGACCCCGCGTTCTTTTTTCACCCGCCCAACCCCCCGATTGCTTCGCAATCGATCTCCCGGCGACGTGCGCTTTGCCCAGGCGAGCACCGCCTTATAAATGATCCCTCCAAGCTTGCTCATTTCCATCCATATGGAGGTGAATGGTCGACTGAGCGACTTGCGATGGGTCCAGGGCCTTGTCGCTACGGTCGCCACAGCCGATGGCGAGCGGTCTTCCTCGCCCTCTTAACAGAGCGAAGACAGTGTCTTGTCTGCGACTTGCCGCAGGTCCTTTCCTTCTTCTGCGATGAGGGCTGCTTGGTCTCTCACTGCGCGCTTGGACGAGCACCGCCTTTCTGAGGAATACGATTGGTCTGGTGTGCGCGTTCGGCGAGCAAGAGAGACCAACAGCCCTCGTCGTCCTCCCCTTAGTCTGGTCGAACCCAAGCCAGAAGCCAACAAGACACCGTCTCGCCCACTCCCTGCTTTGACAGGTTCGAGACCCCTGTGGTACCTGTAGAGCAAACAGCCAGGCGCCTTGATATGTCCGATAACGACGCCCTCTACGCCATACGTCATCCCGACGGGTCGGTCAGTCTCTATATCGACGAGGAGTATGCGGCTGAGCGAGGTGTCGACCCTGTGACGCTGACACGAGTGGAGATCCCCCGGGAGTTGTTTACGAGCGGGACCGTGCAGCAAGTGCGCGAGTATGTGGCGGTCTATCTCGAAGCTCAAAAAACCGGAACGGCTTAACTGGAACTATTTTTTATGGCAACCATGACCGCTCCCAACCCCTCCCCGCTCACTCCGGAATTGATCGAATCCGTCATCAGTGGCCTGCCGATTCAAGGCCGGATCATGCTGCGCCTCATCATGCTTCAGCATTTCGATGTGACGGACGAAGAAATTCAGTACATGGTGGCGGATCGGCCCGACCCACGGTGCGTGGCCGGCTCGAAACCTACGCACAACGTCTTGACGCAAGACGCCATTAGATCCGTCACTGAAAAGCGCGACCAATATCTTCGGCATGTGCGGCTCAAACGTGAACGCACCAGACTCCAGTGTGACTGCTTGGTCAAGCTGATGGCCATCCGGACTGCCATGGCCGAGCAGGCGGCCGTATTGCTGTCGACCAAGTTCGGTGTGGCAGCGGAGGCGATTGGCGAGCTCAAGGCTCAAGCGCGCACCGCACTTCCCAAGCCGGCCATTCGTGCCCTCGATCAGCGGTGGGACGCCCGCGAGTTGACTGTCGAGGAATATCAGCGGCAGCGGCTTGGCATCGATATGCAGACCCACATCCGCCTGGCCGACAAATATCGCAAGCGGCTCGATCTTGCCGAACGTGAACGTCAGACGGCCGATTTCAGCTCACTGCAGGACCATGAAGTTTGCCATATCTGGGGCCTGCCGGCCGGAAGCCTCGCGGCGCGTAAGGTCAAGTATATGACGCAGTTTCTGCAAGGACTGCAGGCCGCGTTGCAGAAGAGCGCTCCGGCCGCCGGATCACAAACCGCTCCATTGGATCTATGGAAGGAAACCTTTGCTGTTCTGGCAACCCGACCGGTTCAACGCTCCACCTCAATTTACGATGGCCTTGAGAGCACGGAAACTGAACTGATTGAGAAAGAGACAAGCATGGCTTGGGGCAGTCTCAACGAGGACGTTGAAGCCAAGTTCTGGCTGTCGCTGGTGCAAGGTGCCAGTTCCAATGCCGTCCATTCGGAAATCACCCGCAGTCTGTTCGGCCTTCAACGGTTGGCGGCCATATTGAATGACCTGGACACCTCCGCTCCGGCCCTCGACGAGGCCTTGCTGTCGCGAGCCACCCCGAAGGCCTTTGAACAGCCGGCCGAACTGCCCGAGCCTGCTCCCGCCGATGCGGCCACGAATGAAATGAAGGAACACGTGCTCAAGAGCATGTTCGGCGAGCAGCATCCCGACCTGACGGGCGGCGGGAAATGGTAGACGGCTTGCAAATTGAGAATCGTACGCTATAGTTATTCCTAAGATGCCGACGGCCGCGTTCACCTTCCAAGGTTTCTTTCGGATCCTCTGCCTCATGTTCGGGTGCGGGCTCCTCCTTCAAGGAGCCGCCTTCGCGTCAGGCCTGCTGAATCTCGCCGAGATCATCGCCCATCCCGATCAGTACGACCGGCAGGAAGTCGTGGTGTCCGGCCAGGTGACCAACGTCCAACTGGCCACGAACCGCCAAGGCCAGCCTGCATATGGATTCCTTCTCAAAGATTCATCCGGAACCGTGAAGGTCATCGGACTCGGGCAAGTGGAAGTGAAAGAAGGCGACCAGGTGATCGTCGAAGGAGTGTTTTCCCGGCTACGGCAGGCAGGCCGCACGATCATCTATAACGAGATTAAAGCGTTGTCCGTCAAATCGTTGAATAGACTCAACCCCGACCTCGTCGGCTAGCAGGTTGTTGAAAAGGCCTCTTCTCACCCAACCCTCCCAGCGCGCCGAGACGCGCTCTTCACCAAGCTTGTTCTCACATCGCTGAACGGACCTTTTGAACAACCTGGTTCAACGCGTATTGCCTGACTCCTCTCACATCTCAGATCGCCCGGGGCAATTTCAGCACCTTCTTCAAGATCCAATCTTGTAATCGATCAGGCAGCCACGTCACCATGAGCGCCCTAAGTTTCGCATCGGCACCAACGAGATAGCGGGTTCGCGGTCGTCCCGCGGTTAACGCATGCAGGACGGCCTGAACCACGGCATCAGGCGGAATCGCGCGCCGGGCACTTTCATCCACCTTCTCTCTCAAGCGTTGGGCCGTTTCTCCATACAGACGCTTCCCTTCAGGCGGAATAACCGTCTCGAGTGAGCGCGCAGTGCTCAGCGACTTGCTCCAAATCGGGGTGGCGATGGCTCCCGGTTCGATGATCGATACCTCAATCCCCCAAGGATAGAGTTCCAGCCTCAACGCATCGGTGAGCGCCTCCAATGCAAACTTTGAGGCCGAATACGGTCCCATCATGGGGATGGTGCCGCGCCCTGCGATCGAGCCCATGTTGACGACGCGTCCACGTGCCTGCCTGATGAAGGGAAGCAGCGCTTGGGTGACCGCAATTTGTCCGATGACGTTGACTTCGAATTGACGGCGCAATTCCGGTAACGGAATAAGTTCTAACGGACTCGCAATCGCAATACCGGCGTTATTCACCAGTCCCCACAGTCCCTCGGGGCCCACGCGCTTCTCCACGACCTGAGCGGCTTCATGAATGGATTTCGTGTCGGTCACATCGAGATGAATCGGAACAATCCTCTCGCCTCCCCTGGCGCGAAGGGCTTCACCCGCCGGCAAATCACGGACACCGGCAAATACAGTCATGCCCTGTTGCGCACAACCAATCGCGCAGGCCGCGCCAATGCCGGTGGACGCACCAGTGATCAAGACGAATCGCGAAGCACCTTGGACAGTCATCTCAGATTTATTTTCCTTCGATTCTCGCGGATTGTAACAGAAAGTTTACAATCACGAGCTTTTATTCGAGAGAGATTTCTTCACTACGCCCTCTGGATTCATCTACAATGGCGTGACCAGTACAGCATTTTTTGGATCCTCAATCGTCTAATTTCTGACATGTCAAAAATTGCCGTGATTGATATCGGTACCAACTCGATCCACATGGTCCTCGCCGAGGTCCTGCCCGATTTCAGCTACAAGATTCTCGACCGGTTCAAGGATATCGCGAGACTCGGAGACGGCGCGTTCGCCAGTCAACGTCTCTCAGAGGAGGCGATGGCGAGGGGCCTCAGCGTCATCAACCGGCTCGCAACGCTGGCAAAAAACAAGGGGTACGATCGGCTCATCGCCGTGGCCACCAGCGCCGTTCGCGAAGCGAAGAACGGCGGCGATTTCATCGATCTCGTGAAGGAGCAGACCGGGCTCACCGTCCGCGTCATCAGCGGAACGGAAGAAGCGCGTTTGATCTTCCTGGGCATTAAAAATAGCGTGCCCATGACCGAGCAAGCGTCGCTGGCGGTGGATGTCGGCGGAGGGTCGGTGGAAATCATGGCGGGCAACCGGGATCAACTCCTGCATGCCAAGAGCCTCAAACTCGGTGCCATCAGACTCGCCGATCAATTTCTGAAACGCACGCCGCCGTCCGACAGAATGCTGCGTGAACTTGAAGACCTGGTGACGGGACAATTGGCCGGGACGCTCGAGAGCTTCAAGACCAAACGCTTCGAGAGTCTCATTGCGACGTCAGGAATGGCGGCCAACCTCGCCGAGGTGATTCATCAGCGGCGAACGAACCGCCCTCTACCGCAGCTCAACCTGGCCACCGTCTCGCTGAAGGAAGTGAAGGAGATTGAGCAGGTGCTGCGTCGGTCGACGATCAAGGAGCGCCAGGCTATTCCTGGTCTGGATCCCAAACGTGTGGACACGTTGTTTCCGGCCACGCTCGTG
>JARDZZ010000240.1 GCA_029240595.1 Nitrospira sp. | reverse complement strand
CCAGGCCTTTCGCGGTGATACACCGGTGCACTGTAACGTAGGAGCGATTCAAATGCAAGCCCAGACTGGTTTCAATACGCGGCAGGGCTCGACACCGGACGCTGAGAAAACAGCGGCACGGCATGCAAGCTATCGAAATTCATGGGAGAAGTTCCCCGCACGAGCAGTCCAACTTGCCCAAGACCCAGCGTCTGGTCCTGCACGGAAAGCAAGAGCCGTCCATCGAAGAACACCTCGATCACGTCTTTGCTGATAATGGTGTCTCGATTCATGCGTAGTGAATGCCACTCTACCGCCTTCGGAGTGATGGCCGTCTCCCCGAGCACTGCGACCTGGTCATCAAGGACGCGGACGACTTCCACCTTCTTCGCTGCCAGGTCGACGACGGCTGCATAAAAATGTCGCTCGTCCTGCAAGCCGATGACAATTCCACCTTGCCCGATGCCACCTTCTGCTGGAAAACGCAACCGAACCGTCACATCCGGATACTCGTAATGCAATTGATCGGCCACCAATAGTTGGTAGCATATGCCAGTCTGACAGGACGACTCTGCTTTGAGGATATTGGGTGGAGAGGGCGCGTCCGCTTCGGCGGATACGGTCCAGGCCGGCGAGGCGTTGCTGCCGACGATGAACTGAGAAAACCCACTCAGGGTATCACCGGGCTTCTGCTGATCGAACGTCCAGCGGTGAAACAATCCGCCGAGCGCCTGTTGTTTGAAATTGGCTTGTTTCTCGGCCTGATTCTCCATTGGAATGGCGGAGACCCCCACCGGCACCACACCGTCCTGCACGAGCATCCATCCAACCGCCAGGAGAAGATAGACTACATACTGAGACATGGGCAAACGGCGGCTCATGGTCGGCGCTCCTTTGACCGGCCCGCACTCATCTCGACAATCTCACGTTGCAGCCGATCACGCTCGCTCAAAATCTTCTTGCGGCGCCGCCAGCGATCGAGCGACCACCAGCGCAATTTCTCCGGAAATGTCACGGCCGGTGGCTGAGCGCTACCACCCGGCGCCCGCTGAAAGTCATAGCCGGGATGTCGATCTCTATTGGCGAAGAATCGCCGGTAGAGATGATCATAAATGCCTGTCGAATGCTCGCCTTTCGCCATCGCGTTCAGAACATCCCCTCGAGCTGCTGTAGATCGACGACCGGTTGTGAGCAGGTCTGCCGCTGACAGACATACGCGGTTGGTCGCCCGTTGAGACTGACCTTGCCCTTGCCAAGCGGAAATTCGTGAGCATCGCCCGCATTGGCTTCCTCCGTCACCAGTACAACACGATGAGGAATGAAGCGTTGTGACACGGTCCTCAGCATCGCTTCTGTCATTGCATGTCCACGCGTGCCTACGATCACAATCTCCCTGGGTCCGGACAACCACCAATCCACCGAACAGAGAAGCGCGGCCGACCCATAGGGATTCTGCGACATACCGCGCTCAAAGAGTCTTAGGATCTTCCCGGCCCGCTCATGATACCGCTCCTCACCTGTCAAAGAGAAGAGCCTGAGAAACACCGAGGCCGTGACGGCATTCCCGGCGGGAATGGCGCTGTCCGTGCCGGTTTTCATTCGCTGGATCAACCGCTCGTGATCGTGACTGGTAAAGAAACAGCCTCCGCCGCCTGCCTCGTCCCAGAAATGGGATTCTATAGAATCCGTCACGAGCCGGGCCTGGTCCAAATACCAGCGGTGAGAAGTCGCTTCGAACGCATCGAGCAGTGCGGCCGCTAGCCAAGCGGCGTCATCGAGATACCCATTGAGTCGTCCCTTCCCTTCGACAACCGTATGGTAGACGCGCCCGTGCACGAACGCATAGTCCAGGAGAAACGTCAGCGCCTTTTCGGCGGCCAAGCGATAGGTCGGCTGGTTCAACGTCACCGCAGCGTCGAACATGGCAGAGATCATCATGGCATTCCAACTGGTCAGAATATTGCTGTCACGCAGTGGTTTGACCCGTCGTTCTCGCGCCGCCAGCAATTTCTCCCTGGCCGGTTTCAATGTCGATTCAGCTGACTCCTGTTCTTCGGTGGTGAGGCGTCCCCCTTCAAGCCGATGTAGCACGTTCTTCCCTTCAAAATTCCCCTCAGTCGTGACGCCGTACGCGCGACAAAACTCGCCGCCCAGGTCCGATCCCAGCTCGGATACAATTTCATCATGGGTCCACAAAAAGTATGCACCCTCTCGGCCTTCACTATCGGCATCCTGTGCGGCAAAGAAAGCGCCGTCCGAATGCATCAGTTCACGTCGTACATAGTCCAAGGTCTCTTCCACGACCCGGCGGAATCCTTCTTCCTTCGTCAGCCGCCATCCGTCGAGATATAGACGAACAAGCTGGGCGTTGTCGTACAGCATTTTTTCGAAATGTGGGATTTTCCATTCTGCATCGACGGAGTACCGGTGGAACCCTCCGCCAAGATGATCATACAGACCCCCATCCGCCATTCTCCGCAGCTGAAGGAGAACCATATCGAGCAGTCTTGAGTCTTTGGTCCTGACGGACCGCAGACACATGAGACTCAACGGTGGGACAGTTGGAAATTTCGGCCCTTCACCGAACCCGCCATGGAGAGGATCGAACAACTGACCAAGTTCGCTAACCGCCTGTTCCAAAAGTCGCTCGGTCACCGCCTGAGACCCCGTGGGAACCCCGACTTTGAGCAAGCCGCCCTTCACGCGCTCAACGTTTTTTTGCACTTCATCTTTATGACTACGGTAGGCTTCGAGCACTCCACGCAAGACGTCAGGAAACGCCGGAAGAGAGTGACGCGGCACCGGGGGAAAGTAGGTGCCTCCATAAAAGGGTTCTTGCGCGGGCGTCAGAAACATGGTGAGCGGCCAACCGCCGCCCCGACCGGTAAAGACCTGGGCGGACTTCTGGTAGATGTCGTCGAGATCAGGACGCTCCTCTCGATCCACTTTGATGTTGATGAAATGCTGATTCATCAGTGCGGCGATCTCAGCGTTCTCGAACGACTCGTGGGCCATGACGTGGCACCAATGACACGCGGAATAACCGATCGAGAGCAAGATAGGTTTGTCTTCCGCCTTGGCACGGGAGAGCGCTTCGGCACCCCAGGCATACCAGTTCACGGGGTTATTCGCGTGCTGTCGAAGATAGGGACTTGACTCGGAAGCGAGGCGATTGGACGCTCGTTCAATCATGATGGATCGAAAATGAATCGCTCCGTTCGGCGCTGGCCATAGTATCCTGCCGACTCTTCACCTGCAATGAATCTCACAGTCCATGCTATAGTGCCGACTCGAGACGCGGACGCCATGAAGTTCATTCACCTATTCCAGGTTCTCTGTTTGCACTGCATCTGCCTGACCACGGCCTTTGCCGGCTCCCCGCTGGACTCGTCGATCTCGTCATCCGACTGGCTTCCTACCGCATTAAATCAAATCTCCGTTGAGCGCATGCTGGCGGATATCAGCGTATTGAGCGCGCCGACCCTTGCCGGTCGGCAAACGGGCAGCCTGGAAGACGAACGTTCAGCCGCGTTCGTGACTCATCGGTTCTCGGAACTCCGCCTGCATCGAGCCCCAGCGACTCCCCGACAAAGCCTGACCAATCCGCTCCCACAACAAGAATGGAAACAAACCCACTCGGTGCCCACACGAAAAATCGGCGAAGACGTGCTGCTTGAACTCGTGCGACCGCAGGAACGACGCTCGCTTGTGACAGGCACGCAATTTTTGCCTGTCCTCGACTCTCCCTCGGCCGATGTCCGTGGCCCAATCGTGTTCGTCGGATACGGAATAGCCGATCCATCTCGCGGCGTCGACGATTATGCCGGCGTCGACGTACGCAACAAAATCGTCCTGTTTCTTCGGGGC
>JARDZZ010000239.1 GCA_029240595.1 Nitrospira sp. | reverse complement strand
GCGTCAACAGCTTGAACTTGATCGATTCCTTGCGGCAGAAAGGCAACGGCTCACGGCCCAATCGGCTGCCATTGCTGCGGGCACAGTGGGAATGTCACCCGACGGCGGCGCGGCGGCTGGGCAGGCGGCAGAACAGCAGGTGCTCAATCTGCGGCTTCAGCAGCTTGAAGCGGTGGCTGCTCGTGTGGAATTGGGCCGCGTCGTGGTCAATGTCCGGACGATCGAAGAATTGGAAGGATCAGAAGACAACCTCATGCTGGAGGCCAAGGATCGCATCATGATCCCTCAACCGCCAAAGACTGTCAGTGTGATCGGGTCCGTCAAGAACCCGAGCACGGTCGTCGATCGAGTTGGTTTGAACCTGGAGGATTACGTCCAACAAACCGGTGGCATGACGGAAGATGCGAGTAAGAGCGAAATGTACGTGGTGAAAGCCAACGGCTCGACGGAGGGTGCCTATGTCCGTCTTAAAGACATGAAGCCGGGCGATACCATCGTCATTCCACAAAAGATCGAAGCCAAAACGCCGCAACTGTCATTATGGCAGAGCGTCGCGAGTATCATCGGGAGCGTAGCACTGACGGCTGCCGGAATTGCGGTAATCGGGCGATAGTATCGCCCGCGGATATCTGATCTCACCGGAACAACCAATCGGCTGGACGGACCGATGTACAAAACCACCGAGATAGACGAAACAATCCAGACTGACCAGCCCGGGACGGGCATCCACCGCGAAGAGGACGTCACCCTGTTTGATTATTGGCAGGTTATTTACTCGAGGCGTAAGGCCATCGTGATCTTTTGCACCGTGATGGTTCTTGCGACTTTATGTGTGAGCCTGTTGATGCCCAAGATCTTCGAATCGACCGCGACATTGCTTCCACAATTGGAGTCTAACACCGGGTTGGGAATGGGGCTGGGTTCGCTGCTGTCTTCCAGCGGTGCCGGAAGCGCCGCTCAGAGCTTGGGAATTTCGCTCCCCGGCGCACCGGCGACACCGACGGATGTGTTTAACGCCATGCTTAAATCGCGAATCATGGCGGATGAAGTCATCCACAAGTTTAACCTGATGGAACATTACGAGACGAAGACCATGCAGGACACGCGTTCCGCCTTGGAAGGAGCAACCCGTATCGTTCTCAGCAAAGAAAAGGTCATCAAGGTCACGGTCGAAGACAAAGATCCTCAACTGGCAGCCGATATCGCGAACTTCTATGTCTCGAATCTGGACCATCTGAACCAAACGTTGAGTGTCAGTAAAGCGAGAGAGAATAGGAAGTTCATCGAACAGCGAGTAGCCGAAACTCAAACCGAATTGGTGAAAGTCGAGAACGCGCTCAAGGAGTTTCAAACACAGAATAGAACGGTGGCCATAGAGGCACAATCAAAAGCGATGATCGAAGCCACTGCGATGATTCAAGCCCAGATTATGGCGCAGGAGGTTCAGCTGCAGGTGATGGGATCCTATCTGTCTCCGAACAACCCTGAGGTGGCCCGAGTCCAATCCAGCATCCATGAATTGCGAAAGCAACTGCAAACTATGGAGACAGGCAAAAGCGGAAAGGATCGTCTGCCAGGAGATCGATTACGACCAGCCATCACGAGTGTACCGACGCTCGCCTTAGAGTATGGTCGGTTGGCCCGAGACCTGAAAGTTCAAGAGACCCTGTATGCCTTATTAATCTCCCAATATGAGCAGGCCAAGCTGACGGAAGCGCGGGATACTCCTACCGTGCAGGTGCTCGACCCCGCTATTCCTGCCGAGCGAAAGAGCCGACCCAAGATCGCGTTGAATCTTCTGATCGCAGGGATACTTAGCCTGCTAATTGGAATCTTCTGGGCATTCCTTCGCGAAGCGATAGACCGCCGGAAGTCCCGATTCTCACCACTTCCCTCCTTCTCCTGATCACAGACTCGTTCTTCCACTGAGCTCCCACCGCACCTTTTCCTTCACCTTTTCCACAATCATGATGTGATAAGTCTGATCCGCCAGGCTCGGATCGACGCCCATTCTTTGTCTCATACCGAAGCGTCCTAACGCTGCGGTCCCTTGGCCAACTATCTTGGCCAACTATAATGACATGAACCGTCGTACTTGCTCGTTCATGAAATGAGCAATCGTCGAGGCGTCGAACGGCCATGCGTAGTGGATTGCGACTTCCGGATGTCTCGCTCTGACACCAGTAAGGATTTCCGGAATCTCGACCTCAGAGTGGGCTCCGCCGGGTGTGAACATCGTGGTGGCCACCGTAATGTGAGTCGCACCTTGTCTGATAAGCTCTTCGATCGATTCTTCCACCGTCGGAGAGCAGAATTCATTGTAAGCCAATGCAAAGAGAGCACCATCAAGCAGCGGTCGCAATGCGGCACCGACGGCTTCCAATCCAGCGCGGTAGGGATCGGTGGCGACAGTCCTTGGCCACCGTCGGATCGTTTGGTCGAGTTCAGTTTCCTCCTGAGACGGCGGCAGGTTCTGGGCGCGGCGCTGCGCTTCAAGCCGCTTCAACTTTGTCACGAGCTCCTGCGGACAGTCCTTAGGGATTCCCCCGTGACCGACCAGCACCAGGCCTTTCTTACCTGTCACCATTGGGTCCCCCTAGACATGGTTGCGTAACATCAATTCCTTCGGATGCGGGTTGAGGTAGACCTGCGCGTGAATGTAGCTCACATCGAAGAGCGTCACGTAATGCCTGATAAGTGTCAGCGGCGCAATGAGCGGTGTGAGCCCTCGGTGGTAGTCGTCGATGACGCCGAGGAGCTCGCGTTTTTCCTGGGCCGTCAGCCGAGTTTTGAAGAATCCAACAATGTGTTGAAGTACATTTACGTGTTTCCGCACCGTGGCTTTCACGGCCAGCGCCTTCATGAAGAGCTCTCCATATTTCATGGCCAGCTCTTTTGGATGATAGCGGTGGGCTTGACCGACGAGCCGTCCCAGCGCCTCATAGTGAGGATGGCTATGGGAGAGGAGCAAATATTTGTGCATCGTGTGGAACTGCACGACAGACTGCCTGGAGGGGCTTTTCACAAGAAGCTCCTGATAGCGCCGGTAGGAGAACACCCGCTCGATGAAATTTTCACGCAAGTCGGGATCGCACAGTCGTCCCTCTTCCTCAACGGGAATCAAGGGGAACTGATTCATGAAGGCCCGCGCGAAGATGCCGACGCCCTGGCGGCTCGGCATGCCAGATTGGTTGTACAGCCGCACACGTTCGATACCGCAGCTCGGTGAATCTTTCTTGAAGACATAGCCGGAAAGACTCAACCTCTTCAAATTCTGAAGACGGTTCGCCGACACTCGTTCTACCGCTTCAGTATGATCCATCCCGCTCTTGACCGTGATCAATTGCGGACGGTCAGGATCGCCGACCAGCCGCATGGCCTCTCTGGGAGTTCCCAGGCCAGCTTCTACTTCAGGACAAACTGGCACCCATTCGACGTAACGGCCGAGCACGTCGGTGAGGAAATGGTCGTGCTTGTGACCTCCGTCAAAGCGGACCGATTCTCCAAGCAAACAGCGGCTGATTCCGAGGCGAAGCATCTGGCCGGTCATTTCATGACCTCAGCTTTTCCCAGCGCGAGATAGTTTTCGCGGGCCTGCTTGTGATCCACGATCGGCTCGGGATACTCGACACCGATCCGGCAGCCGGCACGTGCCTGCTCCTCATCGGTCATCAGATGTGGCTCGTGAATATGCCGGTCCATGACCTGTGCCAGTTCTGGAACATACTCTCGGATATATCGGCCTTCCGGATCGAACTTCTTGCTCTGGAGAGCCGGATTGAATATGCGGTATCCTCTCATCGCATCCGTTCCGGTGGAGGCACACCACTGCCAGTTTCCATTGTTGGCCGCCAC
>JARDZZ010000238.1 GCA_029240595.1 Nitrospira sp. | reverse complement strand
CGTTGCTCCGCATTGACGGCTGCCGCAGCGCCGGCGATTTGCATAGGGTAACCGGCCTTCTCGCCCATTTGAACGAGGGCGGCAAGGTCCTTTGGAAAACACGATCCACCAAATCCGGGACCGGCATGAAGGAACTTGGACCCGATGCGCTGGTCCAAGCCCATTCCCTTGGCTACGGTTTGAACATCCGCTCCGACCCGTTCACAGAGTGTCGCAATTTCGTTGATAAAGGAGACTTTGGTCGCGAGAAATGCATTCGAAGCATATTTAATCATTTCTGCCGTGGCCACATCCGTGACGACAAACGGAGTTTCAATCAAGTAAAGGGGGCGATACAAATCTTTCATCAGCGCAACGGCACGCTCACTGTCCGATCCGATCACGACGCGGTTTGGCCTCATAAAGTCTTCGATAGCCGAGCCTTCGCGCAAGAATTCCGGATTCGATACGACATCGAAGGCGACCTTCCTGGCCTGTGTACCGGCGATGACCTGTTGTAAGAACGCGCCTGTGCCCACGGGAACCGTCGACTTGGTGACGACCACTTTGTAGGAGGCCATCTTGCCCGCAATTCCGCGTCCAACCTCCTCAACGAACGAGAGATCGGCCGAGCCGTCCTTCTTAGGAGGTGTGCCGACGGCGATAAAAATCACTTCACCGTGGTCAACTGCCCTTGTAAGTTCGGCCGTAAAATTGAGGCGGCCTTGGCCGATGCCTTTCGCAACCAGCTCGGTGATGCCGGGTTCATAGAAGGGGACGTCCCCTTTCTCGAGGCGCGCGATGCGCTTCGCATCGTTGTCCATGCACAGTACGTTGACGCCGAATTCGGCGAAGCAGGCGCCCGTGACCAGTCCGACATACCCGGTTCCGATGACACTGATCTGCATACGTCGTTGCCTCCTCTACGCGATGGACCAGCGCAGTATACTCTGCGTCGTCGCCTCGGGCAAAGAGGATTCATGTATACCTGCAGACACACGCAGAGGCACGCTTCGTTGACAGCTTCCGGACCAGGTGGTTACTATGAACGCCCCTCGCGACACATGCACAAGAAAGCCGCCGCCGAAAGAGCATTCATGAAACCCCTTCTTTCTGCATGACCCAGCACGTGCCAATGCACCATCCCAGTTGGTTCCTGTTCCTCACCGCGTTCGTCACGGGTGCCGTGGTGATGGCGTTGGAAATTCTGGGTAGCCGCCTGCTGGCTCCTGTCTTCGGCAACTCGCTCTTTGTGTGGGGGGCTCTCATCGGAGTCATCCTGGCGGCTATGAGCAGCGGATACGCCTTCGGGGGTTGGATTTCTGATCGTCTCCCAGGGGGGCACGTGCTCGCGGGACTTCTTCTGTTTTCGGGAGCATGGACGTTTCTCATCGCATGGGCGAGCCAGCCAATTCTGTTCAAGGTGGCGGGTGTGGTCGAAGATCCCAGGTGGGGACCGTGTCTGGCGGCCACCGTCTTGCTCGCCCCGCCGGCATTTGGGTTGAGCGGCGTGTTGCCGGCGATGCTCCGACTCGCCGTCTCCGATTTGAACTATCTCGGACGACATACCGGCAGGATGATCGCCCTGTCGACAGTCGGAAGCCTGGCGGGCACCTGGGGAACGGCTTTTTTTTTCCTGTCATGGATAGGCAGCCAGGCCTTAGTCGCTTGGCTCGGTCTGATGCAGACGGGACTGGGATTGTGGTGGCTCGTCAAAGGCACGGCCGCCAATCGGATGACCGTGGTGTTCTTCGCGATGCTCATCGGAGGGCTGGCCGTCGGCGCGTGGTCTCCCATCCACATGCTGAAGCCGCCGGTCTATCAGGAAGACAGTCCCTATCAACAAGTCAGAATTCGCGAAGATGATCTGTTTCGCTATCTCGTCCTCGACCGAACATTTCATGCCGTCATGTGGAAGGCTGAACCGGTCACCCTCTTTCTGCCGTATAGCCAGCTCATGGTGTCGTCCCTGGCGCTGGTGCCTGAGGCGAAGCGGGCGTTGGTTCTGGGCCATGGCGGCGGATCCTTTGCGAAGTGGCTGGCCCGGTATTGGCCCGATTTAGATCTGGATGTGGTCGAATTTGATCCTGTGGTCGTCAGGATGGCCGAAGACTATTTTTCCTACCGTCCTCCTTCTCGGCATCATGTGTACGTTCGTGACGCCAGAGCCTACTTGAACGGTACTGCTAACACGTACGATCTGATCTGGGTCGATGCGTTCGCTCGACACCTCGTGCCGTTTCATCTGACGACTCAAGAATTTTTTGCAGACTTGCGAAAGCATCTGACGCCGGAGGGCGTCGTCGTCGTAAATCTGGCGGCATCCGGAAACAGGGGCGATCTCGGAAGAGCCAAAGCGGTCGTGCAAACGATGAAGCAGTCTTTCCCCGTCATCGAAACCTATGCGGTGAAAGGACCATGGCCGTCCAAATCGAATGCCGAAAATCTTTTGTTCTTTGCTGGCGAGCCTGTCGAACACACTACGGAATTTGATTTTGCCGCCAAGGTTGCTGCACTGGTTGAACGACAGCGTCTTCCCTCGGAGGCGATCGCCTTGTTGTCGACCCGGCGGACGGAACCCTGGGAATCAGGCGCGGTGCTAACCGATGACTATGCCCCTTATGATCTCCTCATCGGAACGGAAACAGGTGAAAACCAACCCCGAGGCGATCGCTAGCAAAACATTGATTTTGAATTGATTGTCTTGTGGACAGGCCAGACACGGTGACCGGTGGTTGCCCCAAACTCACGGCATGAACGATGTTGCTTCCGTTTTCGAGCTCGTGCTATAAGGTTGCCTCCCAATTTAGAGAACCAAAGTGAGTAGTGATAACGCGGATCGGATCAACGGTAGTCGGAAGGGTCAAGGCCACCTGATCGTGGCGGTAGTTATTTACCAACCTAATCACATCTCTTCTTCTTTTTAAGGAGGTAGGTCATGGGCAAGACGATGTTATGGGTCTTTTTCGGCCTCATAATGGTCATTGCAGGCGCATCCTCGGCGCTGGCGCACCAGGCCGGCGGAGTCGAAGTTGGCGATTTGGAGACCGGATCGGTGGTCGGTCAGCCGTTCAAGGAACTCGACGTGGACGCCGAGCTCTATGCTATTGAGATTGGCAACCTCAAGACGTGGTATCCACCGATGACCGCCATCGACTTCAAAGTGCGAGCCGGCCGGCCTGTGGTCATTAAGGTGACCAACAGTTCGACGGCAGAGCACGGCTTTTTGCTGACGGCAGAGGAGACGCAGTCGGCTCCTACAGTGTTGAAGGCTCAGTTAGTTCTCAAGCCCGGCGAGACCAAGTATGTCGGTATCCCAACCAGCGACCTTTTTTATGCGACGAGCGGAAACCTCCTGAAATATCGCTGCCACCTGCATCCTGCGCACGTGGGTGGTAAGCTGATTATGATTAAGTAGTTGTCGAACGGGAGAGATGATCAGCGCCCCCACAGCCGTTAAGGTTGTGGGGGCGCTGGTGTTTTATCACGTTTCTTCGGTCCGGCAGTCTGCAGCAGGCTCAAGCGGGACGTTTTGGCTCCCCTTCAGCTCCCCGGCCACGATCAAGAGAAGAAATCGACTCGACGTCGGCTCCGTGTCTCGTCGTTCTTTCACGATGGCCTGGACGTCGACGATCATTTCGTCTCCATCCCATTGCGTTTCATTAATGACCCAGTAATGACTGGCCGCATCGGGGAATTGTCGAACGACAAATTTTTCGACGATGCTTCCGATGTCTCCGGTACTGGCTTGGGATGGGGATGTCCACGTTCAGATCACGGACCAAAAGAGAGTTCCGAATAGAATCCATCGAGAGCGCTTAGCTCAGCTCGCTTGTGAGGGCAAGATAGGCTCCTCTGGGACTTGGCTGTGTCTGTTAGGAGCCGTGATGCGGG
>JARDZZ010000059.1 GCA_029240595.1 Nitrospira sp. | reverse complement strand
GAGACACTGCTCAGGCTGACCGCTTTGCCGACCGGGATGTTGGAAGACTCTGAAAAATTGGAGCAATTGCGTGCTCTGGACCATGGCATTACCATCCATGTCTGGGAAACCGGTCGTGAATCATTGCGAATCGATACTCCGGCCGATGCGACCAAGGCCGGTGAAGCGTTGCGACGACTGACGCTCGACAAGCTTGAAACATTGAATCAGTTATGACTGAATGCGGATTCGGTTCGCTCGATCGCCACGGATGGAGACCATGATGAGCAAATACATTTTCGTCACCGGCGGGGTCGTGTCGTCTCTCGGGAAGGGGCTGGCCTCGGCGTCGATCGGCAATCTAATGGAAAGCCGCGGACTCAAAATCACGTTTCTCAAACTTGATCCCTATATCAACGTCGATCCCGGCACGATGAACCCGTATCAGCACGGCGAGGTGTATGTCACCGACGATGGCGCAGAGACAGACTTGGATCTTGGTCATTACGAACGGTACACCTCGCTCACGTTGACGAAAGAAAATAACTACACGACCGGCCGTATCTACAATTCCGTCATCACGAAGGAGCGGCGTGGCGACTATCTCGGCGGGACGGTCCAAGTTGTGCCGCACATTACCGACGAGATCAAGCAGTGCATCATGCGGATCTCCCAAGGAATGGACGTGACCATCGTGGAGATCGGCGGGACGGTCGGCGACATCGAAAGTCTGCCGTTTCTCGAAGCGATTCGCCAGATGCCCTACGATGTCGGCCGTGAAAACGTCCTGTACGTCCATCTGACACTGGTCCCGTACATCGGGGCGGCAGGCGAGTTGAAGACCAAGCCGACGCAGCATTCGGTGAACAAGTTGCGCGAAATCGGTATCCAGCCGAATATTTTGCTGTGCCGCACGGACCGGTACATCCCGCCGGAGATGAAGGCGAAGATCGCCATGTTCTGCAACGTCGAGAAAGACGCCGTCATCACCGCAAAGGACGTCGAAACCATTTACGAAGTGCCGATCGTGTTCCGCAAGGAAGGCTTGGACGAACTCATCGTCCGGCTGCTCAAGTTAGAAACGGGGCCGCCGAATCTGCGTGAATGGGATGCCATGGTACAGAAGATCAAACATCCCAAGCATGAAATTGCAGTGGCTCTCGTCGGCAAGTACGCCGGCCTCAAGGAATGTTACAAGAGCCTGGCTGAGGCCCTCGTTCACGGGGGAATCGACCATGAGACGCGTGTGAATATTACTTGGATCGAGTCGGAGGATATCGAACGGCAAGGAACCGAACGGATTCTCCGAGAGGCGGATGGCATTCTTATTCCCGGCGGCTTCGGCTCACGCGGGATCGAGGGCAAAATCACCACGATCCGCTATGCGCGGGAACGTCAGGTTCCGTTTCTGGGACTCTGTCTTGGCATGCAGTGCGCGACCATCGAATTTGCCCGTCACGTGGCAGGCTTGGCCGGCGCCAACAGCGCCGAATTCGACGAGCGGTCGCCTCATCCCGTCATTCATCTGATGCAGGATCAACAGAGCATAAGCGATAAGGGCGGCACCATGCGGCTGGGGAGCTACCTCTGCCGGCTGGCTGAGGGGACGCTCGCGCACAAAATGTATGGCGTCAACGAAGTGCGTGAACGACATCGGCATCGCTTTGAGTTCAATAACTCCTACCGTGAGCAGTTGACGGCCAAAGGATTCGTGTTGAGCGGGCTCTCGCCGGACGGGCGGTTGGTCGAAATCGTCGAGTTGAAAGATCACCCCTGGTTTCTGGCCACACAGTTTCATCCCGAATATAGTTCGCGTCCGCACCGCCCGCATCCGCTGTTCAGCGGGTTTGTCGGAGCGGCATTGCGCAAGAAGCTCGGACATTGAGCTGAGATGCTGAAACAGCTTCCAACTTCTTCTCGGCTCGTTGAGCATCTCAGCCGAAAACCATAGTTTATCGCCATGGCGCATCTTGTAGACATCGGCACCTTCACGGTCGGTCAGGGTCAGCGTCCTTTTTTGATCGCCGGTCCCTGTGTTATTGAAAGCGAGCAGTTGGTGATCGAAACAGCCGGTCACATTGCTGAAATCGCCAGAGCGCTTGGCATGCCCTACGTGTTCAAGTCGTCGTTCGACAAGGCCAATCGGACTTCCATCACGTCGTTTCGCGGACCGGGGCTGGAGCGGGGACTTGAGGTGTTGGCAAAGGTGAAAAAACAGATCGGGGTGCCGGTGTTAACCGACGTGCACACGGAGACCCAGGCGACCCAAGCCGGCCATGTCGTGGATGTGCTGCAGATACCGGCGTTCCTCTGCCGGCAGACGGATTTGTTGATTGCCGCCGCAAAGACAGGCAAAGTCGTGAATGTAAAAAAGGGGCAGTTTTTGTCACCGCTCGAAATGGGGAACGCGGTAAAAAAGGTCGAGGAGTGTGGTAACAGACGCATCGTGTTGACTGAGCGGGGATCATCGTTCGGCTACAACAACCTGGTCGTGGATATGCGGGCCTTCCCGATCCTCCGCAGTTTCGGGTATCCGGTGGTGTTCGACGCAACGCACAGCGTCCAACTGCCGGGTGGGGGCGGGACACAATCGAGCGGACAGCGCGAGTTCGTGGAGCCGCTGGCCTGCGCGGCGGCCGGCGCCGGCGTCGACGGATTTTTCATGGAAGTGCATCCGAATCCAAATGAAGCCCTCTCGGATGGACCAAACATGGTGCCGCTCCATCAACTAAAATCGCTTCTCGAACGAGTGATGCGGATATGCGACGCAGCAAAACAAAGCTAGGCACCAAAGGAACGTCAGCAGCCGACAAGCCGAACGGCGGGAGTCTCAGTGAAGGCCGTCGCGTCCTGCGGATCGAAGCGCGCGCCGTGCAGGCCCTCATCGAGCGACTGGACGATCAGTTCGGCAAAGCCGTCGATCTGCTGTTTCGTTGCAAGGGCAAGGTGGTGGTGTCGGGGATGGGCAAGTCGGGACTCGTGGGACAAAAGATTGCGGCCACGATGGCAAGCACGGGTACACCCGCCTTTTTTCTGCACCCAGCCGACGGCATCCATGGAGACCTTGGTATGGTGGGCCGGGCCGACGTGTTGATCGCCATTTCCAACAGCGGCGAGACGCAGGAGATATTACAGTTACTGCCATACGTCGAACGGCTCGGTATTCCGGTGGTCTCGCTGACGGGGCGCGTGAATTCCACTCTGGCAAAAAACAGCGATGCGACCCTTGATGTGTCCGTTGCCGAGGAAGCCTGTCCCATGGGGCTGGCCCCGACGGCCAGCACGACGGCAACGTTGGCCATGGGAGATGCGCTTGCCGTGGTCCTTTTGCAGAAGCGTGGGTTTAAGCAGGACGATTTTGCGCAATTTCATCCCGGCGGTACGCTAGGCAGGCGACTGCTCGTGCGCGTGCGAGATCTCATGCATGGGGGAGCGGACATGCCGGTGGTGGCGGAAACGGTGCCGGCCACGGCGGCAATTCTGGAGATCACGGCGAAGAAACTGGGCATGACGACGGTCATCGACGCCGGCGGCAAGCTCATCGGCATCATCACCGACGGAGATCTAAGACGGTTTATCCATAAGGGCGGAGACTTTGCGAAAGTCACCGCGGGAGATCTCGCCTCGCGTAACCCGAAAGTCATCAAGCCTGATGATCTTGCGGCGAAAGCCGTTGAACAAATGGAGCGGTTTTCCATTACCACCTTGGTGGTTGCCGAGAGCGATCGGAAGATGTTCGGCGTGATTCACCTGCATGATTTGCTCAAGAACGGCATTGTGTAGCTGAACCATGCAGCAGCGCCTGCATGGTATTCGCGTGCTCGAAGATACGATGCAATCTGCAACCGGAATCACCAGGTGGGTGGGTGAGATGTGGGCAGACGCGGCGTCCCGGCGCCGCGAGGGTGGGCGGGTGAGATGTGGGCAGACGCGGCGTCTCGGCGCCGCGAGGGTGGGCGGGTGAGAAATACACCCGCTTCAGTGCTAACGAGTTCATTCTATCGAAAAGAGGGAGCGACTACATCGCCATGAATCGTGTCCTTGAAGCATGGAAGGCGGTCGGGCAAGAATCCTTGAATTTGCCCAATTTCATCACGCTCGTGCGTATTTTGCTGATCCCTGTGTTCGTGATGCTGTTTTTTACTCCCACGCCGGACCGTTCGTTGAGCGCGGCGTTCGTCTTCGTGGTAGCGGCGATCACGGATCTGTTGGACGGGTACATCGCCCGTCGCACGGGCCAGGTCACGAAACTCGGCAAGCTGCTTGACCCGATCGCCGACAAGCTGTTGGTGTTGTCCGCATTGATCTTGCTCGTCAACATCGATCGCGTCAGTGCGCTGGTGGCCATCCTGGTGATAGCGAGAGAAGTGGCCGTCACCGGAGTCCGCGCGATCGCGGCGGGGGAAGGCATGATCATCGTCGCCGAGACGACCGGCAAATACAAGATGGCTCTGCAGGTGGTCGCCATCACAATGCTGATCCTCGAGGGCACTGTCCTCGCCGAATTCGGCAATCTCCATTTAGCCGGCAGTGTGACGCTGTATCTGTCGCTCGTGCTTGGGTACGTGTCGGGCGGCTTGTATGTGTGGAGTTTCTGGAAGCAAGTGGTGGCCAAAGGTCTGTGAAGAGTATCGATGCAAGAAGAACCCGTCTGTATCCTGCTGTCGATGTTTGGATTCCTCCTGGGTTCGATTCCTTTCGGGATTGTTGTCTCCAAAGCTCTCAATCTTTCTGATCCACGCACCGTTGGCAGCAAGAACGTGGGATTCACGAACGTCCTGCGAGTGTCCGGTACCAAGGCCGGAGTCCTGACGCTTCTGGGTGACATGGGAAAAGGGTGGGTCATGGGCTGGGCGGCGATGCAGTGGCTGACGACCGAGTCGTTCATCATGGTGGTCGCTGTGTCGCCGATTCTCGGCCATCTTTTCTCTCCATTTCTTGGCTTCAAAGGCGGCAAGGGGGTCGCGACGGCCTTGGGGGCGGTGCTGGGGCTTTCACCTTCCATCGGCACCTTGCTGCTGCTGATCTGGATCGGAGCGGTCGCGATCTGGCGGTATTCATCCGGAGGTGCGCTCGCTGCCTTCGGCCTCTTTCCGGTGGTCGCCATTGTCAACGAGCAGCGACAAGAGTTTCTGCTTTTCGCCATTTTCGTCAGCGCGCTGGTCTGGGTCAAACACAAGGACAACATCGTACGCCTCTGGAAAGGGACGGAAGGAAAAATTGGCCAACGCGCGTAATCCCGCCGTCAAGGAGAAACGAACCTCCCGACCGTGACCACAAAGTGGCGCGTTGGCTCTTGCGAAGCCGTTCCGCCGTCCCTCAAATTGACTCTCCCGGTAGCCGTCCATATAATGCGTTGACCTCCGTTTCTCTTGTCCTATCAACCCTATGCGCCCCTTGTTCAAGGATCATCTCACCAAGAGACTGCGCGACTTGCGCACGGGTCTTAGACATGCTTTTTCAACCCACTCCGACAGTCGGCCGCTCAGCATGGATGATATCGCGCTGATGGAGCGCATCGCCGACGTGCTTGTACGGCGCGGGATGTCGGCTCCTGCCACGATGTTTTTAGACTCCATGGGACCGATGAACTTTTTAGGCAGTCAGGCGCTTCATTTTCTCACTCCCATCATCGATTGCGCATTCAATGCCAAGGAAGTCGAACAGGTTGCGCGTCTGCTCGAGCGCCGTGAAACGATCTCGCAGCTTATCGCCGTCATCGAGGCCAGGTCGTCAGGGCAAAAGGCATCGGCTCAATGACGCGTTCTTCCTCGACCCCGCCCGTCATTGATTATCCTCTCAACGTCATCGTGGCGACCGATTGCGGCAGCACCACGACGAAGGCCATCCTGATTGAAAAGGTCGGCGACGAATACCGTCAAACGTACCGCGGCGAGGCACCGACGACGGTCGAAGCGCCTTTTGAAGACGTCACTCGCGGTGTGCTCAACGCGATTGCGGAAATTGAAGAACTGTCCAAACGCAAAATTCTGGACGGCGAGAAGATCATCACGCCCTGCAGGGATGCACGCACCGGCGTGGACATCTACATCTCGACCAGCAGCGCCGGCGGCGGGTTGCAAATGATGGTGACCGGCGTCGTCCAGAACATGACCGGAGAAAGCGCGCAACGTGCGGCCCTCGGTGCCGGCGCCATCGTGATCGACGTACTGGCGTCGAACGACGGCCGTTTGCCGCATGAGAAGATCGAGCGGATTCGTTCGATGCGGCCCGATATGATTTTGATGTCCGGTGGGACGGACGGCGGTGCCGTGACGCATGTCGCCGAAATGGCGGAATACATTGCCGCGGCCGAGCCGCGTCCCCGCTTCGGCGTCACCTACAAGTTGCCCCTGATCTATGCCGGGAATAAAGACGCCCAGCCTCAGGTGAGGAGGATTCTGGGCGAGAAAACGGCCCTGGAAGTGACGGAGAACATCCGTCCGGTCTTGGAGCGAGAAAACTTGGCTCCGGCCCGGAACAAAATCCATGACTTGTTTCTCGAGCATGTGATGCAGCAGGCGCCCGGTTACAAGAAACTCATTGAGATGACCGGCGCACCGATCATGCCGACTCCCGCGGCTGTCGGGCTTATCATGGAAACGATCGCCAGGCGAGAACACTTGAATCTCATCGGCGTCGACATCGGGGGCGCAACCACCGACGTCTTCTCGGTGTTCGACGGGGTGTTCAACCGGACGGTGAGCGCGAACCTCGGCATGTCGTACAGCATTTCCAATGTGCTGGCCGAGGCCGGGCTGGCGAACATCATGCGTTGGGTGCCGTTCACCATCGATGAACAGACGCTGCGCAATCGCATCAAGAATAAGATGATCCGGCCCACGACGATTCCCCAGACGCTCGACGAGTTGCAGATCGAGCATGCGATTTCCCGGGAAGCGCTGCGGTTGGCCTTGATCCATCACAAATCGCTGGCCACCGGATTGAAAGGGATTCAGCAAGAACGCACGATTTCGGACGTATTCGAGCAGCAGACGTCGGGACGCACGCTGATCGACATGCTGACATTGAATCTGATCGTCGGAAGCGGCGGAATTCTTTCTCACGCGCCACGCCGGATTCAGTCGATGCTGATGATGGTCGATGCCTACGAGCCCTTGGGCTGTACCATGCTGTCGGTCGACAGCATTTTTATGATGCCGCACTTGGGGGTGCTCTCGACGATCAATGAACAAGCTGCGACCGATGTGTTTGTCCGGGACTGCATGATTTATCTCGGCACCTGCATCGCACCAATTGGACAGGGGAAGGAAGGCGACCTCTGCGCCGACTACGAGATCGTGTTTCCCGATGGTCGACTTGTGAAAGACCAATTGGCGTTTGGCGAACTCAGGCTGTTTGCGCTGGAGCCCGGCATGAAAGCCAACATCACGCTACGCCCTGCGAAATCGGTCAATCTCGGGACGGGAGCCGGGGCCGCCATGACGCGGGAGGTCATGGGAGGCGCGGTGGGCCTGTTACTCGACGGTCGAGGCCGTCCATTGCAATTACCCGCCGAGCAGTCTGCACGGGTCGCTGCCCTGAAAAAATGGTTCAACGCAGTCGGTTTATATCCTCAGGGTTAGAGATGATGCCACGGGGCCATGAGGTTCAGATGCTCAAGACACTGTCTCGTGAACCGCTGGGTTCGATTCCAAGCGGGGTAAGAAATATTTTTGAAGGCGGAGGGATGTTCTAGCGACTATGGCGCATTCGTATACTCCAGGACTTGCTGTCGCCGATAGAACGGTCGTGAGACGACGGCGACTGTTGCCGCTACCGGGAACGCTGTTGGTCAAAAACGGCGATGTCGTGACTTCGCATCAGGCCGTGGCCCGCGCTGAATTACCCGGCAAGGTCTATCCGATCAATCTGGCCAACCAATTGAGCATCGCACCGGATGAGATCACCGATTATCTCGTCAAAAAGCAGGGCGATGCGGTTCAGAAAGACGAAATACTCGCTGAGAACAAGCCGTTCATCAAATGGTTCAAGACCGAGGTCCGTTCTCCCGTCGCAGGAACAATCGAGTCGCTGTCTACGGTGACCGGTCAAGTCCTGTTGCGGGAACCACCTCGAGTGCTGAATCTGCTGGCTTATATCGATGGGAGAGTCGTCGAGACGATTCCACAGCAAGGAGTCGTGGTCGAGACAGCCTGCAGCCTGGTGCAGGGGATTTTTGGGATTGGCGGCGAAGTCTGGGGCGAACTGGTCCTTGCCGTGACCTCTCCGGACGAGCCGCTCGGACCCGCGCACTTGGCGCCGAATATGAAGGGCAAGATCGTGGTAGGCGGATCATTTCTTCCGGCGGAGACGATGGCAAGAGCCAAAGAACTTGGCATCGCCGGCTTGGTTGTCGGCGGGATTCATGATAAGGATCTTCGCGCGCTGCTGGGCTACGACTTGGGTGTCGCCATCACAGGGACGGAGCAGGTGGGATTCACGCTGATTTTGACCGAAGGGTTTGGGACCATTCCGATGGCATCCAAGACGTTCCGATTGCTCTCCAGGCATGCGGGTCAGAAGGCCTCGATCTCGGGATCCACGCAGATCCGGGCGGGCGTGATTCGCCCCGAAATCATTATTCCCCGCTCGTCATCAGCTGGACAGGCACCGTCTGAGATGCAACGAGCCGGCATTCGGCTAGGAGATACCGTTCGGATCATTCGCGACCCTCTGTTCGGGAAAATCGGCGAAGTATCCGGGCTGCCGTCCGATCTCACCAGGATTCCCACCGAGAGCGAGGTTCGCGTACTCGAAGTGACCTTTGCTGAGGGGACACGAGCGGTCATTCCCAGGACGAATATCGAGGTAATCGAAGGCGCCTAAGAATGTTGAAACAGGCATTATTCTCACCCGGCCAACCCGCGGTGGGTCGAGCGGGTGCAAAAGAGTCGCCAGAGTTGGGGTAGCTGGAATGAGGGCTTTGGTAAACTTCCTCGCGGTGATTGGGTTCCACGCTATCAGTGCTATTGCGGGAGCACTTCTTTCTTACTCATCGGCTCAGGCTGCACCGTCGGCTCCCGCCAGTCTTCATGTGATTGATACCCCGAATGACGGTGGTGAAAGCGTGACCGTCGTGTGGGCTCCCGCTCCGTCGGACGGCCCGAATGCACAGTATCAGGTCTTGATCGGCGAAGGCGTCGCCACCGATCCGGCCGCTCTCAAAGTCGTTGCAGAATTTCCCGCGAATACCCGATACGTGAAGGAGAGCAAAGCGGCTTGGTGGACCAGACCCGCCGAGCGCTCCTGGCACCACTATGTTGTGAGGAGCGGAAAGGGTGTCGAACTGAAGGATGGAACAGCGTATACGGTGACGGTCGCGATGCGCGAAGGCGAAGAGCGAGCGGTTGGTCCTCTGTTACAGGCAACGCCGGAAGCGAATTGGTTCAATTGGAACCAACTCAACAACTTGATGTTGGCGTTGGGCTTCGGCGGCCTGGTGTTCTATAGCATCAGGCATGCGAAGCGACACGATATTTTTTTGCGTCGCATCCCGGGTCTGGATGCCGTTGATGAGGCGATCGGCCGGTCCACCGAATTGGGCAAGCCGATTCTGTATCTGACGGGTGCCCACGACATGAGCGACCCCTCGACTATCGCGGCGGCGGTGATCCTCGGACGTGTGGCCAAGCGTACCGCCGCCTATGAAACGGAGTTACTGGTGCCGCATCGCGATCCGATCACGATGGCCGTCTGTCAGGAAATCACCAAACAAGCCTATCTCGAAGCCGGGAAGCCCGATCTCTTCAAGGAGGACGCCAACTTTTTCATCACTGCCGACCAGTTCAGCTATACGGCCGCCGTGGACGGCATCATGCTGCGAAAAAAACCCGCCGCAAATTTTTTCATGGGGTCATATTTCGCCGAATCGCTGCTCCTGACTGAAACCGGAGCCAGTACCGGAGCGATTCAAATTGCGGGGACGGACTCGGACCACCAACTACCGTTTTTCGTCACCACCTGCGACTACACGCTCATCGGTGAAGAGTTGTATGCCGCCAGCGCCTATCTCTCCAAGGAGCCAATTCAAATCGGCACGCTCCGCGGACAGGATATCGGAAAGGCGATCGTCTTGACCGTCATCATGATCGGCACCCTCCTGGCCACGATCGGGGCGGTGACCGGCTCGTCATGGCCCCAGTTGTTCCTCGATCTCTTCAAGGATCTCAAATGATCTTTCTGCGCCGCCGCCTGCCCTTGCTGATTACGATGATCACCGGTCTCCTCTTTGCCGGCCAGTACTATGTGCCGCACCCGGCGTCCGAGTGGCTTCTGACATCGGCCACCAAATGGCTGCAGATCATCGGCGGGTTCGCGTTGGTCTTGGGGGTGACCAGCCTGTTTCATCAGCATGCCGTGAAGATCAGGCGTCAGGAGGCGGGCTGGGGGTACAGCCTCGTGCTCTATGCCGGCATGCTCGTCACCATTGCGGTGGGGCTCTGGGCCGGCGGGAAAGAGAGTCTGGACGGCAGCATGACGGCGTTCGGCTGGATCTATAGCTATATGATGGTGCCGTTGCAGGGCACGATGTTCGCCATCCTGGCCTTTTTTATCGCCTCTGCAGCCTACCGGTCGTTCAGGGCCAGGAGCCGGGAGGCGGCCGTTCTGTTGATTGCGGCGGTGATCGTCATGATGGGCCGGGTTCCTCTCGGCGAGTATTTGATCCCCTTGAGCGGCGACGTCTCGCAATGGATCCTGAATGTACTGAATGCATCCGTCCGCCGTGCCATTTTGATCGGCGTCAGCCTGGGCACCATCGCCCTCTCCTTGAAGATCATCTTCGGAGTCGAACGTTCATACTTGGGGGGAGGGAAAGAGTGAGGCATGGACACCAAGCATCGAGAGGAGGCATGGCATGACCTTCTCCGAACGAATGCTAAAAATCGACCGACGGATCATCTTTATGGTGATCGGACTCTGTACGCTGTTGCCGTTGCTCTACCCGGTAGGGTTACCGATCAAGATTTCTCCCGAAGTGCGCAATGTCTACGAATACATCGAGTCGTTACCCGAACGATCCGTGTTCCTGCTCTCCATCGATTTTGATCCGGCCTCCAAGCCAGAGCTGCACCCCCAGGCCATTGCTTTGCTGCGTCATGCGTTTCGCAAAAACTTACGCGTCGTTGCCATGACGCTCTGGGTCTCGGGGACGGGAATGGCGGATCAGTTGATGAAACAGGTCTCAAGCGAAATGGGGCGGGAGCCAGGGCGGGATTATGTGTTCCTCGGATGGAGCCCCGGGGGGTCCGCCGTGATCATCAACATGGGCCAGGATTTGTATACGGCATTCCCCAGCGACTACGAAGGTAAGCCCACCAGAGGTATTCCCGTACTGGAAGGGGTGCATAGCTTGAAAGACGTCACCTATGCCATCAGTCTCGGCGCCGGCAATCCCGGGGTTGAGGCCTGGTATGTGTACGGGAAGGACAAATACAAGTTCGAGTTGGGCGGAGGATGCACCGGCGTCATTGCTCCCGGCCTCTATCCGTTGCTCCGCAGCGGGCAGATCAACGGTTTGATCGGGGGACTGCGCGGGGCGGCCGAATATGAGAGCTTGATCGAGCAAAAAGGGCGGGCGGTCGCCGGAATGGACGCGCAGTCGGCGACCCATCTGGCGATCATTGTGCTGGTCGCGATGTGCAATCTCTTCTATTTCTCACTCCGGCAGCAGAAAGGCCGAGGATGAGGCGTTGCCTCAACCGGTGTCGGTGACTGATATGGATGCCACCATTTTGGGTGCATGGATGGCCACGGGGCTGACGTTATTCATCTTTTCTTTTTTGTATCAGGATAATCCGCTCTTCAAGCTCGCCGAGCATCTGTACGTCGGCGTCTCGGTCGGGTACACGATCGTCAAGGCCTATGACACCGTCATCGTGCACTTGATTGTCAAACCGATTGTCGAGGAGGGCCAGATCGCGCTCCTCATTCCGGTGGCGATCGGCTTGCTCATGCTGACGCGCTATGTCCCCAGGGCGGCCTGGATGTCGCGCTATGCATTCGCCTTTATCGTGGGACTCGGCAGCGGGCTCGCGATACCCCGCACAATTTCTTCATTTGTCCTCAAGCAGGTGGAGGATACGATACGGCCATTGTTGTTCCAGGCTGGGGACGGTCTGACCTTTTCCTTCAATCTCCTCAATCCGGCCAGCAGCCTGAATGCGGTGATCATCTTGATCGGCGTCAGCACGGTCCTCTTCTATTTTTTCTTTTCCATTGAACATAGCGGCCCGGGCAAGATTGTCGCGAGGACCGGGATTGTCTTTCTGATGATCGCGTTCGGCGCGGCATTCGGGTACACCGTGATGGCACGCATGTCGCTCTTGATCGGCCGACTGACCGACCTCATCGAATTCTCCGATGTCTCCTACGGTCGACCCACCTGGTGGCTGCTGATGTTGACCATCGCCGTGCTGGTCCTGTTGGCGAGACGCGTCCCCAACCGGCCTCCCGATCTTCACTAGACCATCGATCCAGCAGTTGCAGGTCTGGAAAGCGGTTCGTTAGAATGCCGACTTGCCTTGCGAGGAAACATGACGACTGCCAAAGATCCTCAGCAATATCCTGTCTTGCGGAATCTCCAGTTCTCCCCGATCAAAGAGGGAGAAGAGCAGTACGTCGTGCTCTGGGACCCCAGTGGATTGAGTAAGGAAAAGCTCGTCCTGCCGCTGAATTACTTTTTTATCATTCAACACTTCGACGGCGAGCATTCCCTGCAGGAGATCGGGGCG
>JARDZZ010000237.1 GCA_029240595.1 Nitrospira sp. | reverse complement strand
AGTCGGTGCTCGTCCAAGGGCGCAGTAGGACCAGCATGGCTACCACTCCATCAAGAGGAGACACAAGCAAGCTTTGAAGGAGCATCGAAACGCGCGCACGTTTGGACTGAGCCAGGCTGCTCCTGAGAGCACAAACAAGCAAGCTTGGAAAAGACCGAAATAAATATTGTTAGGAATTATCGGCCAGGCAAGAGGATGAAGCCTTCGGCGGCGTCACCATAGGCCTTAAAGCGACCAGCGAGAACATGCTGAGCGCTCAAGGCGCATAGCGCAGCATCAATATCGTCGATGGTCGGAAGAGCGTCGCTCGATATGCCTGCTTGCACTAACAGCCGACGCCGATCCGCCCGTTTATTCTTCGCCGAAAGGTTCCTACCGGCCAATGAGCAGGCGATGGCTTGAGGGAACGTTTCAAAACACAGGGGATCGAGCGGCGCAGTTCGACCGTCGTACAACCGGTAATCCGGCACGAGCAACCGAAAGAGTTCGGCGCCGTTGACCATCCACCCGTAAAAGGGATGGACTTCCCCGACCGCCTGGCTCGGCGTACAGAAGACAGACATGCCGAGACCGGCTAGCTCCCGCTCGCAAGACCTGGCCCGTCCGGTGAGGCTCCACTGGCATGGCGCATCGATGCCGACGGCTGCTGCGCCTTGCTGGCGACACCAGGTCGCCACCTCCAAGGTGCTGCACCTCGTGAGCTTGGCCACAATCTGATTGTCCCGCAGTGCGACGGCGTGAAAGCCCTTCTTCATGCCACCGACATCCACGCCGACGACTGTGCGCTCTATCGGCGTCATGGCTTTCCTTTCCGGTGTCGATGATAGTGGGCGGCAACCTTACTGCGATTCCCGCAAAGGCTCATGCTGCACCAGTGCCGTGCATGGTTTTTGGTCGTGTCGTAGAAAAAAAGCACGCACGCGGGGTTTTGACATTTCTTGATCAATGAGAGAGTGCACGTGACCAGGAGATCGCTCGCCACTTTTCCCAGCAACCCGAGCAGTTGATTGGTGTCCTCGAGCTCCGAGTGGTAGGTCCGCTCGAATGTGCTGCCGCGTCGCCGGCTAATCTGAGAATACCCACTCCGATGTCGCAGCAGGTGGTTGATGGTCTCGAGCGCCGCTTGCGGAACGGGCTCGCCGTCCGCGAGACGTCGGACCATGTCCCGGAGGACCTTACGAAACGCCTTCGCCTGTTTCAAGGTGTTTTCTCCCTGGCGCTTCCCGACCTGTTCGATTCTCTTGGCCTCCTCTTCAGTCAGGAGACGCGCCTGAATGAGCCAGGCGAGCAAGTCCTGAAACGACGATAACAAGTCCGTCGGCTGTTCGTTGATCACCAAGTCCGTATTGATGAAATCTAAACACGGGTGGTTGCCCACGAAAAGAAACGGGATGTGACGCCGAACCGGCAAATCCATATTTGACAGGTTAGCCGAATGGTGTTATAACCGTCAATAGTATGTTTAGATAGTTAGTATGTCCTGAGGCCATTCCGCAGAATTCATCAACGTCGCCGGCAACTCCGGCCGCACACACCAAAGGAGTTCGTATGACTGCTCACACCCCATCAATCCGCTACGGCAAGCAAGACGTAGATGGAATCAACATTTTCTATCGGGAAGCCGGCTCGACAACATCTCCTGCCGTCCTCTTGATGCATGGTTTTCCCTCGTCCTCGCACATGTTCCGCGGGCTGATTCCACCGCTTGCGCGGCACTTTCACGTCATCGCTCCCGATCTGCCTGGATTCGGCTTCTCGGATGCACCCAGCCGGTCACACTTTGCCTATACCTTCGATCATTTGACCGATGTGATGGAACGCTTTACCGAAGCCATCGGCCTCGCCCGCTATGCGCTCTATATCTTCGACTATGGTGCTCCCGTTGGTCTTCGACTGGCGCTCCGTCATCCCGAACGGATCACGGCCATCGTGTCCCAAAACGGGAACGCGTACGAGGAAGGTCTCAGCGCCGGCTGGAATCCGATTCAGCGGTATTGGGCCGAGCCCACTCAAGAAAACCGCAACGCGTTGAAAACCTTTCTCTCGCCCGACGCAACCAAGTGGCAATACACGCAGGGCACGAATGAATCGCACATCGCTCCCGAATCCTATACGCTCGATAGCGCGCTGTTGGCACGCCCCGGTAACGAGGACATTCAACTCGATTTGTTTCTCGATTATGGCAACAACGTGACGCTCTATCCGCGCTTTCAACAGTACTTCCGTAAGCATCATCCGCCGCTGCTGGCCGTCTGGGGCAAAGAAGACCCATTCTTTCTCCCGGCAGGGGCGCACGCGTTCACGCGGGATAATCCGAATGCGCGAGTCGCCTTCTTCGACACCGGCCATTTCGCGCTCGAAACGCACGGCGAGGAAATCGGTGCGAAGATCGTGGAGTTTCTGCGCGAGCTGGAGCCGGTCGAAGTTGCAGTCAGTGAGCAATGAGTGAAGATGAACTCCAGCGGAGCACTGATCCGCCGGGCCGCTCCAATTAAGGAGGTCGTGATGAAGCTGCTTTCCGTTCAGGTAGGCCGTCCGCGGAAGGTACAATGGCGACGCAGGACTGTGACGACCGGCATCTACAAGGACCCGGTAGAGGGGCGCATCAGGCTGCGCCCGCTCCAGCTAGACGGGGACGAGCAAGCCGATCGGAGAGTACATGGCGGATGGGACAAGGCGGTCTATGTCTATCCATCCGAGCATTATGCCTTTTGGCGCGTCGAGCTTCCCGGCTTGCGGTTGCCGTACGGCAGTTTCGGTGAGAATTTCACGACCGAGGGATTGGACGAATCGACTGTCTATATCGGCGATCGGTTCAGCATCGGCTCGGCGGTGGTCGAAGTCACGCAGCCCCGCATGCCCTGCTACAAACTCGGCGTGCGGTTCGGACGCCTGGACATGCCACAACGGTTTCATGCGAGCGGCCGGTGCGGCTTTTATCTGGCCGTGGTGGCGGAAGGTGACGTGGGAGCCGGAGATGCTTGGGAACTCATCGACCGAAGGAACAACACGATGTCCGTGCGTGACAGGTATCGTCGTTCTTTTGATGAAGCGGAGTGAGCGGTGCCGATACAATACACTCATCGGCTCCGCGGCGGAGAGAAGACTTCGTTGAGATTACTGAAGGAGCCGCCAGGCGTCGGCCCGCCGCTGATCACATGGACGTGCCCGTCAATGACGCCAGACCCGAGGCCGTGACGTGCTGTTGGCATTGGCGCCATCACCTGCCAGGCCTCGCGAGCCGGATCGTAGGCTTCGTTTTCATGGAAGGTTCCGTTCGCGCCTTCCCCGCCGAATACATAGACTCGCCCTCCGATCTCAGCGGCAGTGATCCCGCTCCTGGCCGTTGGAAGGTCCGGCGCCTTGGTCCACTTGTCCGAGCCGGGATCGTACACCTCCGTGACGGAAAGATTGCGATGGTAGTCGCCTTTCACCCGTCCGCCGATGGCGTAGACCTTCCCGGCGGCTGTCGCGGTCGCCAAATGATCGCGCGGAGTGGGCAGCGACGCGCGCGTGCTCCAAACGTTTTTCGCGGGATCGTACACTTCGACCGCTGCGCTGTTGCCCTTTCCGTCAAAACCACCGATCGCGTACAGTTTGCCTTCATGCACCGAGACCGACAAGGCCCCACGAGCGGTCGGCATCGCGGCAAGCTCCGTCCAGGCGTTCGCGGCCGGATCGTACGCGTACAGGGTGGCGACTGGCCCCCAGACGCTAAGGCCGGACTGTTTATAGCCGCCGATCACGTACAGGCGCCCGCCCACCACGCCGACACCCACATGATGCAGGCCGACCGGCATCGGGGCCTTCGAGCTCCATTTGTCTGTAGAGGCGTCGTACTCTTCGACAACCGGGGTAATCGAGAGATTCACCACATTGCTGATGCTCGGCTCTTCGAAGCCGCCCACGAGGTAGATCTTGCCTCCGAC
>JARDZZ010000058.1 GCA_029240595.1 Nitrospira sp. | reverse complement strand
CCTGGTCGAGTCCGCGCTCACTGTGTACTGTCCCGCGGAACAATATCCCGAAGAATGGGACATGAAAGGTCTGGCCGAGATGATGCAGGGCCAGTTCGGACTCGACATCACGCAGGGCAAGCAGGACGGCGGTGAATCTCTCCGTGACGTGGGACGAGACGCGCTCCTTGAAGATCTGAAGGCCCAGGTACGCGACGCCTACGACCGAAAGGAAAAAGAGCTTGGGCCGGAGCTCATGCGCTTCCTGGAGAAGAATTTCATGCTGCAGGTGATCGACCACCACTGGAAGGACCATCTGTTGGGAATGGACCATCTCCGCGACGGCATCGGCCTCCGCGGCTACGGTCAGAAAGATCCGCTGATCGAGTACAAGCGGGAAGGATACGATCTGTTCGCGGGCATGATGGAACGCATCAAGTCGGATACGATCGAACGGCTCTTCCTCGTGCAGGCCGTTCGGGAAGGCGAACGGTCCGCTCCACCCCCGCCCGTCCTGTCCCGGCCGCAGCCCAAGCTCACATTAAATCGTGGGGAAGAACCGGTGTCTGCGCCAACGGTCCATCGCACCGACGATAAAGTCGGTCGCAACGATCCCTGTCCCTGTGGAAGCGGCAAGAAATATAAGAAATGCCACGGGGCGTAAACAGTTCATCCCACGCCCGGTTCGCTGTCCTCCTTCCTCGATAGAAACGCAGTCAGCCTTGTTGCGAATTGCTGAGGCGCGGGCACCGTACGTGTCGATCTTCGGCGAGCGTCAGCCAGGCAGCGGCGAGTGTTCGCAGTTTCGTTCCGCCTGGCGACGAACGAAACACGTTCCGGCCGTGGAGCCGAAGGAGACGTAGTACGGTCGAGACGAAGCATCTGAGCAAGCGGACTGACGAGGTTTCTTCCTTATTCCACCTTGACTTAGCGCACTCTTAGAGGCTACTCTACCCCACTTTTGGACCGTCCCAATCTTATGGGTACAAGACAACCCATGGGATCGGGGTGTCCCTATCATTATGGTCTTTTCCGGAGTTCTTCGTGAGCACCGGCCATCCGCAACTCGTCGCCGCCATTGCATCCGAAATCGCACGTGAGGGTCCCATCCCTTTCGTCCGCTTCATGGAGCTTGCCCTCTACCATCCGCAATTCGGCTATTACATGCGCTTCCCGGAGGCCGGTGTTGAGCGGATTGGTTGGAATGGTGATTTTTATACAAGCTCAGACGTTCACCCTATCCTGGGACAAGCCATCGCCAGACAAGCAGCACAAATTGATGCTTTGCTGGGATATCCGGACCCTTTTACCGTCGTGGAAATGGGACCGGGCAAAGGCCTCCTGGCCAGTCATGTGTTGTCGGGCCTGCAACTGGCTCCTCAGTCGTTGGCACACCGTCTGAGGTACGTCCTGATCGAATGCAGTCCGGCGATGCGCGCCATGCAGCAACGACATCTCGAGCTGTGGCTCGAGCAGCCCGGTTGCGTGAGCTGGGTCGAAGACGTCGGCAGTCTCGCGCAGGAAAGCGTGCGCGGCCTCATGTTCAGCAACGAATTACCCGATGCCTTTCCTGTCCACCGGGTTCAAAAAAAGGACCACGCGCTTTGGGAAGTCTTCGTGGACGTTCGGGATGACGGTTTCGTGGAACGGCTGCAAGGCCTGTCGACCAGGGCTATCGCAGAATACCTGCAACGCATCCATGTGGAGCTTCCTGAAGGGTATCGCACGGAAGTAAATCTTCGGGCGCCAGGCTGGATGAGCCAGGTGGCCAATAGCCTCGAGCAGGGCGTCGTCATCACGATCGATTACGGGCATGCCGCCGAAGATCTTTATGGACCGGAGCGATCGCGAGGCACACTCCTGTGCTATCACTCGCAAATGGCAGGCGAAGATCCCTACGTCCGCGTGGGAGAGCAAGACATCACCGCTCACGTGGATTTTACGACCTTGGCTACGGTGGGTGAGCAGTCCGGCTTGTCCGTCACCGGTTTCACCAACCAAATGAGTTTTCTCATGGGATTGGGTATTGAAGACATGATGGCCCAATTGGCGCCGGACAGTGCTGAATTTCGCGCGGCCATCCACCTGCTCAAGCCCGAGGGTATGGGAAGAACCTTCAAGATTCTCGTGCAACACAAGGCACTGGACCGACCGGCACTCGATGGATTGACCTTCCGGCCGTTTTTTGGCTCGGCGTTGAGCCGGCATGTGACGGCCTAGTAGCGAGACCTGTATGGCGGACGAAGCCGTTCCCCTGAACTATCTCCCGATCCTCCTCTTCATCGGCATTACGATTGCCTTTGGAGCCATCCAGCTCTTGGCCGGACGCCTGGTCCGCCCGCATCGTCCATATCGTGCCAAACTGAATCCTTACGAAAGCGGAAGCCCGTTGTTTTCCGATGCCCGGGTGCAATTCCCGATGCGGTATTACATCATCGCCATGCTCTTCGTCATTTTCGACATCGAAGTGATTTTCATCATTCCATGGGCCGTGCGCTTTCAGTCGCTCGGTCTGTTGGGATTGGTCGAAATGTTGGTGTTCATCGCCATTTTGCTGGTGGGACTCTGGTACGCATGGAAGAAGGGTGCGCTCGAATGGGATTGAGTATGTGCAGTTGAGAAAGATATGAACAGGGTGCGTTAGAATGGTATGGAGCCGTGTCATAAGGGACGTAGTAAGCTCCTTGAGCACGCCATGAAAGCGGGCGGCAGGGCTGTTGATCTCCCTTGCTCGCCGGACGCGCACACCGGATCAATCGTATGGTTAGGAAGGCGGCACTCGTCCAAGCGCGCAGTGGGAGATCAATCAGCCCTGGCCGAGAGCGAGCGAGATAAGCCGACGTCTGATGTGGAAATAGTGTCTGGCTGATCGCCAAACACTGGGACTGCGTAATCCCATTCTAAGAAAGAAGACGTATAGAAAGAGAAAAATGAGTTTTTTAGAGCGACAGTTTGAGGCGAATATCATCACGACCAATCTGGACGCGGTCGTGAACTGGGCCAGAAAATCGGCACTGTGGCCGATGACGTTCGGCCTGGCTTGTTGTGCGATCGAAATGATCGCCAGCGTGTCGTCACGCTATGACATCGACCGGTTCGGCGCGGGAGTGTTCCGCGCCTCTCCGCGCCAATCCGACTTGATGATCGTGGCCGGAACGGTGACGCGTAAGATGGCGCCCGTCATCCGTCGCATCTACGATCAGATGCCTGAACCGCGGTACGTGATCTCCATGGGCTCGTGCGCCACTTCAGGAAACCATTACAACAGTTATGCGGTCGTGCAGGGCGTGGATCAGATCGTTCCCGTCGACGTGTATGTGCCCGGCTGTCCGCCTCGGCCCGAGGCTCTCATGGACGGCCTCATGAAGCTCCAGGAAAAGATCCAGCGAGAAAAGGTCTTCGTCAGATAAGTCATGCAGCCCCTGATCGAAACGTTGATGACGAAATTTCCCGAGGCGGTGCTCTGCGTCGAGGCGGACACGGCGCGGTCCGAGGTCACCGTTCAGGTAGCTGCCGATCGGATTCTCGATGTGGCTCGCTTTCTTCACGATGCGCCGGAAGCGTCGTTCGACCATCTCACGGATATTTGCTCCGTGGACTACCCGGAGGATCGGCAGCGCTTTGAAGTCGTCTATCACCTGCATTCACTAACTTACCACCGTCGCATACGCCTCAAAGCCCGCGTGACCGAGGAGGAGCCGACCATCGCCTCTGTGACCGGCATCTGGAAAGGCGCCGAGTTTCTCGAACGCGAAGTCTACGACATGATGGGTATCAGTTTTGCGGGCCATCCCGATTTACGACGCATCCTTTTGCCGGAGGATTATGCGGAAGGGTTTCCGCTGAGAAAGGATTTCCCTGCGGAAGGTCGGGGCTGGCGCAGCCAATTCGAGTTCATCCCCCGACTAGACGAACCTCCGGTTGAACTGGCCGAGGGAGAGGTTCCCGAACCTCAGAAGGAAGCGTTCAGGATTGATTCGCCGACGGGCTCCCGCCGCCGAGAAGAGCTGTTGCTCAACATGGGCCCTCAACACCCCAGCACGCATGGAGTCCTGCGGGTCGTGCTCGAATTGGATGGAGAGCGAATCATCAAAGCGACCCCGGACCTGGGCTACCTGCATCGTGGTGTCGAGAAACTCTGCGAAGGACTCGCCTATATGCAGGTCATCCCCCACACAGACCGCCTCGACTATGTGTGCGCCATGGCGAACAACTATGCCTATGTACGCGCAGTAGAGAAACTGCTCGGCATTGCGATACCGGAACGGGCGGAATACATCCGGACAATTGTGGCTGAAATGCAGCGAATCGTCGGCCATCTGTTTTGGCTAGGAACCCAGGCGTTGGATATCGGCGCCATGACGGTGTTTTTCTGGACGTTTCGAGAACGCGAAGCCTTGTTGGACATGTTTGAAAAGCTCTGCGGCGCCCGGCTGACGTTGAACTACTATCGCATCGGCGGCGTCGACAGCGACTTCACTCCGGATCTGGTCCTGCGGTTAAAGTCCTTCCTCGATGCGTTTCCTGAAAAGGTGAAGGAATACGATTCCCTGATTGCCTCGAACCGGATCTGGCTCGGCCGTACCAAGCACGTGGCCGTGATCTCTGCGGACGATGCCATCAATTTCGGCTGCAGCGGGCCGGTGCTGCGCGGATCCGGCGTCGCCTACGACGTTCGAAAAGAAGAGCCGTACGGCGTCTACGACAAGGTGGATTGGGAAGTGCCGACCGGCAAAAACGGAGACACCTACGACCGATATTGGGTTCGCATGGAAGAGATGCGGCAGAGCGCGAGAATCATCAGACAATGTCTTGATCAACTGCCGCAGGGTCCAATCGTCGCCGATGCGCCGCAATATATTCCGCCTCCCAAGCAGCTCGTGATGCGGGACATGGAAAGCCTGATTCACCATTTCATCATCTTTACTCAAGGCTTCAAACCGCCGAAAGCGGAGACGTACTGCGCGTCGGAGTCTCCAAAAGGCGAGCTGGGTTTTTTCATCGTGAGCGACGGCAGTGCCCGGCCCTATCGTTTGAAAATCCGCGCTCCGTCCTTTGTCCACATGGGTGCCTTTGACCATATGGCCCGAGGCTATCTCATCTCCGACATCATTACGATTTTCGGCACCTATGACATCGTGATGGGAGAGTGTGATCGGTGACGCTAAGGAGCCACGCAGTAGGACATCAATCAGCCCTCGCCCCAATGAAAACGCGCGATCTCGGAGACCAGTTTTTGCAACACACTGGCTCCGGCTTCACCGATTTAGGAACGGCACATGTTAAGAGACAAGTACCAAGAGGAAATTGACGAGATTCTGAGCCGATACCCGGTCAGGCGGTCCGCCTTGATTCCCTTGCTTTACCTGGCGCAGCGTGAGCACGGCTACATCACCGAAGCATCGATGACAGAAATCGCCTCCCTGTTGAAGTTGACGCCCCCGCAAGTCTATGAGACGGCCACATTTTACACCATGCTGAATCTGAAACAGGTGGGGAAGTTTCATATCCAGGTCTGCAAATCACTCATGTGTGCGCTCGTCGGCTCTGATACTGTGGTGGCCTGGATCAAAAGCAAGCTTGGAATCGGTCCAGGCGAAACCACGGCCGACGGCGTATTCACATTGACCCTCGTCGAATGTCTGGCCGCCTGCGGAACCGGACCGATGATGCAAATCAATGACGACTATTATGAGTGCCTGACCGAAGACAAATTCGACCGGATCGTGGCGGATCTCACAGCCACTGGCTCGTCCGCCCTCAAGAGTGGCCCTTTTATGTGGCCCGAACCTCTTGCGATGAAAAGCGAAAGACCGATAGGCTGACGTTATGGGGCAGCACGAACCTATTCTCCTTAAAAATATGAGCCACCCCGGGTATACCGGCTCGTTGGCCGACTATGAACGGACGGGGGGCTACCAGGCGGTCAAAAAGGTCATGGGGAAGGTGTCCCCCGCGGAAGTGACGCAACTCGTCATTAAGTCCGGGCTACGTGGCCGTGGGGGGGCCGGATTTCCAACCGGAGTGAAGTGGGGGTTTCTCCCTAAAGACTATCAAGGGTTGCGGTATCTCTGCTGCAATGCCGACGAAAGCGAGCCTGGAACGTTCAAGGACCGGCAGTTGATCGAGCGAGATCCTCACCAAATTCTCGAAGGAATCGTGCTGGCCTGCTACGCAATCGCCGCGGAAACGGCCTACATCTACATTCGAGGCGAGTTCGTGCTCGGTGCGCGAATTCTTGAGAAGGCAATTGGCGAAGCCCGTCGGGCCGGCTACATCGGCAAGAACATTCTGGGCACCGGCGTGACGGTCGATATCTGGGTGCATCGCGGTGCCGGCGCCTACATTTGCGGCGAAGAGACGGCGCTGCTGGAATCGCTGGAGGGGAAACGCGGTCTTCCACGCGTCAAGCCGCCGTTTCCGGCCACGCACGGGCTGTACAACAAACCGACCGTGGTGAACAACGTCGAAACGCTCGCCAACCTGCCTCATATCATCAACCGTGGGCCTGAATGGTTTGCAGCAATCGGGTCTCCGCCCAAGAGCACGGGGACGCGCATATTCTGTGTCAGCGGACACGTAAAAAGACCCGGCAATTACGAGGTGCCGATGGGCATTACGTTCCGGGAATTAATCTATGAACATGCCGGAGGAATGCGGTCGGAGAAACCGTTGAAAGCATTCATTCCCGGCGGTGCGTCTGCGCCCTTTCTGACACCCGATCACCTAGACGTAAAGATGGATTTTGAATCGGTCGCCGCAGCGGGTTCGATGTTGGGTTCCGGGGGCGTCACCGTCATGGAGGAAGGCACCAGCATGGTGTGGGCCGCGCTCCGCCTGATGGAATTTTTCTATCACGAGTCCTGCGGCAAGTGCAGTCCATGCCGGGAGGGCAGCTCCTGGCTGGTACAGACAATGCGCCGGATCGTGAACAAACGAGGCCGGGCTCAGGACCTCGAAACCTTGACGGACCTGTGTAAGAACATCGCCGGTCGCACCGTGTGCGCCTTCGGAGACGCCGAAGTCGCCCCGATCATGAGTACGTTAAAACATTGGCGGCCTGAATACATCGCGCTCATCCACGAGGCGGAAGCCGCGAATCTGCTCCGCCCACAGCCAGTAGGGGCCAGGGGTTAAGCCATGACCGCGTCCGCTTCACCCACGATTCGGTTGACGATTGACGGCATGGAAATCACCGTGCCGAAGGGCACGCTCGTCATCGAAGCTGCCCGGCGTGTGGGAGTCATGATCCCCCACTTCTGCTACCATCCGAAACTCAAGCCGGACGCCAACTGTCGCATGTGCCTCGTCGAAATCGAGAAGATGCCGAAGCTGCAGACCTCCTGCAGTACGATCGCGACAGATGGCATGTCCGTGCGGACGGCCACCAGCGTCGTGAATGATGCGCACAAATCGGTGCTCGAATTCATCCTGGCCAACCATCCGCTCGACTGTCCCGTTTGCGACCAGGGCGGCAAGTGCGACCTTCAAGACTTTTCCCACGAATACACGGCTACCGGCAGCCGTTTCCTCGAAACCAAACGCATTTTCCAGAAAGAGTACTTCAGTCCCCTCATCGAAACGCAGATGAACCGCTGCGTCCAATGCCTGCGTTGTGTCCGCTATTGCGACGAGGTGATGGACGTCAAAGCCCTGGCCCCTTCCGGCCGCGGCACCATGACCGAGATCAAGGCCTTCGGTTCCCATCCGCTGGACTGCGAGTTTTGCGGGGGCTGTGTGCAGATCTGCCCCGTCGGCGCGATCACCAGTCGCTTGTCCATGTACGAATATCGTCCCTGGATGCTGAAGCGCGCCGATACCATCTGCCAGTATTGCGGTGACGGCTGTCAGATCACCGTGCAGACCAAAGACAACGAGCTCGTGGAGGTCAATTCATCCTATGGGGCCGGCCGCAACAACGGCGATCTTTGCGCGCGCGGCTTCTTCGGGTTTCATGCCACGAGCCGGCCGGATCGGCTGACCAAGCCACTTGTGCGCCGCAACGGCGTCCTCGTCGAAGCGACGTGGGAAGAGGCTCTCGAGTACACGGCGGAGCAAATTGCGCGACTCAAGCGGCTCCATGGAGCCCAGGCTTTCGGCGGCCTGATGTCCAGCCGCTGTACGAACGAAGATCTCTACTTGTTTCAAAAGTTCATGAGAGTGGTGATCGGCACGAACAACCTGGACAGCAGCGCACGCTACGGGCACCTGAACGGGGTACAGGCGATGCGGCGCATTCAAGGTACCCACCGCTGGACGGTGACTTTTGAGGACATCGTCGAGGCCGATGTCCTTCTCCTCGTCGGCACAAGCATCACGGAAACCAACCCCGTGACGGGGCTCAGGGTCAAGGAAGCGGTCAAGAAACACATGGCCCGCCTCTTGACGATTGAGTTAATGCAACCTGGGATCGATTCCATCAGCAACATCACGAATCTTGCGGATCACCATGTGGGCGTGCCGACGGCACAGTTCGGAAACGCGTTGATCGGCCTCCTCAAAGCCGTGATGGAGGGCGGCCATGTCGCTCCTTCCGTACAGAAGGAATCGCCCGACTATGTGACCGCGCTGTCACAGCTGCTTGAACGCCTCGCTTGGACTGAACTCGAGGCGGCGACGGGATCGAGCCCCGACAGCTTCAAACAGATGGCAGCCGCGATCGCCAAAAGTCATCGCTTCATCGTGCTCACTGGCCAGGACCTGTTGCGAAGCGTGGGTGGTTATAATGCCTGCCTTCAGCTTCTGGACCTGCTGCTGCTCACGGGGAAATCGACCGAGCCCGGCTGCGGCTTTGCTCCATTGGCCGAAGAAAACAACGATCAGGGCGCAGTGGAGCTGGGAGCGGTGTCGGAATTGTTGCCTGGTGCACTCGACCTCGCCAGCTCGGAAGCACGAGCGAAGATCGGCCGCGCGTGGAACACGGACATCCCCTCCACGCCTGGCGCGACCTTGACCGACATGATCGAACGTGCCCGGACCGGCCACTTGAAAGCCATGTTTGTGATAGGCGAAAACCCGGTCGGGACCTTGCCATCGCACCTCGGCACACGGGAAGCCTGCCAGAGTTTGGAGCTGCTGATCTGCCAGGAACTCTTTATGACGGAAACGGCAGCCCTCGCCCACGTGGTGTTCCCTGCCGCCGCTCCCCTTGAGAAAGCCGGCACTTGGACAAACGAGGAGGGCCATGTTCAAGCCATACGCCCCGCGGTCGAGCCCGCAGGAGACAGTCGGCCCGATTGGGAAATACTGTCCGCGCTCGCTCTGCTGTTGGGGACACCAATGGAGTACAACGACAGCAAGGACCTGCTGAAAGAGATCCGCAGCGTCATTCCGGGCTATGGCCTCCTCGGTCCGTCACCCACTCCTCAAAAAGTGGACCGGGGAGCTGTCGATCGTTACGTCTCGGGGGGCTATCGCGATGACCTCTCCACTCGGTATACTTTGGCCCCGCGTGGACCGCACCCTCATGGAGGTGATTGGTCCATGCACCTGACTCAGAGCTTGTTTCACTCGGGGAAACTATCCACCCGATCGAAGGGATTACTTGAGATCGAATCCCGCGACGCCATCCGCATGAACCGGGCAGATGGGACGCGTTTGGCCCTCGCTGACGGTGATCGCGTCCGGTTGTCGAATTCACGAGGCGAGATGACGACATCCGTCAAACTCGTGGAACGTGTTCCGCAGGGAACGGTCTGGTTTCCCGATCATTTTGCTCAAGAGGCGACAAAGCTTTTCGACTTGACGATTGATCCGGCGACGAAAGTACCCGCCTTCCGGACCACGTCAGTCACGATCACCAAGATTGCGTGACAAGGAGAAAGTGAGTACCAATGTTCAACAGGCACATTCTCACCCGCCGACCTGGCGGTTGTTTTCACCCACCCAACCCACCGATTGCTTGGCAATCGATGTCCGGACGTGCCTTTGGGGCGTGCAAGGCCGCAATAAGAATCTGAGTAAGGAGCATGATCGTGACTGAACTGAGTTTGAGACTGGCAGTCTCGGTGGTCCAAATCGCCGCCGTCATGGGCGTCGTCATGCTGACGGTCATGATCTTGACCCTGGCCGAACGTAAGGTGCTCGGCTGGATGCAGGACCGCATGGGCCCTATGGAAGTCGGCCCTTACGGGATCCTGCAGCCGATTGCCGACGGCTTGAAGTTGTTCTTCAAGGAAGACATCGTGCCGGCCGGCGCGAACAAGTTCATGTTCAGTCTCGCGCCGATTCTGGCGATGGTACCGGCTCTGATCGGATTCGCTGTCGTGCCCTTCGGACCAAGTCATAAAGTCGAACTGTTCGGCATCACGATAGAGCCGTTCGTCATCAGCGACATCAATATCGGTATTCTCTACATCCTGGCATTCACGTCTATCGGCGCCTACGGCATCATTCTGGGTGGCTGGGCCTCGAACAGCAAATATTCCCTGTTGGGAGGGCTCCGATCCGCAGCCCAGGTCATCAGCTACGAGCTCAACGTCGGTCTCGCCATCGTCGGCGTTCTCATTCTTGCGGGCTCACTCAGCCTGGTGAAAATCACCGAGGCCCAAGCGGGCGGCTTTTGGCATTGGTTCGTGTTCGCGCTGCCGGCGCCTCAGATCTTTGCGTTCGTCGTGTTTGTCATATCCGCAGTGGCAGAAACGAACCGGGTGCCGTTCGACTTGCCGGAAGCGGAAAGCGAGTTGGTCGCGGGATTTTTTACGGAATACAGCGGCATGCGCTTCGCCTTCTTCTTTATCGCTGAGTACGCCAACATGGTCTTGGTATCCTGTGTCGCCGCCGCCATGTTTTTGGGCGGCTGGAATGCGCCCTATCCAGGGACGATCCTCGCGCACGTGGGCCTGGAACAGGTGGCCTGGATTGAAAATCTGGCTTGGTTCACAGTGAAGGCGTATGCCTTCCTCTTCCTGTTCTTCTGGCTTCGCGCCACTTTACCGCGTCTGCGTTACGACCAGTTGATGAAATTCGGATGGAAAGTGATGCTGCCGATTGCGTTAGGGAACATCGTCGTCACCTCAATTGCCGTTTATTTGTTTCCGAGGGGATAAGCGGTGACCCGCCGACCGAACGGATGGCGCAGATGAAGAAGCTTGTTGCCTGGTTCAAAACCATCGTCTTCTACGAGATACTCGTCGGCATGAAAGCGACGATGTCGCACTTGCTTCACTATAAGCCGATTACGGTGCAGTACCCTCACGAGAAACGCACTCTCCCGGACAACTACCGCGGCATGCTCGGTCTGTTGCGCTACGACGACGGGACAGAAAAGTGTGTGGGCTGCGATCTCTGCGAGGCGGCCTGCCCTTCGAGGGTCATCCGCGTCGTGAGCGCGGAAGTCCCGGCGGAACCCACGAAGCGTTATGCCAAGGAATATTACATGGACATGACGCGCTGCTTGTTTTGCGGCATGTGCGTCGATGCCTGCCCCGTGGATGCGCTTGGCATGAGCCGCGAATTCGAATGGTCGGTCTACGACAAGCGCCAGCTGCACTTGAACAAGGAGCAGCTGCTGGCAATCGGGGACCGTGCCTTTCCAGTTCGCGAGAAGCGGCTGGAACTGCAACACCCCAACGTGGCGTTTTTCAACGTCTCATTCGGCCACGTCCCACAGAAACCGAATTGAATTGCAGCCATGGCCGACCGAACGGACGCGGGCTGTCGGGACGGGAGGGATGTGCGTTCATCGCTAACGGGAATGCCGGGTTGATATGGACCAGGTCTTCTTTTTTTATTTTGCGCTGGTTATTGCGGCGTCATCGGTGCTGGTCGTCGCGATGCGCAATCCCATCTACAGCGCGCTCTCGCTGCTGATCATGTTTTTCCATGTGGCAGGTCTCTATGTGACCCTCCACGCCGAATTCCTGGCCGCCGTTCAGATCATCGTCTATGCCGGAGCCATTCTCGTGCTCTACTTGTTCGTCGTCATGCTGCTGAATTTGAGGCAGGACGACCGCTATCACCGGCAGTGGCCGGTGGCTGCCGCGATCGGCTCTGTTTTAGCCATCGAAGCCATCGTGCTGACGCTCCTCAAAGGGGGGACGGCGGCCGTCGTCCGGACCGGACAGGAGAGCGAAGCCGCCGGACTTGGCAATACCGAAGCCTTGGGTGACGTGCTCTACTCGACCTACCTGTTTCCATTCGAGGTGGCTTCGTTGATCCTTCTGGTCGCAATGATCGGTGCCATCATTCTGGCCAAGAAGGATCTTGAAGGACGACAAGCGTGAGACATTGGCGTGACGGCGGGTGATCGATGACGGTACCTCTCTCCTACTACGTCGCATTGAGCGCGGTGGTCTTTCTGACCGGACTCCTCGGCGTTCTCGTCAGACGCAACGTCATCATCATCTTGCTGTCGGTTGAGCTCATGTTGAACGCCACCAACATCAATTTTGTCGCATTCTCACAGGCTTTTCACAACATCGCAGGCCAAGTCTTCGTCTTCTTCGCGCTGACCGTTGCCGCCGCTGAAGTCGCCGTCGGACTCGCCATCATCATTGCGCTGCACCGAGCGAAATCGACCATCAATGTCGACGAGTTTCAGCTGTTGAAGTGGTGACGATGCCCTACGAGCTCATTCCGCTACTCCCGCTCGCCTCGTTCCTCATTGTCGGGCTGCTGGGACATTGGATCAGGGACAAGGCCCATTTCGTGGCGGTCCCAGCCATGCTTGGCTCACTCCTCTTGTCGGCTGTTGCGTTCATGGAGGTCGCCGGGGGGCATGAATCCTCCCTTCGCCTCTACACCTGGCTGACCTCCGGCATTCTCGACGTCCACATCGGAATCACGATCGATCGCCTCACCGCCGTCATGCTGCTGTTAGTCACCACGGTCAGCACGCTGGTCCATATCTATACGATCGGGTACATGCATGGTGATCCTGGATATGCCCGCTTCTTCAGCTATATTGCGTTGTTTACCTTCTCCATGCTCATGTTGGTCCTCGCTGACAATTTCTTGCAACTGTTCGTCTTCTGGGAAGCGGTCGG
>JARDZZ010000236.1 GCA_029240595.1 Nitrospira sp. | reverse complement strand
AGCACGATGAGTACGGCGAAATCGTCGGAGAATCTCAATATCGTCATCGTGGGGCACGTTGACCACGGCAAGTCGACGCTGCTCGGACGGCTCTATGCCGATACCGGCTCTCTACCAGACGGCAAGTTGGAAAAGGTGCAAGCCATCTGCCGGCAGCAGGGAAAGGAATTCGAATATGCCTTTTTGTTCGATGCCTTTCTGGAAGAGCAGGAGCAAGGCATCACGATTGACACCGCACGGACGTTCTTCATGTGGAAAGGCCGGCAATACATCATTATCGATGCGCCAGGCCACAAGGAATTTCTCAAAAATATGATCTCCGGGGCGGCAAGGGCGGAGGCCGCGCTGCTGCTGATCGACGCGTTGGAGGGAGTCAAGGAGCAATCCAAAAAGCACGGCTACCTCTTGTCTCTCTTGGGCGTCCGGCAATTTGCGGTCGTGGTCAACAAGATGGATCTCGTTGGATACCGCCAGGATGTTTTCGAAGGTATCGAGAAAGAGTATCGCGAATTTCTGGCTCAGTTCGGTGCGGTGCCTGAGCGCATCATTCCCGTGAGTGCAAAAATCGGTGATAACATCGCCAACCGGAGCGGCACCATGCCCTGGTATCAGGGGCCAACGGTATTAGACACACTGAGCCTCTTCAAGAAGGAGACGGCCCGATCGGAGCAGCCGCTGCGGTTTCCGGTACAGGACGTTTACAAATTCGATGCCCGCCGGATCATCGCCGGCCGCATTACGGCCGGACGGCTCAAGATCGGCGACCATCTCGTATTTTCACCGTCAAATAAACGAGCCAACATCCGCTCGATCGAAGCGTTTAATGTCGAACCGGTTCTCACCGGAGCCGAGGCGGGACAGTCTGTTGGCATCACTCTTGACGAACAGATCTTCGTCGAGCGAGGAGAAGTGGCCACGCATCAGGAGCAGTTGCCGCTGGTATCGACGGCATTTAAGGCCAACCTCTTTTGGCTGGGGAAGCAGCCGCTGGAACAAGGCCGCAGGTATCTCCTGCGAGTGGCCACGAGGGAAGTCGAGTGCGAGGTGGCGGCCATCCATCGGATCATCGACACCATGGACTTGAATCAGCAGTCAGGCAGCAACAAGGTAGCTCGTAACCAAGTCGGAGAATTGACCTTGCGAACCAAGGCTCCGGTCGCGTTCGACTTGTCTGCTTCATTCGAAGCAACGGGTCGTTTTGTTCTGGTTGACGATTATGATATTGCCGGCGGCGGGATCGTGACGGAGATGATCAAAGACGATCAGGAATTTCTCCGGGAAGAGGCGCGCCGGCGAGACTTCGCGTGGGTCAAGGGTGAAGTCGGCATCGAGGAACGGGCTCAGCAATATGGCCATCGTGCCGCAATCGTGTTAATCACCGGGGGAAGACATACGGGGAAATCTTTTTTGGCAAAAAAACTCGAAGCAAGGCTCGTCGCCGACGGGCGCCATGCGTACCTGCTCGACGGAGAGAATCTGCGCAGGGGATTGGATGCCGATCTTGCCGATGGGGAACGGAGCCAGACCATGGAGATGGCCCGACGCTATGGTGAAGTCGCGCGATTGCTCGCTGATACGGGGTTGATTGTGGTCTCGACGACCAATCCGTTCGGCATGGCCTATGCCGAGGCAGCGCAAGCCATCAGAACATTGGTCCATCCGACGCCAGTGATTTCGATTCAGATGAGCACGATTTCCGACGAGGCTTCGACAAATGCCGATCTGGTGTTCACTGGTCCAGCGGATTTTGACGCCGCCACAAAATCTATCCTGGACGAGCTCAAGCGCCGGGGTGTGTTGGCTCAAGCGATTGGGGCGAAGCCCACGTTCCAGTACTCCATCTAGCAGGATGCTGAAAAGCGGCCTCCAACTTCGTTCTCGGTCAGGCGTCAACCTGCGACGTACATAGAAACTGTACGCCTCGTCGCCGCCTTCCCTGCGGCCTTGTTGGAGACCGTTTTGAGCATCCTGAGGGTCGGAAATGATAATGTTTCTCGCGTGCTGCGTTTGACTGGCTTAAAACTGCTGTGTTACCGTACCACCCTTATGGTTTTCTCTTGCAGTGAAGGCATCTTGTGGCCGTAGAAAAAGATCTCAAATCCATCCTCGGTAAACTCCAGTATACCGACGACGCCAAAGTCGTTGCGCAAATCACTGATCAAATGAAGCAGGTGCAGGCTCGCATGGCCGGCATCAAGCATAAACTGGTCGTCATGAGCGGCAAGGGCGGCGTCGGAAAGAGCATGACGACCGTCAACCTTGCCCTCGCCCTGGCCCGCCAGCACGCGCGAGTAGGGCTCTTGGACGTCGATCTCAATGGCCCCTGTGTTCCCCGGATGTTGGGCCTTCATGGGCGATCGTTGGCGATCACGCCGGAAGGCGCCGTTCCTCCGGTCGGGCCACTCGGGATAAAAGTGGCTTCCATGGATTTCTTTCTGGGGACGTCATCGCCGGTCCGGTGGAAGGGTCCTATGGATGTCAGCCCGGTCTGGTTGGGCTTGATGGAGATGAACGTGATTCGCGAGTTTCTGGCTGACGTCGTATGGGGAGAACTGGATTACTTGCTGGCCGACTTGCCTCCCGGCGCCGCGGCCGACAAGCCCCCGGTCATCGCTGGTTTCATTCCCGATTTGGCAGGTGCAATTGTTGTGACGACGCCTTCTGAAGTGGCATCCGATGTCGTGCAGAAATCCGTCACGTACGCCCGGGACATGGGCATCAAGGTGTTGGGGATCGTTGAAAATATGAGCGAATACCGGTGCCCCTCATGTGGCGAACTCAACGAGTTGTTCGAAGGCAACACCGACGCCATGTGCGAAGCGCTGGATCTCCCCTTATTGGGCCGCATTCCCTTCGATCGCAAGCTCGCCCGTACGTTTGACAAGGGTGAGCCTCTCCTCGATGAGACCTACCCGACCATCCAGCGCTATCAGGACATTGCCGGGCGGATCAGGACTCTATTGGATTACAAGAGAGTGTTGGCGGAAAAATTGTGAGCTGAGAGGAGCTGTCATGAAATTTGTGTGTCTCACCTGCGAAACATATATGAACTTCGAGAAGGTCGAGAAGCCTGGCGAAGGATCGCTCGGCGTCTTCTTCGGCTGCCCGTCGTGTGGGGCGAAGTTCTCGATGGTGACCAATCCCGGTGAAACGCAGATGGTCAGCTCGCTTGGGGTCCAGTTAGGTGGACGGACTGCACAGGCTCAGCCCTTTGAAATGACCCGAGGAACGCTGAAGGAAGAAGCGCAAGCTGGGTCCGGTCAGATGGCGGCCTATTTGAACGACAGAATTCAAGGCGGTCAGCCCCTGACGGCGTCTGACCATTCGCCAAAATCCGGCGAGAAAAGCAGCGGGGGTTGCCCCTTCTCGGCTATGGTGGCGGAAATGGGCTTGACCTCAGGCGGCAAGCCGGCCAATGGTGGTGTGACCAAGTCTGATTTTACCTGGACGCCGGATGCCAAAGAGAAACTGGATCGGCTTCCCGCTTTCGTCAAGCCGATGGTGCAGGGCAGTGTCGAGGCCTTCGCCCGCAAGCACGGCTACCAGACGATTACTCTTCAAGTGATGGACGATTCAAAGAATGATTCGCCAAACGGCATGTCGTGGACGCCGGAAGCGCAGCAGCGCCTCGACAATATTCCTGATTTCATCCGACCGATGGCGCGAAAGGAAATCGAACGGCTGGCCAAAGAACGCGGTATTGCGACGATCACGGCAGAAGTGATGGACGATGCTAAGGACAAATTCGTGAAGTTTATGTAGCCCAAGCCATCACCCGCCCCTGAAACATGGAGGCCCATCCGGTTCCCCGGATGGGCCTTTCACGTGAGAAGCCTCTGACATGCCTGCATGAAGGTAGACAGTATCTCCGACATCGCGCGACGCTGCCTGCTGACCAGTGGGTTTTTGATCCTGGTCTTCGTGTCACCTGCCGTTGCTGTCGACTCGCCGCAC
>JARDZZ010000235.1 GCA_029240595.1 Nitrospira sp. | reverse complement strand
TCCCACCGTCCAACCGCAGGAGAAAAGAAATAGAGTGCGCGCGCACGTGAGGACTGATCCAGACTGCTCCGTATGGGAGGAACAAGCTAGCATGGCAGCATCATTTGTAGGCGGTGCTCGCCTGGGTAAGCGCACGTCTCGGCGTGCGCAGGGCTAGGCGGGTGAAAAAGTTCGCGTGCGTCGCGGGTAACCGATTGCGAAGCATCGGGGGTGGGCTGGGTAAAAAAAGATTGCGCAGGGTTGGGCGGGTGAGAAGAATACGCGCAGTAGGAGACCAATCAGCCCTGCCTCCGAGGAACGGCGAACTCGGAAGGACTATTTAAGTCGCAGCGTCATTGAGGGCGGAGGCGTACCTCAAAAGCGGGACTCGGAGGTAGCCGCTAAGAGATAGGAATGATCACGGATGCTCTTTAGCTCTGTTCCACCGCTTCAGGGATCAACGACTGCGATTCCCACGCCAGCTCTGGATCCGTCGAGAGAGCGGGCTCCGAGGCGGCAGCGGCAACGTCCTCCTGGGGCATCGGTTCCTGTTCCATGGGAAGCAGCGCCTGCTCCGCTTCGCCCAATTCCTTAAATTCGCGCAGCGGAGGCAATTGGGTGATGTCCTGTAATCCGAAATGTTCGAGGAAAAATTTGGTCGTCCCATACATGATCGGGCGGCCCGGCACCTCTTTACGACCGACGATGCGGACCAGTTTCCGTTCGAGCAGTGTTCTCAGCACCCCTGACGTTTCGACACCGCGAATGTCTTCAATCTCTGCCCGGACCAGCGGTTGCTTGTAGGCAATGATGGCCAGCGACTCAAGCGCAGACCGGGACAATTTCTGAGCAGCTTTGGCCTTGTCCAACCGCTTCAACCATGGCGCATAGTCAGATTTCGTCACGAGTCGATACCCGCCCGCAAGTTTCACGAGCTGGATTCCTCGACCTTCTCGAGCGAGCTCCTGCTCAAGCGCCTTAAGCGCCTGCTCCACTTCGGACTTCGACACTGTTCCAATCACGGTGGCCAAACGCGAGACCGGCACCGGCTCGGTGGAGACGAACAACAGCGCCTCGAGCACACCGATCAATTCCGTTCCTTTCAGGTCCTCCTCTTGCGGTTCAACCTGAGCCCCGCCCGATTCCAACGCTGCCGAGTCCAGTGCCCCATTTCCATTGACCGCCTCGTCCGCACTCACTATAGCTGCATCCTGCAGCGCCGCTGAATCCATGCCTACCTCCATTCCGAGTCATCCAATTCCGCCGGATCCGGTACCAACGAGAAGGAGCGTGACACCAAAATCGGTCCGAAGCTTTCTGCCTGATAGACCCGCACCGTTCGCAACCGAATGAGTTCGAGCAAAGCCAAAAAGGTCACGATAATCAGCAGCCGGTGACAGGAGGCCTCAAACAACGCCTCGAAGCCGATTGACTCTTGTCCTTCGAGGGCCTCCAAGATGGCGTTCATCCGGTCGCGGACGGTTAAATTATCGGGAAGGATTTCCAGCAGCTTCTTACCAGGATTGCGATTGAGAATCCCCTGCAGCGCGTCCACGAGATCGAACAACCCAATGTTCTCGAGCATCGCCTCATCGGTGTCCGGGGCTTCTTCGTGAGGTGCTGCGGGTCGGCTGTAAATCTCCCGCCACATCTTTTCCTGCGTATCCAGCTGCCGTGCTGCTTCTTTAAAGGTCTTGTACTCAAGCAGTCTGCGGACGAGTTCTTCGCGGGGATCCGGTCCGTCATCTTCGTCTTCGGCGGTTTCTTCCACAGGAAGCAGCATCTTCGATTTGATTTGAAGCAATGTCGCAGCCATCACCAGAAATTCACCGGCGACGGCAAGATTCAACTCCTTCATCGCCTCGATGTAGCTCAGATATTGCTGAGCGATCAATGCGATCGGGATATCGTAGATGTTGATCTCGTTCTTCTTGATGAGGTGCAGCAACAGGTCGAGAGGGCCCTCAAAGTTCTCGATGCGAACTTGGTAGGCGAGCTCGGTTTGTTCGGCCCCGTCGAGTTGGTTATCCACAGGGTGGTTTATACCAGCTTTGGGGAGAGTGAGCAAGAGCCGATCTATTAGTTGTGGTTTATCTGGACCGAACCAGATAGGCGATCAGCACGGCACTGAAGAGCAACAGCGAGAGGGTAATGACGTATTGAACCTGACGATTCTCGATCCCCAACGAATCGGGATGGGTCGCAGACCGCCTGGCTCTGGTGAATTGCGGCCCCTTCTCGAAAAACGTTTTGGAGAAATCTTCCCGTGCATTGAATTGCGCATCATCGAAATCGGCCGTCGCGCGGAATGTCGCGCGCCGGAAAAAGGCATCGCCATCGAATCGCGTGAAGGTGAAGAAGGCGTCCCCGTCGAACAGCGTCTCGGAAAAATCAGCCAGCTGCTTGAAGTGACTCCCGGAAAATCCTGTCCCGCGTTTGAAATAGGTCCGCGAAAGATTGGCATCCTGATCGAAACGAACTTCGAGGAATTCGGCCATTCCACTGAAGCCGGATTGTTGAAGGGTCACCGGCCCATGAAACTGCGACCGGTGAAATCTCGTGTGGGATCCGAAGGCCGTTTTTTCTCCAGTCACCCCACGCAGAAAATGACATTGCACGAAATACCCTTCCCGTAAGAACACTGCACCCGACCATGCGACTGGTTGAGTGAAGACGGATCTCGACAGATCGACCATACGCTCGAACGTGGTCCCGACGAACGTGACGGGACCGGAGAACACGAGTGTGCCCACCGCCGTCCGATGGGTGACGGTTCCTCGGACCACCGAATCGACGATGGCAACCGGCCCCCCGATGACTCGAATCTCTTTGTCGTCGCGATCGATGATGTCATCAATGGCGGGCGGACTCTCAGTCACCGGCAGGGCATCAAGTGCAACGTCACCTCGAATCACGACTCCGGCAAGATCGATGGTTTGGCCGCGTTTCAGCGCGGCTACGACTGCCGAGGCATCGACCGCACGAGCCTCCCGCTCGACGGGAGTGCAGCCAGCACTGAGATGGGTTTTGAAGAGCCGTTGGGAGCCAGCTACCGCCAGCTCTACGACGCACTCTGCTGCGGCATAGTCCGCAAAGCAGTACAGCAGCACAAGCAGGATGGCAACAGCTCTACCAGGTCGAGTCATGAGGGCCCTTATACGGAATGCCTCCGGCTCCTGGCAAGGCCGGCTATGATGACTTCCTTTACGAGACTGCACGGTCTGCTACACTCTTTCCATGCTTATGCGCACACTCATCGCCGGCTCGCTCTTGGTTGGCTCAGTTGTGTTGACTACCATCGCCAGTTACGCCCTCGATTACGTTGAACTGCCCGTCCTCGCGGCCGTTCGTTCTAACAACCTGGGCGTCTTTGAAATCATGTTAATGGGGTGGGACAAAAAGGCTGATCCGAATGCGGTTCAACTTCAGGTGTACATTGCAGGCGTTCGGTACGGCAAACATCATCTGGGATCCATGGTGCAGGCGTTCGACTACGCGGTCGAGCGCACCCCTGCAGTGCTCCATACGGGAACCGTCTCCGTCCAGGGCGTGACCTATCTGCCAACAACGAGTGACGGTCCAAGCGCCGGCGCAGCAATGGCCGTAGGATTTATTGCCGTGTTCAAGGGGGATCGCATCCAGCGCGGCACCGCGTTAACCGGAACGCTTGAGCCAGGTGGGCACATTGGCCGAGTCGGCAGCCTTCCCGACAAGATCCGTGCGGCCAAGCGGGAGGGCTACCATACGGTGCTCGTGCCGCGGGGACAACTTCACACGAGCGAATGGAATCTCATCGAGCTTGGGTTTCAACTCAACATCTCCGTCAAGGAAGTGGACACGGTCGATGAGGCCTATCAGTTCATGACGGGCAATCGATTGTAGCGGAATGGAGAATCGTCAGCCTGAGTATCCCCTGCTTTCCTACGTCTTGTGACCTGATCCCGTGCCGCTTCGAATCCCTTCCACGATCACTGTGAATTCTTCCGC
>JARDZZ010000234.1 GCA_029240595.1 Nitrospira sp. | reverse complement strand
TCCAGAAATTCGTCGTCTTCAGGATAGAGCAAGCTCCAGGACACGAGGAGATAGAGTTTGCTGCGGTTGAGGGCGCGTTCGACGGCAGGCGAATCTTTGATCGGGGATTTCGAAATGACGGCGGCTGAGGTCTGTGTAGAACCTTGTACCGACTGCTTACTCGTCATAAGAATATACTCCTCGCTTCGACCAAGTTATCTGACATTTCGGGGATAACGGAGGTCAAACCCCTGGCCAAAGCCTGGGTATGATAGGTAAAGGGTGAGGGCTTGTCAAGCATGATTCTGATCCATCCGAGTCATCTGTAAGACGTGGGAAGTTCCCCGACATTTCGGCCGCTCATGGTTACGGTCTGGCCGCCGAACGTTGCTGCTTTCTACACTGAATCAGCGGGGCGATTCCATTAGACGAAAGGGTGTGACCCTGATGGCGATGTGATCGTTCACGGTGCGACAAACGTGCTCGCACATCCCGCATCCTACACAACGTTCAACGGCGACTACAAGCCGTTGGGCATCGAAATCCATGGTCAATGCATCGGTGGGGCATTTCGACACACAGGCATGGCACCCCTGGCCTGCGGTGCATAGTCGATGGTTGATCACAGCCACTCCCATCCTGGCCTCGTTGACACTGCCCACGGGCAGGAGGGCTTCGGTCGCACAGGCGGCAATGCAAGGCGTATCGTCACAGAGATAGCACGGCATCTGATCGGGGTAAATGACCGGCGTGCCGTCCTGATGAATGACAATTGACTCGTGTGGGCAGGCTTTCATGCAATCACTGCACTTCGTGCAGCGCTCGAGAAAGATCGCCTCGCCGACGGCACCAGGAGGACGGAGCCAGTCCGTGCGCATGGCCGGAGCCGGCTTTTCAGGAACTGCGTCCGCATGGGAAGAAAATTCTTTCGCGGCTTTTGCGACCGAGATGACCGAGTCCTTGAAAAAGTCTCGCCGACCGTATTTTGGATCCGTAGCCACAGGGTGGTGTGCTCTTCTTTTTCAGGAGATGGTCAACAATGGCGACGTGTTCAGCCGCGCAACCCGACGAATGTTTTTACCCCCCGACCCACTGATTGCTCCGCAATCGATTACCCGAGACGACTTTTCCTAAGGGGTCCCGCTTTCCCCCGGTCATCATCGAAAGCGAAGTGACACTCCAAATCTTGTCCGATCTGCTATTACATGACGCCGTCGGCCCGAAGCTTGTACACCTCGACGCAGCGGTCGCAGGCACCGAATTCCACGTCCCAGCCGGGATGATTCTCGCGGATGAAGTCGAGCACATAAGTCTCGATCTTGGTCCCCATGTCTTCTACCCATGTATAGGTCGGGAACCGACATAGAGGGCAGGGGAACCCGGGCATCAACATGACCTTGTTTACCGTCTCCGGCACTTCACCGCCTTCCACATCCACCGCGCGGTCCATCACTCGCAACGTGTCGGTCGCCATTTCGATCAGTTCAGCGTGGGTGAAGAACCCCGTTTGCCACAAGCCCTCGAACACGGACTTCAACTGCACCGCGGGAATTTTCCGGTACCACGAACGAAATTCTTTATACCGGTCTTCTTTGCGCAGCATCGGCTCTTTGCCGGCGGCGGTGAGCCGGCTATCGACACTGAGACTCCATAAAATGCGATAGCGGTGCAGGATGAGGGTTTCTTCCCCGGGATTCTGTCCCACCTTGGTATCGGGATCGTAGGCGAAGGCTGGATCGAGCATATCCGAGATGTGCATCAGCTCATGCCGGCAATACCGCGTGAGCGCCGGATCGTAAAACCGGCGGGGGATGAGCTTGATGCCGATGCCCTTCAGGCCCTTTTCCTCGAATTGCCTGGCCAGGTCATGTTCAACCGAGCCCCATTTCCGTAAGATATCGACACCTTCCTGGTCTTCCTTGAGCACACCTTTCACGAGAACGATGCCAACCTTGTCCTTCACCAGCGGATACTCATTGAAGGCATCACGGATGATGTCAGAAAACCCCCACGTGCCAAAGAGATACTGGTAAAGCTTTTTGAACTCGCTTTCCCGATCGTCGAGGGTGAACTTTTCATAAATCGGGTCGGCCAGCTCGTGGAACTCCTTGTAGTAGGTCGGATCACCCTCCCGCTCGGTTTTTTCCACGAACGAGTCGATCACTTCCTGCAGCAGTGCAGGCTGAAAACGCAGTTCCATATCACCCTCGAGTTTTCCGATTCCGGGGCCGCTTTCCCCAGTCGTGATGCGGTTTGGCGGCGCCTTGAGCGGCTTGACTTGGCGCCGTTGCTTCTCTTACGATCACGGAAACGACCGCAAATTATACTGGGCCGAAACGGCGATTTGCAATCAAGCCACCGTCATCGGCCGCTTCACCATTTACGATTCGGGCAAGGTAACGACTCATGACACAACCAACCGCATCCACTCCTGTCCCTGCGCAGCCACTGCCGGCTTCAGCCGGCATGACGACTCCCCTCGATTCGCTTGAATACTGGACGGCGGACGCCCGCGAAGTGCGAACGTTCCGCGGACATTCGCATGGCGTCTGGTCCGTCGCCTTTGCGCCGGATGGCTTGACATTGGCCAGTGCCGGTGTCGACCGTCTTGTCCGGATCTGGGATATTGAAACCGGCCGGCTGCTCCGCTCGCTTCGGGGCCACACCAATGACATCCGGGCGGTGCTCTACACGCCGGATGGACAAGCATTGGCCACTGGCAGCGAAGACCGAACGATCCGCTTGTGGAATCCGAAGACCGGCGAACCGCTGAAGTTGCTGTTTACCCGATACGATCACAATATCTGCAGTCTGTCGCTGTCTCCGGACGGCTTGATGCTGGCACGGGGCAGCCATAATAAGGACATCAAGATTTGGGAGGTCACGACCGGAACGGAGTTAATGACGTTGCTCGGGAAGGATCAATACGATCACCACTGGTCCGTGTGCGTGGCGTTTTCACCCGACGGCAGACATCTCGCAAGCGGGATGGACATCGGCAAGATCAAGATCTGGGAGGTCCTACCCAGCGGCGAAGAGAAACTCGTGCACAATGGTCATTGGCAGGAGACCGAAGAAGACTCCACTGAAACGCGTGGGTACTTCATTGAGGACGACGGCGGTTTTCAAAAGCCTATGGATTATTGGATCGGCGCCATGACGTTCACCCCCGACGCCAAGTATCTCATCACCGGTAGCCGCGATCAGACGATCAAGATGTTTGAAATGCCGGAGGCGCTTGAGCATCGAACGCTGAAAGGGCACGGCGGCTGGATCCGTGCGCTCGTCGTGACTCCCGACGGCAAAGTCTTGATCAGCTCCGGAGACGACAACACGATACGCTTCTGGGACCTCAAATCAGGCCGGTGCTTCCGGACGATCAAATCTCACACCGGCGGCGTCCGCGGCCTCTCACTCTCGGCGGACGGACTCAGACTCGCCAGTGCATCTTGGGACCGGACGGTGAAGCTGTGGGAAGGCGGGGCGGAGCCGGCGGAATAAGGCAGCGTCTTGTTGGGGCGAACAGCCCCAGCGTGCTCGCACCCCCCGGTGAAACAGGCAGGGCGGCCCTAGCCTCTTGTGCTCGCGGAAGGCGGCACACGGGAAAGGGAGGGACGAAGGGCTGTTGATCTCCTCGCTCGCCGAACGCGCACACCAGATCCATCCGTATTTCCAGATAGGCGGTGCTCGTCCAAGCGCGCAGTGGGAGATCAATCAGCCCTTGCACCGAAAAAACAACGGAGCAAGCGCAAGGACCGTCCTCGGGCCGTGCTCCTCTGGGTCACGGCGCGTCTCGGCGCGCTGAGGTGGGCGGGTGAGAAGGTTCGCACGTTTGAGGCTAATCGGGCCACCCCTAAAAAACGCGGAGGTAACTGCTGTTTCAACCCGCCTTCGCTCACACCTTCACCTAAAAAAGAATAAGAGCAAATAGAAGGCGACAGGCCGCTCGAAAGAGCCTGTCGTTTTTTTAAGGTGAAAGGATGGTGAGGCAGGCT
>JARDZZ010000233.1 GCA_029240595.1 Nitrospira sp. | reverse complement strand
CGAGGGCAGGATTGTGAGCAGTTTTGATGTCCTCCCAGCAGCGTTCAGTTGACGCATCAGACGTACCCGGAGAAGAGGTGAGACCGGACGTCCTCGCGGTCAGGAGCCGATATTGGCAGGCAAAGTCGAGGGTCGCCGTCTTCACGATGTCGCCCTTCGAGATCGCCTCGGCGTACTGAAGGTCCGTCGCCGCAGGTACCATGCCTTTGGATTTTTTTGCGGCCTCGGTCGTAGCGGGGATGGCGAAAAAGAGTCCGACACACACGACAAGCACGACCATAAATATTTCTCTAGCAGTCAGCTTCATGCCAGTTGTACTCCTTACGAATGCAAAGAGACGAAGGCCGATACTGTACCATGCGGATTTTCTCATCTGAAAGGGGTCGGCCGCTCAGCACCATCATCCAACGGTTATGGGTTTGACGGCGGAGTGGGCGTGGCCGACCCGGTAAACTTAATGAGCGATCGGATATAGGCCAGCACGGCCAGCTGCTCGTCGCGAGACAACCGTTCGTTCCACCCGGTCATGGCGGTGCGAGGGCGGCCGTTGGCGATGATTTTGAGCAAATCTTGATCGGACTTTGCGGAGGTCTGTGCGGAAATCAAATTGCCGGGGCGAGGCGAGAGCGATGTCGCCTTCGGCCCGTCGCCTCGGCCTTCGGGGCCGTGACACTCGGCACAATGGCGATCGTAAACCGCGCGCCCTTCGCCGCGATCGCCTGGCGGAGCAGGCGTGGCGGGAGACGAGCCAATGACGCCGAGCATCCCGCCGAGCAAAGCCGTGATCGCGACGCATGGTTTCACTTGGGGCCCTCGGATTTCCAGGCCTGGAGAATGTTGTGCCTGAGCCTGGCTCGGTCCTGCAAGGAGAGCGGCGGGGTTTGATGATGTCGGCACAATGTCACGGTGTCACGCAACGAGGCAATGAACTCCTCACAATTGGGGCAGGCTCCAACATGCCGCCGCAGCTCGGCACAAATATCCTCAGCCAGTTCGTCGTCAATGTAGGCGGACAATTGTCGTAGAATGTCGAGACACCGGCCCTCTCCCGGCTGATGGGGATGGGGATGAGAGGCGGTCGAAGCGATGGGTCGAGCCGGTTTCTTCTTGGTCATGAGCCGCTCCTTCGTGGCCGCCACTCTTTTGCGTCCGGCCGTGGATGCTCTTGGGTAAATCCCCTGCCGCTCAGCTCTCGCCTCACAAATAGCCGTGCTCGGTGCAGGCGGGATTTGACCGCTCGTTCGCTCAAGCCCATAATCCCGGAGACTCCCTTGGCGCTCAATCCTTCCATATCACGCAGCACCAGCGCGATCCGGTACTTCTTGGGCAGCTTGTTGATGGCGTGATCGAGCGCCTCGCGCAATTCCTTGTTTTCGAGCGCCTGCTCCGGCGTGAGGCCCTCGATCGGAATCTGCAAGCGGAATTCACCGTCAGACGTGGGGATGAATTCTTCCAGCGAGAGCTCCCGCTCAGGCGCGCCTTTCCGCTTGCGACGCAGGCGCATGGCTGCCCGCGATGCAATGGTATACAGCCACGTGGAAACTTGAGCGTCGCCGCGAAATGCGTTCATGCCGCGAAAGGCATTCAAAAAGGTTTCTTGGACGAGGTCGTTCGCCGACTCCATGTCTCCACAAAGCCGATAGGCGTAGCGATAAACGAGATCCACATGGTCTCGATACAGCTTATCAAACGCCTCAGGTGTTTTTGCAAATGGAGCGGCCGGGCGCATGGTGAGGGGAGTCTAGGGAGTCTGACTGGAGGCTGTCAAACAGGGTTCAGAACGGCGTGGTCGTAGTCGTCGCCGGTCCTGCGTTGCTTCAGGCCGCAGGCTTGGTTGTCTTTGTCACCTCGGCGGTCACACGTCCGTCGTCAATATGCAAAGTCAAAGTGTGTCCGACCTTCACAGGCGGTATCCCGATTTTGGAGTTGATCATGACGACGCCGACCGGTGTCCTGAAGAAGACGAAGTTCGATTTCAGCTTTGAGACTGAACCGGTCAAGAGAACATGGGCGGATGACCCGGCGGGAGGAGTCTGGCTGATCTGCAGATCGAATTGCAGATCATGGACGCCGATGATCGTCTGTGATTCATCCACTTCGACAGTCAATTGATCGCCTTCATGATAGGCCGCGAGCTTGCTTTCCTGGGTGCCATAATGGACTGTCTGTTCGCCGTCGGCGGTCCAACAGCGCAGCGTCTTGGATGAATCCGGGCCGAGCGTCATCGGCCCGCTGAGGTACCGGTGAACGAGCGATCCGTCGCTTCGTTTGCGAATTTCGACGGCGGAGTGGCGGTCATGCACCCAGAACGAGACCTCGTGCGAGGCTTTCAAGTCCTTCAACGTCGTCTTGGAGCTGAGGGTCAGCAGTCCGACCGGTGTTTTCAAGAAGACGATCCCTGCCTTGGTTCGCCACACCGCGCCCTTCAGCGTGATGGAAGGGTCCACCTCCACAGGCGCAGCGTCCGGCAGGGAGTCAGGTGCAGTCGTCGGGGGAGACGCGTCATTGGCCTGACCCCCCTCGGCAGCCCAAAGCGCAGCGGGCGGGGACCCGGCCGCCAGGCTGCAGATGAACAGCAGCAGCCGAAGCGGCAACAGTCGCCCGGGATTGCGGAAACCGCGAATGATACGCCGTGAAGTCTTCATTGTTCGACCGTGTCCGACGCGAATTAACCACGATGATGTCGCAGAGTCAAGCTGAAGCCCTCGGAGCGCTGTCTGTCGTTGGCCGGCCCGAGCATGGCCACTGATGGAATGGCTCTGGCTATTTTTTTCTGACGAGCAGGCGGAGGGGCGTGCCTGCGAATCCGTACGTTTCGCGGATTTGGTTTTCAAGGAAGCGGAGATAGGTCGGCGTGATATTGTCCGGATGGCCGACGAAGAGCGCAAACACAGGAGGTCTGACCGCCACTTGAGTCATGAAGGCTGATTTCGTAATTGCCGCTGGTTTTCCTTTCCGCACCGGTAGTGGATGCACCGCTAAGAGATTTTGCAGGAACTGATTGAGCTGGCCGGTGGGGATGCGCTTCGAAAATGAGTGAAAGACCTGATCGATGAGCGGAAAAAGCCGGCGGAGAGAATCCGGTTGTACCGCGGCCCCGAAGAGCACGGGCGCCCATGAGAGAAACGGAAATCGCCGTTTTAAGTCCTTTTCAAATTTCTGCCTGGCCAGCGGGTCGGCCTCGCGCCGGTCCCATTTGTTGGCCAGCAACACGCAGGCGCGCCCCTGCCGTATGACCACGCCGGCGATCTTGGTGTCCTGTTCCGTCACGCCTTCTTCGGCATCGAGCAAGAGGACGGCGACGTCTGACCGTCCGATGGCCCGAAGCGAACGCGCGACGCTGTGGCCTTCGATTCCGCGATCAACCTTCCCACGGCGCCTGATGCCGGCCGTGTCGGTGAACAAATACCGACGGCCATCATAGACAGCCAGCGAGTCGATGGCATCCCTCGTCGTTCCCGGTACGTCGCTGACGACGACGCGCTCCTCGCCGAGGACGGCATTGACCAGCGTGGATTTGCCGACGTTCGGCCGTCCGACGACGGCGATGCGAGGCATGCCATGTGGTCCTGTGTGCTCTTCCGGCGCCGGGAGCAGCGGGTAAATGGCATCGAGCAGTTCTGAGATTCCGATGCCATGCTCCGCTGAGACGGGGAACAGCTGCTCGATTCCGAGTTGATAAAAATCCGCGACTAACGGCTCGACCTTCGGGGTATCGATTTTGTTGACCGCAACGAACAGCGGCTTTGTCGTCCCGCGCAACAGATGGACGACCTCACGGTCCTGAGGCATCAGTCCGGTCCGGCCGTCCATGAGGAGAATCAGAATCTCCGCTTCCTCAATGGCCAGTTCGGACTGTCGTTTGATCAGCGCCAGCATGCCTTCCGATGCCGACGGTTCAAGCCCACCCGTATCGACCAGACGAAAGGGCCGGTTTCGGTAGTTCGCATCGGCATAGTTCCGGTCCCGTGTCACTCCCGGCACATCGTCGACGAT
>JARDZZ010000057.1 GCA_029240595.1 Nitrospira sp. | reverse complement strand
ACCGGCGCTTGAGGTGATAGAAAAATGTAGACACGAACGCCTCCTCGTGGTGTAGACGGTGCTACACTCTTGAGAAGGCTGAGTCATAAGCGCCGCTCTGGGAGCGGGTTTTATGCGTTTGCTGGTGCCGAAGCCGGGATTTGAACCCGGACACCCTTGCGGGCGCTAGACCCTGAATCTAGTGCGTCTGCCAGTTCCGCCACTTCGGCATAGGCACGCTCAAAGGTGCTTCAACGCCATTTCAGTCGCCTGATTCACCGCGACGTCGGTGGGTTTGCAGGCTTCCGTTTGTTGAACCACTTCACGCGCCAAAGATGGATACGACAGGGAACGCGATTATCCTGAATTCGACTCGCTCAGGTCAAGCAAGCTTCCAGGGATTTAACGCTGACTCCCTGCTGTTTGCACGGATTTCCACACACCAGCCGTCGAAATGTCACGCTGATCTCCCGTCAGGACAATCCGTTCGCGTACCAGCCCAGCCGCCCCTAACAGAGCGTGAGGGGAAATCCATGGTGCATTCTCCGCGATGAGGACATCGAATCGGACCCGGCTGAACAGCGGATCGCCCAATACGCGGTCTGCGGTCGTCACGACGAGACGTCGATTCTGAATGAACGCTTGTCTATTGGTGTCTTCTTCGGCGGCCAAAAGCTCGCGAATTTTTTTCGTCCCGCCCAGCCGGACAATCTCCTCCTTCAGGTCTTCGAATTCAGGCCGCATGTCTTTGGGCACCGCAGCTTCGGGAACCAGTTCGTCAATGCGAGCCTTGGCAATCTCGAGCTCTTTTCGGAGGGCGGCCATTTGGCCTTCGTAGAGGGCAAGATATTGATGGAGCGATTCGACATTCTTGCCCACCGCTTGCATCGTGAGACGGCGCAGCAGCGGTAAGGTTTCGTACGCCTCCAGCGTGGCTCGCGCTTCTTGGCTTTTGGCCTGCAGATCGCTGAATTGGGTGAGCAGTCGCCACTCCAGTAGCCGCACTTCGTCCAAATCCTTTTGCTTGTGCCCCTTGTAGGCCAAGATTGGCGTGAGTTCGCGGAAGCGCTCATATTTCCGACGGAGCGCGGCCTTATCAGCACGCGACTTCGCATAGAACTGATGCATTTGGGCTTCAAATCCTAACTCATGAATCGGCAGGCCCGACGCGTGATGCGTCAATGTCATTTCATACCGGCTGACCCACGTTTTATAGACCAAGCCACCGGCCTTCATAGCCTTCGCGATGACGCCGCTGATTGCATCCGCCGCCTCATGGTCCGGACTGACAAGCAAAATGCGCTTGTTCGTGCGGATCAGCTCGATCGCGGTGGCCGCAATTTTCTGTTGCCGCAAGGCTGGATCCTCCGACCACATCGTCGTGAGAACGGCCGATGAACTGCTCCACGGCTCTGACCCGCTAGACGCCTCAAAGACGTGAGCCAGCCGGTCTGCAGGTCCCAATCGGTATGAATCGGGCTGCGACAACATCTGCGCGAACCGTTCAACTGCTGCCATGAGAAAGCTTCCCCGATCGGGAACTATTGTGGCGTTGGCGATGGCCGATCCAACCGCATCGAACGTTTGCACCAAGGCCACTCCATCCCGATGGCTCAACACGTAACCTTCAGTCGGTTCCATGCCGTCGTCCGGAACGATAGACACCGGCGTATCGATGATCACCGAACGATCAGGCGGGAGCTTGAACTCATAGAGATACAGGGTTCCGACAGTCTGCACCAGCCGCCCGGTGACCGGCGTAATCGGTCGGTCCGTCTCGGAGTCGCCAAGCCGGTGGTGCTCAGCGGTCAGGCGTGTGGTCCAGAATTCGATGAGCTCTCGGGCGGTCATGATCGTGTGGTCTCAACGGATCCAGCGGCCATCTTACGGGCGCCAGACGACGAGAGTCCAGCCGTTGAACGTGGCCGTCACCGCGTCGAGCCCTGTCGCCAACGAGGCAAAACTCCGTCAATTCAGTAGATCTGCAATTGACTTCCTTTGGCCCCTCCAGTATCCTCTTTTCCTTTCCAACAGAAGGAGTTAGAGGCATGAAGGTCATTTTGCAAGAGACAATGGAAGGGGTCGGCCATCTGGGCGATCTCATTGATGTCAAAGATGGATTTGCGAGGAACTTCCTGCTTCCCCGCAACAAGGCAGTCGTCGCCAATGATCGGAATATCAAATCGTTCGAGCATAGCAAGCGTGTGGCAGCTGAACGGGCAAAGAAGGAGAAGCTCGAGATCGAAGCGCACGCGAAGAAGATTTCCACTGTCACCCTGACGGTCGAGGCTCAAGTGGGCAAGGACGACAAGATGTTTGGCTCGGTCACGGTCAAAGACATTGCCGAGGGTCTTGCGGGGCAAGGCTACACGGTCGATCGCCGCAAGATTCAGCTGCCCCATCCCATCAAAGAGCTGGGCAGCTTCACCGTTCCGGTGAAGTTACCGCGTGAGGTGACCGCTGCAGTCACCGTGCGCGTGGTGAAGAAACAGGAACCCGAAACCGCTACCACGTAACACCAACGAGGCGCCTTCATGTCCATGAAAGATGCAGTGGGCTCCCTTGACGCCCTACAGACCACCGATCCCCAGGTCTACGCCGCCATCGATGCCGAAGAGGAACGACAGCGCAACAAGCTGTTGCTGATCGCCTCGGAAAACTTCGCCAGTCCAGCAGTGTTGGCCGCGCAAGGCTCACTCATGACGAACAAATATGCCGAAGGCTATCCCGGTAAACGCTATTATGGTGGCTGCCAGCACGTGGACACCGTTGAAGAATTGGCCATCCAACGCTGCAAACAGATCTTCGGTGCCGAACATGTGAACGTTCAACCACATTCCGGTTCTCAAGCCAACATGGCAGCCTATCTCTCCGTCCTCAAGCCGGGGGATACGATTCTCGGCATGGACCTCGCGCAGGGCGGCCACCTGACTCATGGAAGCAAAGTGAATTTCTCGGGGATGATTTTCCGTGCCTTTTCCTACGGTGTCGATCGCCAAACGGAAACCATCGACTACGACGCAGTCCGCAAGCTGGCCGAAGATTGTCGTCCACGGATGATCGTAGTGGGCGCGAGTGCCTATGCGAGGACGCTCGATTTTCCTAAGTTCGAGGCCATTGCCAAAGGAGTCGGCGCGTATCTCATGGTCGATATGGCTCACATTGCCGGATTGATCGCCACGGGTTTACATCCCAATCCCATTCCATATGCGGATTTCGTAACGACGACGACACACAAGACACTTCGCGGCCCACGAGGCGGGGTGGTCATGTGCAAGGCCGAACATGCAAAGGCCGTCGACAAGTTCGTCTTTCCTGGCATGCAGGGTGGGCCCTTGATGCATGTGATCGCGGCCAAAGCCGTGGCGTTCAAGGAGGCTCTTTCTCCGGCGTTCAAACGTTATCAACAGCAAGTGATTGCCAATGCTCGCGTAATGGCGCAAGGCCTGCTCGATCGAGGCTACAAGATTGTTTCCGGTGGGACGGACACGCATCTCATGCTGGTGAATCTGACGAACAAGGGCATTACCGGCAAAGAGGCGGATGCCGCGCTCGACACCGCCGGCATCATCGTGAACAAGAACGCCGTGCCTTATGACGAAAAGCCGCCTGCTGTCGCCAGCGGCATCCGGCTTGGGACACCCATCGTGTCGACCCGCGGAATGAAAGAAGCCGAGATGAAAGAGATCGTCGACTTGGTCGACCGAGTCTTGCAGCATCGACACGATACAGCAGTGCTCGAGCAGATCCGCGGCCAGGCGAAAGCGCTGTGTAGCCGTTTTCCGATTTTTCACTCCTACTAACTCTCACGCAGGCAGGATCACCGCCGGTGAAATGTCCCTTCTGCGACGAGCTGGAAGACAAAGTAGTCGACTCTCGCATGGCGAAGGAGGGAGAACTCATCCGACGCCGAAGAGAGTGTCTCGGATGCAAGCGCCGTTACACCACCTATGAGCGCGTCGAAGAGATTCTTCCCGTCGTGGTCAAGAAAGACGGGCGCCGGGAAACGTTCGATCGCTCAAAAATCCTTTCGGGGCTAAAGAAGGCTTGCGAAAAGCGCCCAATCAGCACGGCGACCATCGAAGCGGTGGCCGACCGCATTGAAAAACACATTCAGGAAATGGGCGAGACCGAGATTGAGAGCCGCGTTGTCGGCGAGGAGTTGATGAAGGAATTGCACCAACTCGATCAAGTCGCGTATGTGCGCTTTGCGTCCGTATATCGAGAATTCAAAGACATCGACCAGTTCATGGACGAGCTGAGAACCCTGGCCCAGCAGCGTAGGGAGCGGTGAGGTCGCTACCGGTCTGGTCGCTCGGACGTCCTTCCTCTCCTCCCGCTCGTCCAGATCATACACGCTCCAACAGTGATAGAGGGCACATGCCGGCCTCGCAGACCAAACTGTCCAAACAGACCAGGAAACACGGAGTGGCCGGCGTCACGCATGTTGCCATCATCGGCGCCGGTCGCGGCGGCACTGCGCTCCTGGAGATATTTGCCAACGATCCCCTCGTGGACATCGTGGCTGTGGCTGAAATTGATGCCTCCGCGCCGGGCCTTGCATTGGCCAAGCGATTCAAGATTCCCGTCACGCGCGACTATCGCATGCTTCTCAACCTTGAGCGCGTGGATCTCATTATCGATGTCTCAGGCAGCCCGGATGTCTGGCAATCTCTGCAAGACTTTCATCGCATGGGCGTGACGATTCTTGGCGGGGCAAGCGCCAAGTTCATGTGGGAGTTGATCGAAGCCCGAATTAGGGCCACCGCCGAGATCGAGAAAACACTGAACAAATATCAATCCCTGTACCGCTTGTACGTCAAGGAAACGGGCGCTGCCGTGACGGAAGAACGGACGAGGATCGCCTGCGAGATTCACGACGGACTGGTGCAGAGCCTGGCCGGCGTGGGCTTCAAACTTGAACTCTCGCAACAGTTGATTCGCAAAGATCCCAAGGCAAGTTTGGCGACGCTGCGTGAAAGCAAGGAGCAGCTCAAGCACGCGATCCATGAGGCGCGTCAAGTCATCTTCAATCTCCGTCCGCTTCAATACGACAAGATGGAGCTTATTCCAGGACTCACCAACTATCTGAAGTCCTATGAGACGCAATACCACATCAAGACCGAATTTACGGTGTCAGGAGATGAGCAGATTTTGTTCCCCCGCACGAAGATCTTCTTGTTTCGTATTGTGCAGGAGGCTCTGAGCAATGTCGTCCAACATGCCAAGGCCGATCGGGTGTCCGTGCGACTGACGATCGATCTGGACATACTCAGAGTCACCATTTCGGACAACGGCGTCGGCTTTGACATGCAACATGTCCTCCATAACCCGGCAAAGTGGGACCATTTCGGCGTACGAGGGATTCTCGAGCGGGCGAAGCTGGTCGGAGGCGAAGCAAAAATCGATTCCAAGAAAGGCCGGGGCACGAAGATAGTGGTTGAGGTGCCGCTCGGGAAGAAGGAGCATAGCAACGATGGAAAAAATTAAAGTGCTCATCGCAGACGACCATCGTGTGGTACGGGAAGGCCTCGCGGCCATTCTGAAGACCAAGGACGACATCAACGTCGTGGGCGAAGCGCAGGACGGAATGGAAGCGGTCGAAAAAACCAAGACGCTCATGCCCGACGTGATACTGATGGACGTCAGCATGCCTCGGATGGGCGGGGTCGAAGCGACCCGTCAGATCAAACGTGAGTTCCCTCATATTGGGATTGTCGCGCTGACCATGTATGAGGAACAGCAATATATTTTTGATCTGGTCCGCGCGGGGGCAACCGGCTATCTATTGAAAGATTCAGAATCATCGCAAATCGTCGCCGCCATCCGGGCGATCTATCGGGGCGAGTCATTGATCCATCCTTCCGTGGCGAGCAAGATCCTCGCTGAATTCTCCTTGATGGCCCAAAAGAAGGGAAAGAAGCCCGGCTGGGTGGAACACGATCTCACTGAGCGCGAGATCACGGTCCTGCGCTTGGTCGCTGACGGCAAAACGAATAAGGAGATCGCGAACAGTCTCGATCTCAGCGAGAAAACGGTCAAAAATCACGTGCGGAATATCTTTCACAAGCTTCAGGTCTATGACAGGACACAGGCGGCGATTTTGGCGATCCGCAAGGGGTTAATCGAATTGGACCCCCGCCCTTAGGTCGAGCCATTAGGCACTGGAAATTAGAAATAACTCTTTGCTAGGTTGGAGCGTCCTCTCCCGCTGAACCAGGGTCTTCACTCAGGGTGGCCGGCACGAAGGACATCGCCACATGCAGCACACAGCGGCAGACTGGTGGAGTCAGCTCCGCATCCAACACAAAGTCTGGGCAGTTCTTCTTCTTCTATGCCTGCCCCTCATTGCTGGACTCTCCACACATCTCTATCTCGTCCAACAACTGCTCACCCTTCAGGAACACCGCCATGATCTGATCCTTGCCCATGAGCAAGTCAATCTGCTCCGTCGTTTGGCGGTCGACATCGAAGATGGTTTTCGTGGATACCTCCTGACACAGCAGTCCGCGTTCCTGGCTCCTTTCGCTGAGGCAGAATCGAAGATTGACGAGGCGCTGAGGGATGCAGAACGCACATTAGCCGCTGCCTGGGGTACTGCCGACATGCTGATACCGATCGAGCAGCAGCTAAAAAACTTCTTGCGCTCGAAGCATGAGCTCATCACCGAAGTGCAGCAGGGCAATGCTGAAAATGCCCTTGCCTATGTGCAGTCAGGCGAGGGCCTCAGGATGTCTGATCGTTTCCGTCAGGAATTGCGTTCAATAGAAGATCAATTGGCACACCGACGGGAATTGCTCAATGAGCAGGGCATCGCACTCTCCAAAGCAACATTCATCGGCCTTTGGCTGGCCCTTGCCGGAGTCATGGTTCTTGGCTGGACAAGCTCTCGTATGCTGGCCCGTTCGTTGACGCAGCCTCTGACGCGCCTGCATTCAGCCACCCGTATGATCGAAGCGGAGGTCGATACTGCTGGAATTACCAAGCTCTTGTCTTCCGGTGACGTCTCGAAAGATGAACTGGGTCAGCTCGAAGAAGCCTTTCTAGGCATGGCGCGACGGATCGCCGAGCATGTCCACGAACTCGAGGCGCTCAATACCATCGGACACGAGATCAACACAATCGGCCCAGATGGTCTCGAGGGAGTGCTTCGGCGCATTACGGACCGAGCCGTCGAGCTGGTCGAAGCCGACGCATGTATGGTCTTCCTCCGGGATGATCGGATGGGTTGTTGGGTCGTGGAGGCGGCCTCGGGAGAATGGAACGAGCGCTTGAAGAAATCAGTTATGCTATGGGAGGAGTTGCCGGTCTGCGTCGAAGCCTTCGAGACGCGGGCCGCCGCTACAGGAAATCACTTTCAATCGGACGAGCGGCCGGAGGTCTTACGGCGTAATCTGCTTGGAGACAGCATGCTTGCCATTCCGCTGCTGTCTCAGGGAACTCCATTTGGTGTGCTGTCGCTCTCGAGTCGGACGGCAAGGCCTGCGCATGAATGGAACCAGCGCCTGGCCAAAGGGCTCACACAGGAAGCGGCGCTCGCGATTTCCAATGCCAGACTGTATGAAGCGGTGCAGCAGAAGCAAAGGCGATTGCTCGCTCGGTTACGACAGCTTGAGCACCTGGCCGAAGCACTGGCGCACGATCTGAAGGGGCCCGGTGCACGCATGGAAGAGTTGGCCAAGTTGTTAGCGCAGAAATTCGCGGGGCAGGTCGATGAGCGTACAGGAAAATGGCTGAGACTGCTTCAAGAGAACGGCAAGGACATTGTGGAGCGAGTCGAAGGTATTCTCGAAGTGGCGCGCGTCGGCACTGGACAAGGAGCAGTCACGGCGGTCGATCCAAATGTGGTCCTCGAGGGCGTGCTGAAGACCTACGCCGGCGAAATCGAACGACAGGGGGCATCGGTTCATGTCGAGGCCCGTTTTCCATTGGTGGCCTGCCACGGGGCCTACCTCCGACAGATCATGGATAACTTGGTTTCAAATGCGCTGAAGTATCCGCGCCCCGGTGAGCCGCCGAGAGTGAGGATTACATCGACGACCGGCAAACACATGGTGTGTATTGCCGTGCAGGATCACGGCATTGGCATTCCCATGGAGCATCGGCTGCGCGTCTTCCAGCCCTTTGTCAGACTGCGCCCGTCAGATACGCCGGGGAGCGGCATTGGTCTCTCAATTGTACAGCGCATCGTGGCCCTCTACGGTGGCCACGTATGGATTGACGGGGAGGAAGGAGAGGGTTGTACGGTCAAGTTCACCCTGCCATGGCTTCGAAACGACCTGACGTCGGACCAGGCTCAGCCCTCTCAAATCGAAGTGCTGGATCTGCCTAAAAACGGCTCCCTCCGAGGTGAAACATGATAGAGAGCGATGCACTGAATCTGCGGAGTTCCGAGAAGCGATCGAAGACGCCCTTCACCATCCTGGTCGTCGAAGACAACCCGACAGATATCGAGCTGATGCTCCACACGCTGGAACAAGCCGACATAAAACCGCTCGGGGGCGACTTTGAAATGGAGGTTCGCGCCAATGCCGAAGGCGCCCTCCAGTTGCTTGGCGAACGTTCGGTTGATCTCGTCCTGACGGACCTCATGCTGCCTGGGATGAGTGGCCTTGATTTGGTCAGCCGCATCCAAGCTCTCGACCCCAATCTTCCGGTTCTCGTCGTCACGAGAGTCAATGCGGTGGCACAGGCCGTCGATGCGATCCGTCGCGGCGCCTTTGACTATGTCCTGAAGCCGGTTAACCCGGAAGATTTGGGGGTGCGACTGCATCGAGCTATACGCATTTCAGAGATCCTGCGTCGCCACGCCATCTATGAGCACCATGACCGGCAGGAGTATGAAGCCCATAGCCTGGTCGGTGTGAGTCCAGCCTTCGAAGGCATTGTTCGGGGAATCCGAACCGCCGCGCAGACCCGTTCCACTGTCTTGATTACGGGAGAAACGGGGACGGGAAAGGGTCTGATCGCCCGGGCAATCCATCAACAAAGTCATGAACAGCAGCAGCCGTTCCAGGTGATCGACTGCACAACGGTACCGGAAGGCATGATGGAGAGCGAGCTATTTGGTCATGTCCGAGGCGCTTTCACTGGCGCTGTGTCCGACAAGCGGGGCTTGATCGAGCTCGCCAACGGCGGCACCGTATTTTTTGACGAGATCGGAGAACTTCCGCTCCCCCTGCAGGCGAAGTTATTGCGCGTGCTGGAAGAGAACGAAGTGCGGCCCTTGGGCGGCACGCGGGTCCGTCGAGTTGATATGCGATTTATCGCGGCGACAAATCGAAACCTGGAGGCACGTGTCCGAGAAGGATTGTTCCGCAAGGATCTGTATTACCGTCTCGCAGTCGTCCAGATCATCATCCCTCCGCTGAGAGAACGCCCGGAGGATATCCGCGCTCTGGCTCGCCACCTTCTGGGGAAATTGAGCCGCGAGTTGGGAAGAGCGCGTTGCCATTTCGATGAAGATGCGTTGAATGTCCTGGCCGCTTACGATTGGCCTGGTAACGGTCGGGAGCTGCGCAACGTCATCGAGCGTGCCATATTGTTGGCGACAGCCGATACGATTGCCGCCCAAGATCTTCACGCATTGCTCCCGAAGTTAGCCGGCGATTTCACGAACTCTGCTGACGGAGCGATGACCTCGCTACCTTATATGGAAGCCAAGGAACGTGCCATTGAGCAGTTCACTAAAGCCTACCTCCAGGCGAAATTGTCTCAACATGCGGGCGTGATCACCAAGGCAGCAGAAAGCAGCGGTATTCCGCGGCAGCACTTTTCTTTATTGATGAAGCGGTTTCTGGGAAGCGATCTCCCAGGCGAAGAGTAAGTCCGCGTCCTTCTGGTAACGCAATCGCTAACGGTCTTCTCCTTTCGCGACCTTCACCTCGCAATCCCGTAGCCCCGTAGTAACGAATCCCTCGCCGCGTCGCCCTCCAGCTGCCCCATCACACGCAATCACAATAAAAATCCTGATTCGTGTATGGCGATATGCGCAATGATGTCGCGTAATATCAAGATGTTGCGGCGGATATTAGGTCAACGCATATCTCCCTATGCCTTTTAGGGGTTCCTCCGAGCCTCGACACGAATACCCTTCGCCTCGCGTTTGTCCATTTTCACTTTTAAAATCGACCACTTAAACAATCCACTTAGGCAGGGGCCGTCCTCTGCAATTGCTGGCAATCTCCTTGCTGTAGCTGGGGTTTCGGAGAGTAACCGAAAGTGAAGAAACCAATCTTGAGAGCAAAAGGAGGTGAGATGTTCGAGTGCGAAGCAGCAGGTGAGATCGATCTTTTAGCAGGGAGGTAAACACAATGTTTTTGTCACGTCGGCAGTTTTTAAAAGTCTCCGCTGGGACGGTTGCCGCCGTCGCGGTGGCCGATAAGGTGCTGGCCTTGACGGCGCTGCAGCCGGTCATCGAGGTGGGCAACCCCCTCGGTGAATATCCGGACCGGTCCTGGGAGCGCGTCTACCACGATCAGTACCGCTATGATTCGTCATTCACATGGGTGTGCTCCCCGAACGACACGCACGCCTGCCGGATTCGGGCGTTCGTCCGCAATGGGGTGGTCATGCGGGTTGAGCAGAACTACGACCACCAGACCTACGAAGACCTCTACGGCAACCGCGGAACATTCGCCCATAACCCGCGCATGTGCTTGAAAGGGTTCACCTTCCATCGTCGAGTCTACGGCCCCTATCGCTTGAAGGGACCGTTGATGCGGAAAGGCTGGAAGGAATGGATGGACGATGGCGCGCCAGAATTGACCCCGGACGTGAAGCAAAAATACAAATTCAACCGCAGATTCTTGGACGACATGATGCGGGTCTCTTGGGATACGGCGTTCACCTATGCCGCGAAAGGCATGATCGTCATTGCCACCCGCTACAGCGGGGAAGCGGGAGCGCGACGGTTGCGGGAACAGGGCTATGCGCCGGAAATGATCGAGATGATGAAGGGAGCCGGAGTCCGAACCTTCAAGCATCGCGCCGGCATGCCGGTGCTGGGCATCGTCGGAAAAATGGGCAACACCAGGATGAACGGAGGGGTCAATTCGCTGCTGGACTCTTGGATTCGAAAGGCAGGTCCGGACAGGGCGCAAGGCGGCCGGTACTGGTCGAACTACACCTGGCACGGCGACCAAAACCCCTCGAATCCCTGGTGGTGCGGTGCTCAGGCTTCAGATATCGACCTCTCGGATATGCGCTTCTCCAAAATGAATACCAGTTGGGGAAAGAACTTCGTCGAAAATAAGATGCCGGAAGCGCACTGGAAGCTCGAATCGATCGAGCGCGGTGCCCGCATCGTCGTGATCACGCCGGAGTACAACCCCACCGCTTACCGTGCAGACTATTGGATTCCGCTGCGACCGAATTCCGATGCGTCGATCTTCCTCGGGGCCTGCAAGATCATGATCGACGAGAACATGCACGACATCGATTTCCTGAAGCAATTCACCGATAGTCCGATCCTCGTTCGCACGGATACGTTGCAGTATCTGGATCCGCGAGACGTGATCAAGGACTATGCGTTTCCTGATTTCTCCAAGAGCTATTCAGGCCGCGTGCAAACGCTGAAACCGGAACAGATCGAGCGGCTCGGCGGCATGATGGTCTGGGATCTCAACAAGAAGCAGGCGGTGCCTCTGGACCGGGAACAGGTCGGCTACCACTTTGACAAGAGTGGTATTGATGCGGCTTTGACCGGAACCTATCGCGTCAAGACGTTGAGCGGCCGTGAAGTGGACGTGATGCCGATATGGCAGATGTACATGGTGCATTTCCAGGATTTCGACCTGGACACGGTGCATCAGATCACCCGCGCGCCCAAGGATCTGCTCGTTCGTTGGGCACGGGATTGCGGGACCATCAAACCCGCGGCCATACATAACGGCGAAGGGACGAACCATTACTTCCACATGACCACGAATTCTCGAGCGGCGGCGATGACGCTGATCATCACCGGCAACGTTGGGAAGTTCGGGACGGGCCAGCACACATGGGCCGGCAACTATAAGGCGGGCGTCTGGACGGCCACCCCTTGGTCCGGGGCTGGGCTGGCGGTGCACACGGGCGAGGATCCGTTCAACATCACGCTCGATCCGAACGCCCACGGAAAAGAGATCAAGACGAAGAGCTATTACTACGGCGAGGAAGTGGGCTACTGGAACCACGGGGACACGGCCCTCATCGTCAACACGCCGAAGTACGGCCGCAAGGTGTTCACGGGCAAAACCCACATGCCGAGCCCGAGCAAGGTGCGCTGGGTGACCAACGTGAACGTCCTCAACAACGCGAAGCACCATTACGATATGGTGCGTAACGTGGATCCGAGCATCGAGATGATCGTGACGCAGGACATCGAGATGACCTCCGACGTGAACCACGCCGACATCGCCTTTGCCTGCAACACCTGGATGGAATTCACCTATCCGGAGATGACGGTGACAGTGTCGAACCCATGGGTGCAGGTCTGGAAGGGCGGCATCCGGCCCTTGTACGATACCCGTAACGATCTCGACACGTTTGCGGGGACGGCAGCGAAACTCAGTGACATCACCGGCGACAAGCGGATGCGAGACTATTTCCATTTCGTCTACACGAATCGTGTCGACGTGTACGTCCAACGCATGCTCGACGCGTCCAGCACATTCTACGGCTACAGCGCAGACGTTCTGCTGAAGTCGGAGAAGGGCTGGATGGTCATGACACGGACCTATCCGCGCCATCCGTTCTGGGAAGAAGTCAATGAAAGTAAACCGATGTGGACGCGGTCCGGACGGTTTGAGAATTACCGGATCGAGCCGGAAGCGATCGAATACGGCGAAAACTTCATTGTCCACCGCGAGGGGACTGAAGCCACACCGTACCTGCCCAACGCAATCATGTCCACCAATCCCTACGTCCGACCGGACGACTACGGGATTCCTCTCACGGCGCAGCACCACGACGACAAGACGGTGCGCAACATCAAGCTGCCGTGGGGCGAGATCAAGCGGAATCAGAACCCGTTGTGGGAGAAGGGGTATCAGTTCTACTGCGTCACCCCGAAGACGCGGCACCGGGTGCACAGCCAGTGGTCGGTGAACGACTGGGTGCAGATTTACGAGTCGAATTTCGGCGATCCGTACCGCATGGACAAACGGACACCGGGCGTCGGCGAGCAC
>JARDZZ010000056.1 GCA_029240595.1 Nitrospira sp. | reverse complement strand
GCTCTTTGCCCGGCCCGCCCGTGATCGGCGATTTCGATGTCTTGTTGTCCGGTTCTTTGTCACCCGGTTTTGTTTCGGCCTTCGCCACCGTGGTTGCAGGCTGCGGCTTGATGACAATGTCGGGCGTGATGCCGGTTGATTGGATCGACCGCCCTTTCGGCGTGTAATACTTCGCTGTTGTGAGCCGCAATCCTGATCCGTCCCCGAGCGGCAAAATCGTCTGCACCGATCCCTTGCCGAAAGACGTTGTCCCAACGATGACAGCCCGTCCATAGTCTTGTAACGCGCCGGCCACAATTTCGGACGCGCTGGCCGATCCTTCATTGACGAGGATAATCATCGGTGAATCATCCATTTGATCTCTGCCCTTGGCGAACCATTCGTCTTTCTTGCTCTCTCGGCCTTTCGTATAGACCACTAGCTTTCCGTTCGGCAGGAATTGCTCCGACACCTCAACCGCCGCCGTCAAAAGCCCGCCGGGATTGTTTCGTAAGTCGAGGATGGTGGACTGAACCTTCTGGTCCTTGAACTGCTTCAGCACCCGACCCAAATCACGGCCGGTTGCCTCTTGAAACTGCGTGAGTTTCACGTATCCGATGTTCTCCATGACCTTCGATTTCACGCTTTCAATCTTGATGGTATCCCGCACAAGAGTGAACTGTAGGGGATCCGAGGTGCCGTCTCGTTGGATAGTCAGATTTACTTTCGTTCCTTTGGGTCCACGCATTTTTTGCACGGCATCCATGAGCGAAAGATCCTTGGTGGACTCCTCATTGACCTTGGTGATGTAGTCACCGGCTTTGATGCCGGCCCGCTGTGCCGGGGTGCCATCGATCGGGGCAATCACGGCCAACCGGTTCTCTTTGACGCCGATCTGAATGCCGACCCCTCCGAACTCGCCCTTGGTCTCGACTTGCATCTCTTTGTACATTTCCGGCGTCATGTAAGCCGAATGGGGATCGAGCGTCGACAGCATGCCCCGAATAGCTCCTTGCACAAGGTCCTTCACCTTGGTGTCATCGACATAATTTTTTTGGACCTGCGTCAGCACCTCTGAGAACGTTCTCAGCTCCTCATACGTTTCCGAAGCATGCCCGGTCCGTTCCCATCCCTTACCGATTAACACGCCGGACAGCAGGGCCACCACGACCATCGGGCCCAACATCCAAAGTCGCCGTCGTTGGTTGTGTTCCATCATTTGCGTCCTTTCGCCTGCCTGATCACCTTTCGCTTACCGTCTCGCAAGCCATTGAAGAGGATCGACTGCTTCGGCCCCTTCCCGCAATTCGAAGTATAAGGTATTTTCGCCGGTCATTCCCGTGTCACCGGTCTCCCCGATCGCCTGCCCTGACGCCACCTGTGCCCCTACGGAGGTCAATATTTTCGACGCGTGGGCATAGAGGGAAAAGAAGCCGTTGGCATGATCGAGGATTATAACCAGTCCGTAGCCTTTCAACCAGTCCGCATAGACGACCGTCCCGGGCATCACGGCATGGATGGCGCTCCCTTCCAATGTCTTGATCTCGATGCCCTTGCGCTGCACGTAGGTATTGAATGTGGGATGCTTCTGGCGGCCGAAGTAGGTCAGCACGCTGCCTTCGGCGGGCCACGGCAAGCCCCCTTTCACGCCGCGCTGCAGGTGTCCTGCGGGGGGCTTGGCCGCCGCGGCTCGACGCCGCTGTTCCAGCTCACGGAGAAGGCTGTCGATCCGTGACGCGGATCGCTCGAGCTCCTGCAAGGCCCGCTCGTAGGACTCCTTTTCCTGGGTCAGCTTGGTCAGGTACAGTTTTTTTTCCTTCTTGACGGCGTTGATCTCCTCCAGATGCTTTTCTGTGCTGCGCTTGTAGGCCAGCATGCCGACGCGCGCCGCTTCCCGCTGCCGTTCGGCTTCCTGCATGGTGGCCATGTCACTCTTAAAGGTCTCGATCAGACTGTAGTCCCGCTCAGAAACTGCCGACAGATAGCGCAGGCGCCGTTGGAAATCCCCGTACGAATCGGACGCGAGCAACGGTTTCCAATGTCCGAACCGCCCCTCCATATACTGCACACGGAGCCTGGCCAAGATCGCCTGTTGCCTGACCTGCACACCTTCGCGCAAGCGCGCAATCTGGGCGTTGATCGTCTCGATCTCTTGATCTTTTTTTCGCAGCTTTCGGCTGATGTCCTGACGGGACTGCCGATAGCGCATGTGTCGCTCGTCCAGCGTCTGAATGCCCTGAAGAATGGACTCGCGCTTCTTGCTCGCTTCGTCGGCCTGGCGTCTTTTTTCTTCAATCTGGTCCTTCAGCTGCTCCAATGTCTTTCGTTCTTTGTCGATTTTCTCATTAATCGAATCGGCCCATACCGCGGGCGGCACGAGGCATACGGCGATCAACAGACAGAGGGCTGTCGCTGGAGGCCCTACCCGCCTCATACTTTGGCCTCGTCGAACCGTCGGAGGGACAGAAAGCTTCCGGCGCAGCCCAGGATGATCCCAATGGCGACAAGCACAAGACAGATCGAGAGAGGAAAGAACACGGTGAGTTGTTCCAGCCCCCGCAGACGCCCGGTCGTTCGCATCTGTTGTCTAAACAGCTCATACAACGCTTTGAGCATGAGCAGAGAGCAGGTGCTGCCCAACGCGCCCAGGACTGCACCTTCCAGCAAATAGGGAATGCGAATGAAGGTCTTCGTCGCGCCGATGAGCCGTAAGATAGCGATTTCATCCCGGCGTGCGAACAAGGTGAGTCTGATGGTGTTGGCGATGATCGTCACGGCCGCAGCCGAGAGGATGAGCCCGATCCCGATGGCGACTACTTCGATCGAGCGAATGACTGTCGAGAGGGCATCAAGCCAGTCCTGATTGTAATCCACTTTCGCGACGCCGGCGACAGCGGCGACGCGTTCCGCCCACCTTCTGACCGCATCCGGAGAGCGAAAAGCCGGTGCCAGCGTGACGACGAAAGAGGCCGGCAAAGGATTTTGCCCCAACCCTTCCAGGAGATGAGAATCCGACGGAAACTGAGCTCTGAATTCTCCCAGCGCTTGCTCCTTGGAAATGAAATGCAATGCGCCTACCGCCCGATCGGCGCGCAATTGCTGTTCGATGTCCGACACCGTGGAGCCAGCAATCCCCTCGGACAAGTACACCATGACCTTGATATCGTCCTGCAGCCACCCGGCGGCCGCCCGCAGATTGACGTACAGCAGTAGAAAGACGCCGACACATGCCAGCGTGAATGCCGTGGTGAAAATCGCCACGACGGTCGTCGTGCGATTGGTCCAAATGTTGGCCCACGCCTCCCGCAGTAGATAAGACAGCGTCCTCATACACCGACCCGCTGCTCCGGCATCAAAGACCCTCGCACGAGCGTGACAACTCGGCGATTGACTTGGGTCATCACGGACGGATCATGCGTAGCGACTACCACCGTGGTTCCACGGGCATTGATGAGTTTGAACAAGTCGATGATTTCGCCAGTTAGTGCGGGATCGAGGTTGCCCGTCGGCTCGTCCGCCAACAGCACGACTGGTCCGTTGACGATCGCCCGCGCAATGCAAACGCGCTGCTGCTCCCCCGTCGACAGACTCATGGGCAGCTGGTCACGCTTGTGTTCCACGCCGACTGCCCGCAACGCTTCCGTCACCTTGCGCTTGATATCGGTGCGGGAGATTCCTTGGACCAGCAATGGCAGTGCCACGTTGTCGAACACCGATTTTTTCTCCAGCAACCGAAAATCCTGGAAGACCGTTCCGACCTTGCGCCGATGGTAGGGAATTTCGGAGCCCTTGAGCGTCGTGACGTTCTTCCCGTTCACGAACACTTGGCCGGCATCCGGCCGCTCAGCGCCGATCAGCATGCGGAGCAGTGTAGACTTCCCGGCTCCGCTCGGACCCATTAATAGAACGAATTCGCCCTTCGGAATTTCAAGCGTGACGTCGCAAAGGGCGGGCCGCCGATCGTACTGCTTCGTGACATGGACGAGTTGGATCATCGCATTTTCACCAGCGCAAATCGTCCCCTGGGACCTCAAATGCATTCTGAATATGGTCGACCTGCACCCCTGCTGTCTGCGAGCTCTGAAGCAGCACGACGTCAAACCGACAAGGGCGGTTGGACCAATGGTGCCGAGCGAGGAACTGCGCCGCCAAGCGCACCAATTGAGTTTGCTTCTGTCGGTGTACGGCATGGACCGCCCCGCCAAAATCCGTCGTTCGGCGTGCCTTGACTTCCACGAACACGAGCACGTCGCCGTCCTCCGCCACCAAATCCAACTCGCCAAGGGACGTGCGCAGGTTCTTGGCGACAATCCGGTAGCCCTTCTGGAGCAAATAGCGTTCGGCCGTCTCCTCTCCTTCTTGCCCAAAGAGTCGTCTAGGGTCAAGGATTGTCACGCTATTGTCCGTCGAGCTCCTGCTGGACGTGCTGAGGCAGAACATCACGGGACCGGGCAATCACGTCAGCCACGGGGGCATAGGTCCGGCGATGGATCTGGCACGGCCCATGTGTCGCAAGCTGCAGCAAATGCTCTTCCGTTCCGTAGCCCTTGTGAGAGAGAAAATTGTAATGCGGATAAACTCGATGATATTCGGCCATGAGACGATCTCGGGTGACCTTCGCTACGATCGACGCCGCGGCCACCGACATACATAGCGCGTCACCTTTGATGATCGAACGAACGGGTATGGGACAGGCTGGAAGCGAAATCGCATCAATCAGCAGGCAATCAGGCTTCGGCATGAGCCCTGCGAGGGCACGATGCATGGCCAGTCGCGTAGCTTCCAGAATATTCAACCGGTCGATCTCTTGCTCGGTCGCACAACCAATGCCGATGCTGACCGCCCGCTTCCTAATCACCACGTACAGTTGTTCGCGTTCGGATTCGGAAAGCAGCTTGGAATCATCGCAGCCGATCAGACGGCACCGGCTGGGCAGGACGACGGCGGATGCTACAACAGGACCGGCCAATGGACCCCGGCCGGCTTCATCCAGGCCGGCGACACGGCGGTAGCCGCACCGCCGCGCTTCCAATTCGAATTCATTTGTGGGACCCACGAAGTTGAGTATGCGTGCGGTCACCCGCGACCCTCGTGGCCGGAGAATGGATGATGTCGGTCAGGATTTCGCAGCGGCTGCTTCAACCGGTTCTTCCGCTGGCTCAGTTACGCGCGGAGAGCCAGCGCTCGCCTTGCTCTCTCCCACGAATTCGCGATCCTCAACCCGGGAGAACTTGCCCTTCTTGCCGCGTAGATAATACAGCTTGGCGCGCCGGACTTTTCCCTGACGGACGACATCGATCTTCGTGACGATTGGTGAATGGACGGGAAAAATACGCTCGACGCCGACACCGTAGGAAACCTTGCGCACCGTGAACATTTCCGTATTGAGGCTCCCCTTACGGGCAATCACAGCCCCTTCATAGACCTGAATGCGCTCTTTTTCTCCTTCAACCACTTTGACGTGTACCCGCACCGTATCCCCGATCTCAAAACGCGGGACCACTTTTTTCTGCAATGACCGCTGTATCCGTTCTAGCTGATTCATGACTTCACCCCTCCTCCCCACATGGCACGGGCGTGCCGCGCACGCCTTCGCGTATGATGTCGTCCAATAACTGTTGGTCTTCCGCGGTCAACCGCCGATCCTTTAACAGATCGGGGCGCCGCTCATAGGTCGTCCGTAGCGCTTCCTTGCGGCGCCAGAGACGAATCGCCTCGTGATGTCCCGAGAGCAATATCTCGGGAACCGTTATTCCCCGCACCTCGCCAGGTCTGGTGTAGTGCGGATACTCCAGAAGAGGTTCGCTGAACGACTCCTCGACGACGGATTCAGGAGCGCCGAGGACGCCAGGTATCAGTCGGGCTGCCGCATCAATGATCACAAGCGCTGGTAACTCGCCGCCCGTCAACACGTAGTCTCCGACAGAGACTTCCTCAGGTTTGAGAGCAATCCGCACACGCTCGTCGATGCCCTCGTAATGTCCACAGACAATGAGCATCGGACGTGAATCAGCCGCCAACTCTTGCGCGTAGGCTTGGGTGAACGGACGGCCTTGCGGAGAGGGCAACAACACCCGGACTTTCTCGCCGCGCTGCTCATATGGCTGGCGGATCTGTTCCACCGCGCGCAGAATCGGCTCCGCCTTCATGACCATACCGGCGCCGCCGCCGTACGGCAGATCGTCGGCGACTTTGTGCTTATCCAAGGTGTAGTCGCGCAAGTTGTGCACCTTGACCTCGAGCAGGCCCTTCTCTTGAGCCCGTTTAAGCATGCTGCTCTCCAACACGGGCGTCACCATCTCGGGAAACAGCGTGATGACGTCACATCGCATTCAGACCTCAACCATTCCTTCAAGGGTGCGAACGGTCATCCGCCCTTGGGCAACATCCACACCTGTGACAAATTCTTTCACGGCCGGAATCAACACTTCACGATCCGCCTGCTTGACGACCAAGACCTGGTGGCCCGGTAACTCCCAAATTGTGTCAAGTCGGCCGAGATCACGGCCTGTCTCGTCGACCACCGTCATCCCGATGAGGTCACATTCGTACAAGGGCTCGTCTGGGGAAGCGGATGCTTCGCCACGAGGCACCTGCAGCATCGCCCCCTGGATCCCCCGTGCTTCTTCCGGCGTGGTGATGCCCTCAAATTCGACGATGTAGACCGGACCAGCTTTGCGCACCGATCGAACCAGCCGATCGATTGTCTGCCCTCGTTCTCCGGCCATCCGGACCTCGTGCAGCTGCTCGAACCGGCCCGGCCGGTCGCTCAGCGACCGCACCTTGACCGCCCCGTGGACACCGAAGGGTCGTTCGACTTTTCCGATCGTGACCATGTCAGGCAAGACGGCAGTCATACCTAGGCCTTGTTCTTCTTAGCGGCCTTTTCCGTTTCGAACTGCTTCCAGACTCCTGAGCGTCGAAGCAGTGTCTTGACGGTCACGGTGGGCTGAGCCCCCTGATGCAACCAGGAAAGCACCCGCTCCTGCTTCAACTCGGGAAGTCCGGCTTCTTTCAACGGATCGAAGATGCCCAAAATTTCCAAGAACCGACCGTCGCGTGGCTTGCGGGAATCCGCCGCCACGACGCGATAGATCGGTCGTTTATGTCGTCCGGTTCTGGTCAATCTCAAATGAACGGCCACTGTCTTCCTCCTTCGACGTTAGAGAGCATCCGGCGACAGCCGTGCCCCGTATTCCCCTCTTCCACGAAGCCACCGGCGCGTTGCCGACGCTTCCGTACGCCTGTCACATAGAACGGAGCAACTGCGCTAACTGGCGGCGCCCTCCCGTCCCTGTCATCGCCTTTGCAATTTTTCGCGCGGAGAGAAACTGCTTGATCAGCCGATTCACTTCCGTCACGTTGGTTCCGCTTCCGCGGGCGATCCTCTTTTTGCGGCTCCCATTGATGACGGTATGGTCACGCCGTTCGCGCAGCGTCATGGAATCGATCATGGCCATGACCCGTTTCAACTCCCGTTCAGGCACCTGTCCCGCCATCGCGTCTTTCAGCTTCTGACCACCCGGCAGCATCCCCAGGATCTGCTCAAGCGAGCCCAGTTTGTTCACCTGTCCCAGTTGTGAGCGGAAATCCTCTAGCGTAAAGGTGTCGCTGGTGAGCCGCTGCTGTGCTTCTTCGGCTTGTTCGCGGGTGAAGGTCTCTTGCGCCTTTTCGATGAGAGTCAGGACATCGCCCATTCCCAAAATACGCGACGCCATCCGGTCGGGGTGGAACAGTTCCAGCGCATCCAGCTTTTCGCCGACGCCGAGGAATTTGACGGGCTTTCCCGTCACCGCCCGAATCGAAAGCAGCGCCCCGCCGCGCGCATCGCCTTCCACTTTTGTGAGAATGATCCCGCTCAAACCCACGCGCTGATCGAACTGGGTGGCCATCGTGACGGCATCCTGCCCGGTCATTGCATCCGCAACCAACAAGACTTCATTGGGCTGCACCGCAGATTTCACGGCAACGAGCTCATTCATGAGTTCGTCATCCACATGCAGGCGGCCGCCGGTATCGAGCACCACCAGGTCAAACCCCTGTTCCCGTCCGCGCTCGACGCCGGCACGGCAAATGCGGACTACGTCGTCCTGCGCCGTCCCAGGGTGGTCAAGTCGATGGAGGTCGACCTCCAAATCCCGTCCGATACTGGCCAACTGGTCTCCGGCCGCGGGACGGCGCGGGTCGGCCGCCACGAGCAACACCCGCTTGCCTTGTTGCTTAAAGAGTTTGGCGAGTTTGCCGCATGTCGTGGTCTTGCCTGATCCCTGAAGCCCGACCATCATCACCACTGTAGGCGGCTTTGAGGCCAGAGAGAGGCCAGCCCGTTCCTGCCCCATGATGGCCCGGAGTTCGTCCCACACGACTTTCACGACGTGGTGACCAGGCGTCAGACTATGGAGGACTTCCTGGCCAATCGCCTTCTGACGCACCCGCTCGACGAAGTCTTTGACGATTTTGTAATTGACGTCCGCTTCCAGGAGGGCGAGCCGCACTTCTTTGAGGGCTTCCGCAATGTTCTCTTCGGTCAGGACACCCGTTCCACGAAGTTTTTTCAGGATTTTTTCGAACTTGTCGCTCAGTTGATCCAGCATCGCACACCAAAGAAAAAGGCAATCGAAGCTTTAAGAGTAGATCTTCGATCGCCTCGAAAAATCTAGCAAAAGAGCACCGGGCAGTCTAATGGAGGCCCCCGGAGAAGTCAAGGCGCAGAGAACGGCATTGTGGTTGACACCTCGGGGACCTTTCGCTATGGTCGACTTCGAGAATTCCGCGAATGCAGTCAATAGTTTAAGAGGCCGTCGACGTGAGAAAATCGCCCTGGCTGCTGCTGGTCTTCCTCCTCATCGGCGGCTTGCTCGGCGGTATCCTTGGAGAGATCCTGCGGGTGATGGCCCCGCAGGGGACAATTCAGACCATTTTCGCCACAAACTTCACCCCAGGAATCAGTCCTCCCCTGACGATTGATCTGGTTCTCCTCAAGATCACACTGGGGTTTAGCTTCAAGATCAGTCTCCTCAGCATTCTGGGCATGCTCCTCGGCATTTATCTGTACAAGAACGTCTAACGGCAGGCAAACGGTACGAGACGTTGGACCTCGACGAACCGCCTGTGCGGACAAGGGGTAGGCGCTAGGCCCCGGATTTTGACTCCAGGTCCCGCAACTTGAGCGCTCGGATGCGGTTGCGTATGACAGCCGCGCGTTCGAACTCCAGATCTTTTGCGGCTGCTTTCATCTCTACTTCGAGCCGCCGGATCTGTTGTTCGACTGGCCCCTCCTCTGTCGGATAGTCAACGGCCGCTTCGGCCACCAACGTCAACTGTTCAGGCTCCTGAGCAGCCTCCGCATAGTCCAACTGCCGCACTTCTTTCTGAATACTCACCGGAACAATACCGTGCGCCTCATTGAAAGCGGCCTGGATCGCCCGGCGGCGGGAGGTTTCGTCGATGGCCCGCTGCATCGAATCGGTGATCACGTCGCCATACATGAGCACCCGGCCGCGCACGTTTCGAGCGGCACGTCCTGCCGTTTGGATCAAGGAACGATGCGACCGCAGGTAGCCTTCTTTATCGGCATCCAGAATGGCCACCAGACTGACTTCCGGAAGGTCCAGTCCTTCCCGTAGCAGGTTAATCCCGATGAGGACGTCAAAATGTCCCAACCGGAGATCACGAATGATCTCGGCTCGTTCGAACGTCTTGATGTCCGCATGGAGGTAGCGCACTTTGATGCCAAGCTCGTGATAGTACTCGCACAGATCTTCGGCCATGCGCTTGGTCAGCGTCGTCACCAGCACGCGGCCTCCTAGGGCGATTTCGGCCCGGACGTCGCCCAACAGATGATCGACCTGGCCTTTCGCGGGTCGCACCTCGATGACCGGATCGAGAAGGCCCGTCGGCCGAATGATCTGCTCGACGATGACCCCGCCGGTGTGTTCCAACTCATAGGGACCCGGTGTGGCGGACACATAGATGACCTGGTTCATGCAGCGCTCGAACTCATGGAACTTGAGTGGGCGGTTGTCGACCGCAGAAGGCAAACGAAACCCATAGTCCACCAGTGTGCGTTTACGCGAGTAGTCGCCTTCGTACATCCCGCCGACTTGCGGAATGGTCGCGTGCGATTCGTCGACGATAAGGAGAAAGTCTTTGGGAAAGTAGTCGATCAGGGTCGGCGGTGGCTCCCCCGGAGCGCGGCCACTCAGGTGCCGGGAATAGTTCTCAATCCCATGGCAATAGCCCATCGCACGGATCATTTCTAAATCGAATTTCGTCCGCTGCGTCAGGCGCTGGGCTTCCAACAATTGGTTGCGTGTCTTGAAGTAGGCCACTCGTTCATCGAGCTCCTCTTCGATGCCCGTGGTCGCCCGTTGATAGCGGTCCGGTGCGATGAGATAGTGGGTGTTCGGATAGATGGCCACTTTCGGCAATTTTCCGATCGACTTGCCTGTCAGCGGATCGATTTCATGAATGGCGTCAATGACGTCGCCGAATAGTTCGATGCGGACGGACACCGCTTCGTTCGAGGCCGGAAAGATTTCAATGACGTCGCCACGGGCTCGGAAGGTACCACGATGAAAATCGATGTCGTTGCGTGCATATTGAATTTCGACGAGTTTTGCCAGAATCTTTTCACGCCTGATCTCCATCCCTTCTTCGAGATAGACGACCATCCCGTGATACACCTCCGGAGAACCGAGACCATAAATGCACGACACCGATGAGACGATCAACACGTCGTTGCGTTGCAGCAGCGACGTCGTCGCCGCATGCCGCATCTGGTCGATCGCATCGTTGATGGACGAATCCTTGGCAATGTACGTGTCCGTCTGCGGAATGTAGGCTTCCGGCTGGTAATAGTCGTAATAGCTGATGAAATACTCGACTGCATTGTGGGGGAAAAATTGCTTGAACTCTTGGTACAGCTGGCCGGCGAGCGTCTTGTTATGTACCAGCACAAGCGTCGGTTTTTGCACGCGTGCGATGACATTGGCCATCGTGAACGTTTTGCCGGACCCGGTCACGCCAAGCAGCGCCTGGTGTTTCCGACCAGCCTGGATCCCCGCCACGAGCTGATCAATGGCCTGATCCTGATCCCCGCAGGGTTTAAATGGAGCTTCGAGTTGGAACGGTGACATTGAGGCGTCCTACAGTGGTTACTGTACCATGCGGACTGGGAGCCCGTCCTGAGAAGCGCATCACGACCAACCGCTCGGCGATCGTGATGCGCGATGTGCGGGCGACGATTATCGCCCGAACCGTCGGGGCTTCTCTGAACGAAATGCAGGTCGCTGGCCTCTTCCGAAGCCGTTTCGAGCTTCATGAAGCGCCTCTGGGGCGTGATGGCTGTGACGGCGCTGGGTAGGACGCCGTGCAGGCCGCTCCTCGCTGATCGCAGCCGGTAGAGGCAGTACGGCCAAAGCGGGAAGCGACAGCTTCGTCGTCTGAATCCTGAGTTGACGGACCATGCGAAGATATTCCCGTTCCTCAGCCTGAGACAGAATGAGAAAGGTGGCGCCTTCCTTTTCCGCACGACCCGTCCGACCGGCACGATGCACGTACGAATTTGGATTGACCGGCAGTTCGTAGTGAATGACCTGCGCCACATCCGGGATATCGAGTCCCCGGGCCGCCACATCTGTGGCCACCAGAGATGTCAGCCGTCCCGCTCGAAAGGCACCGAGCGTGCGTTCGCGCTGGGCTTGGCTGTGATTGCCGGTGATCGCGCCCACCGATGCAGTCTCCCCGCCAAGCTTGGCGGCCAACCGCCGAACTTTGTACTTCTGATCACAAAAAATCATCGATCGCTCTCCGCCCTTCAGCGCTTGTAGCAAGGTATGCACGAGTTGTGTGCGCGATTGCTCGGCCGGCACCACATAGTAGGCATGGCTAATGGTGGTCGGACTGCTAATGCCGGGATCGACTGAAATCCTGGCGGGATTCCGCTGCATCGAGCCGGCAAGTTGCTGGATCTCTGCTGAAAATGTGGCAGAGAACAACAACGTCTGCCGGCCGGGCGACAATAAAGTCAGGATGCGTTGAATGTCACGGAGAAAGCCGCGATCCAACATCTGATCCGCCTCGTCCATGACGAGCCACGTGACCGCGCCAAGGTAAAGGTGACCGGATCCAGCCAGGTCGAGCAGCCTGCCCGGCGTGCCGACCACAACCTTAGGAAAGTGCCGAAGCGCGCGGTAATGCCGCTCGATTGGAGTGCCGCCATACACAGCGAGGGAGGTGACCGCCGGCGGCGCATATTTTCGTAATTCCGTCTCAATCTGCAGTGCCAACTCTCTCGTCGGAGCAAGAATCAAGAACTGCGGTCCGCGTTTTCCGGCACCGACTGAGGCGACAGACGCCGCTGGGCTTGCCATGCTCGGCCGCAAGGCACGTTCGATCATCGGTAGAAGAAAGGCCAGTGTTTTTCCGCTCCCTGTTTTGGCCTGCGCCATGACATCGCGTCCTTCAAGCGCAGGCGGAATCGCTGCCTGCTGGATCGGCGTGGGAGAGGTGATCCCGGCTTGCAGTAATCGCTGGGCAAGAAACGGGGGTAAAGTCATCTGAGCAAACGTCGACATAGAACTCCTTATGTACATTAGCTTCCTGGGACTGCTAGGCGGCCGATCATTCGGCCGAGAGACGCATCTGAAAGATGGGCAATTCTAGGAAGGATATAAGCGGGGCTGCCGGTGAGGCAGCCCCGACATGAAAAACGGCTTGCACTCAGTGCCGGCCGCCACCGAACCCGCCGCGGCCTCCGCCGCCAGAGCGTGGTTCTTGCGGACGCGCTTCGTTGACTGTCAACGTGCGGCCGCCAAGTTGGGTACCGTTCAACGCGGCGATCGCCGCTTGCGCTTCCGAATCCCCGGACATTTCGACGAAGCCGAAGCCTCGCGACTGGCCGGTGAACTTATCGGTAATGATTCGGGCTGACGCCACCGACCCATGCGCAGCGAACAGATCGCTCAGTTGCTGCTCGGTTGTGGAATACGGCAAACCCCCAACATAAATCTTCGAACCCATTGGGTTCCTCCTTTGAGAAAATGGTGTTGTCTTGGACTCGAGAAGAGGTGAGGAAGGAATGGGCCGAAGACGCAAACACGATGGCGACTCAGGTCTGGCTTCCGATCAGATCCCCGGGCAGAACCAAAACAACATCAGTATCAAGCCTTGTCACTGTTCTACTGCATCACCACCAGGCCTTTCGCGGTGATACACCGATGCACTGTAACGTAGGAGCGGTTCAA
>JARDZZ010000055.1 GCA_029240595.1 Nitrospira sp. | reverse complement strand
ATTACTCTTTTGTCAATTCTTTGACGAGGTGGCCGAGCTCGGGAAGGATGAGTTTTTCCATTGCGAGGCGGACCGCGTTCTCCGAGCCCGGTGTGGAAAAGAGCACGCGGCCTTTAATGATGCCGGCAGTCGCGCGGCTCATGATGGCTGCTGAACCGATCTCTTGATAGGTCAGGAAGCGAAACACCTCGCCGAAACCGTCGAGCCGTTTTTCCAACATCCCATCGACGGCCTCGAAGGTCGAATCCCGCCGCGAAATCCCCGTTCCACCGTTAATGATGATGGCCTGTACGTGATCGTTGCCGGTGCCTTCGGCAATCCGGGCCTTGATCTGCTCCGGCTCGTCTTTGACGAGATGATACGCGGCGACGCTGTGACCCTGATCTTTGAGGAGCTTTTGAATCAACTGCCCGCTGGTGTCGCTGTCCGGCGTTCGGGTATCGCTGCAGGTAATCACCATGCACCCGATCTTCCGGGGTGCGTGGGATTTGTGTTCATGATGAGTGGAGTGTGCCACGGACATCATAGGATGCTGAAACTGGCTTGAGGCTGCGTTCTCGCATCGCTCAGATCCTCAACGTACGAGTTCACTCGTGGCAAAGTACCTATCCGCTCGCGTTTGATCGAAGCGAGCGGTTCAAGCCGAAGCTTGGTATGTACCTCCTCGAATCTTCGCTCGCTGCGGCCTGGTCTCAAATTCAGTTTGAGCATCCTAAAAGAAGAGAAGGATTGATTGTGCACTATTTCCAGACGGCGTCAGGGTTCAGTTTAGCCACGGGTTTGCCACCCTTGATGTGTTCATCGAGGATCGTAGCGACGTCGGCCTCCGTCACCTTGGAGTACCAGGTGCCCTCGGGATAGACGACGACCGTGGGTCCTTGCTCGCAGGGTCCCAGGCAGGACGAGCCGCTGACGAGGACTTCGCCCGGCATCACACCACGCTGCATGAGCCCCATATTGAACGCCATCAGCAGTTGCGCGGAGCCTGCGCTGCCGCATGAGGGCTTGGGATGTCCCGGCGGCCTGGCGTTCGTGCAGACGACGATGTGATATTTTGGTTTGGGCATATGCTCCTCAGGCTAAATGTGTGTACCGCGCTGTTCTCCAGTCTGAACTCAATCGTATCGGATTCGCCGATCAATGGGGCCGATAGGCTTGCCACTGCTCGACCACCTCGTCCGGAAATTTCCAATGCTTCAAGCCCTTGATGACCCAATCGAGATAGTGTTCCTTGGGCTTGAATTTTCCGATCGGCGTCGCCGCATGAGTAGTCACCAGGATCTTTTCTCCGGTTTCACTGAGTACCGTCACCTGGACGTGACGGAAGGCTTCCTGGGGCACGTCGTCCTCGAATTGATCGAGCAGTTTGATGTCTTCGTCCGTCAACTCGAAAATTGCGCCCCATACTTTCTCGCCGGGGGACGGTACGACGCTGGCGAGCCCGCACCGCCACTGGGACGACCAGCGGCAGAACTGGATCGTATGGTCGGGGAGGGTGGCCAGCATCTGAAACTGATGTTCCGGAGCCCTGCGCTTGAGTTGAGTCGGATGGAGATTATCGGCGTAGAGAAAGAACTTCATAACTCCTGTATGGCCTCATACCATTGCTGAATGTGTTAGGGGGTATTCTTCTAGCATACCCACTTTCACTGGCACAAGCTCTGGCAATTGTTGAAAAGGGGCGTCAGCCTTGCCGACGACCCATTTTGAACAACAGCTTTGAGATCGATCTCGTTCGCGGACTGGGCGTCATTTCGTCTGATTGACTTGGCGTGAGACCACTTCCTAAGATGCGGCTCGCTTTCTGAGAGATGAAAGGCCGTTTGAGTATGGTGAAAATTCTCCATTATGTGGTACTCGGCGTGATCCTATTGGGCGCCGTGTACTATATCTGGACCAAGCCGCCTACCATCAATCCGATGATCGACCGGCGAAGCGCGGATGCGTTGGCGATGGTCCAGACTCACCGGGCGCTTGGCTATCCCACCATTTTGCAGGCGATGACCGAGCACGTCCGTTCCATGAAAGACCGGGGATTAAACGCGCGGCTCGGCGAGTGGCGCGTGAAGCAAGTGGACGGCGATCTCTATGAAGTGCGTGTGCAGCTGCGTGACAAGGGTGTGGGCGGGCAATGGTTCGAACGAGAATTCATCTGGCACGCGAATCTGTCGCTGAAAAGGGTGAATGCGGCGTCGTTGCCAGCTGACGGGATCACGCCGAAGCCCGCAGAGAATGAAGAGCCGGCCATGCCGGCGCCGAAGCCGAATATTCTCGGCCCCGCTTGACGGTATTACTTGAAATCCGGCGGCAGCGCAATTTGAATCTGCTCGCCCTCAACGCGGACCGGACAGCAGGCGACTGTGAAGTTGGGATTCCCGAGCCGCTCGCCTGTGCGGACGTTGAATTGCCAGCCGTGCCATGGGCAGGTCACGACGTCGCCCGAGAGCGAGCCTTCACCGATCGGTCCTCCCGCGTGCGGGCACGTATTGTCGACCGCAAAAAACGACCCGTCCACATTGAAGAGCGCAATCCACACTCCCTGAACCTCGACGGTTCGTCCGGTTCCCGGCGGAACGTCCTGCGTCTTCGCGACCGTGATAAACTTAGACATGCTGCCTCACACAATCGGGTTTACTCTCCTCGCCATCGATCCCGCAGAATGGCCCCCGCGCTTGATTTCGGCCCAATCTTATGGCATAGACATACGCGAGCGTACCCCACACCGATACAAGGCCCTTCATCGAATAGGAGCCTCGGTTGGGAATGAGGTTGTTGAATGGAAATGACCCTCCTGCTCAATTCTACGTATGAACCCCTGCGTGTCGTTCATTGGCAAAAAGCCATCGCTCTCCTCTGGCAAGGTAAGGTAGAAGTCCTCGAGGTCTACGACCGCGAGGTACACGGCGTCTCCATTTCCTTCAAGCTGCCGGCGGTCATGCGGCTGCTCAAGCTGGTCCGACTGAAGGACAGCCACCGGGCCGTGAAATTTTCTCGTATCAACATCTTCACCCGCGATGGGTATGTCTGCCAGTACTGCCGCACCAAGTTCCGCACCGAGGAACTGACCTTCGATCATGTGGTGCCGATTGCCAAGGGCGGACGGAAGACGTGGGAGAATATCGTGACGGCCTGCTGGCGCTGCAACAATCGCAAGAGCGGCAGGACACCGGATGAAGCCGGGATGCGGCTGATGAAACGGCCGGTGAAGCCGCGCTGGAGTCCGATCGTCACGATTACCATTGGAATACGGAACACACCTGAAAGTTGGCGGGATTATCTGTATTGGAACATGGAGCTCGACGCTGACTCTGGCCCGTAATCACCTTCTATCGCGCTGTGCATCACGCCTGGCGTCCATACTTCTTCCGGCCGGCTTTCTTGAACATCTCTTAAGTTTTACTGCACTCCGATTCCAGCACTTCTCACTGTTTCACCGTATCTAAGATAATTTCCAAATCCCGGCCACCGGGGAGCGTCGGATTCTTGGCATAACGCCCTTCGATGTCGCCCGGTTGGGCCGGCCCCGCTTGCCCGTCGCGATCCAATCGCGCCATGACGTCCACCATGCCTCGCAGTTCCGAGCCTTGCACCATGACGTCGGCATTGGTGATTTCAAAGGGTACCGGAAATTTGGGGCTCTCGATCCGTTTCGCGGCCACCGGTCTCGGTGTGCCGCCCGGTCTTCTGACGATCACGAACAGGACATCGGTCGGACGCACGTGATCTGCCAGTCCCGGGGAGATCACCACCTGTCCCGCGATGACCGCCTCTCCGCCTTGAGGATCGCACGTGTGAGCCAGCCCCAGCCAGGCGGCGACGGCCGCGAGGGCGATGATGCCGCCGGCCATTCCCACAGCGCCGAATTTATATGCTGCCATTCACGATCCTCTCAGGCAATGGTTGTAAAAAGCGGTGCATTATACCGGCCTCCAATAAAAAAAGGGAGCGACTGTTTACCCTGGAAAAGGCTCTGTTGTATGATGGCCATCCTTTTGGAATTGGAGGAATGACCATGGCCGCGAATCCCGGGTTCCCTCTCACGCTCGACGTCAAGGGCTACGTGGTCCTCGTATTAGGAGGCGACGAAGAAGCCGCAGAAAAAACACAACGCTTGTTGGATGCCGGCGCCAAGGTGATCGTGATTGCGCCCACGCTGCACGAGCAACTCAAGCAGTTGGCGGCGTCGGCCAAGATCATCCATCGGGGGCGGCATTTTCGCGAAACGGATCTTGAAAGCGCCGTGCTCGTCCTCAACATGCTGCGCGGCGACCGCGATTTCGCACGCTCGTTGTTTGCCAAGGCGCGTGAGCGGAAGTTTTTGTTGTGGTCCGTCGATTTTCCCGAGGCGTCCACGGTCAATATGCCCGCGGTTGTCGAAGCCGGCCATGCGCGTGTCGCCATCAGCACCAGCGGGATGGCACCGGCGCTGTCGGGATTCATGAAGGAAGATCTTGAGCGCATTCTCGATGCGGAATTTGTCGCGTTTGTCGAGTGGCTCGGCGAGTTGCGCGAACAAGCGAAGAGCAATGAGCCTGATGTGGAGAAGCGCCGCACGATGTTGCGCGAAGCGTTGGACGGGTTCCGGCTGCACGGCAAGGTGCAGTATCCGAAAGTCTGGCTCGATGAACGAGCGACTGCCCAAGCGGGCGGGAAGGGAAAGTCTTAACCGCTCACCTGAATGGTGAACAGTCAGGAATAGAAGAGAGGATGTCATGGTCTTGCTGGAATTCAGTATGTCCCCGCTAGGCAAAGGCGAAAGCGTCAGCAAGTATGTCTCGCGCTCGCTGGATATCATTGACAAGAGCGGCGTGGCCTATCGGCTGAATCCCATGGGGACGGTCCTCGAAGGCGAGTGGGACGAGGTCTTCGCCGTCGTCCGGAAGTGCTACGAACGCATGAAGAAAGATTGCAATCGCATTTCCTGCAGCATCAAGGTGGATTATCGAAAGGGCCATTCGGGCCGCCTGGTCTCGAAGGTCGCCAGCGTGGAAAAGACGTTGAAGCGGTCAATCAGGCAATAGGCGGGCCCGATTATCGGTGGCGCGGTTCAAAGCGCCATCATCTACACCTCTCCCGCCTCCAAACGGAGTCCCAGGCATGCACGATCGTGCGGCGCAAGATCTTCGTCCGGGTTCAACCACAATAGTTTTGTATCCGAAATATCGCACCATTCTCGAGCGAGAATACATGGAATTTCGCCCGTTCGGGGTGGACGAACAGGGCAAGAAGATCCGTGATTTGACAGGAATGAGCATCCGGGCGACCGTCCTCTACCTGGAAAGCTTCATGACGCGCCGCCACGGGGAAGCGGCCGGCCTGCAGGCCGTTCAGGACCTGTGCGCCTCGCTGAACGGGCGGATCAAGAACCCCGTGTATCACGTGACACCGGCATTCTTGAAAAATGCCTGGAACAGCTACTCCTACGAATTCACCGCCTATCTCTACGAATTCTGTGAACAGATTTCCGGCGATGCCCAGTTCGTCTACCGCGGGGGGAGAGAAAAGGCGTCGCCAATCATGCAGGTGTTGGCCAGGCCCTTCTCGTTGTCGCAGATCTACGGGATGTTTCCCTACTTCGGAAACAAGTTTGCGTCCGGCTCCATTGAATGCCGTGTCGTCGGCGTCACGAACCGCTCGGCCACGCTGGCGATGCGGTTTTCTGAACGGACGCTGCGCCAGTTCGGACCCTATCGCCGTCGCTGCACCTTCGTCATGTGTCAGGCGGCGCAGGGCATCATGGCCGCCGTTCCAGCACGGGTGCACGGCCTGCCGCCGGCGACCTTGACCGAATGCTCCTGCATTGCCAACGATGACGACTGGTGCCAATGGGACATTACATGGCATGCAGAACCTACCGGAGGGTGGGCGCGTCGGATCTGGAGCAGGGATGGCTCCGGGCCGGCCATGCCGGAGGGAGGGCCTCCAATCTTGTCATCTGATCAGATGGACGCACTCCTGCCCTCGGCGGGACCGCAACCCGATGCCAAGGTGGCGCAGGATCATCATCCTCTAAGCTTCCACGACGTCGCTCCGTCCCTTCCTGCCTCGTCGCCTCAGAAGCACGCCTTGTCCCGACTACCGGTAAGCAAGTCCAAGACAGACATCGCCGGGTATGTCTGGGCCCTCTCGGGCGCCGCGCTCACCTCCAGCATCGTGCGTCTCGTCTACCCCGCCATGAGTCTTGGTGAAGTCTTGCTGGCTGGATTGATCCCTGTCCTGGTTGCCGGAAGCTGGATCAACTGGCGGTTGAGAAAGGAGAGCCAACGGCGCGAGGCCTTGATCCAGGAGCAAATCACCTTCGTCGAGTCCCGTCACGAAGAGTTGCGCGAAGCCTATCTGGAACAGGAACACACGAGGGTCGAGCTGCGGCGCACGGTGAATCATCTCACGGCGCTGCATCAGGCCGGCTTGCTGTTCAGTTCGACACTCGACCGGGAGGCCCTTCTGGAAAAGGTCTTGGAAACGTTGATCCATGATCTGCACTTCGACCGGGCGATGATCTCGTTTTACGACCCGGTTCGTCGAATGACCACGGATGCGCGTGTGGCGGGGGTCTCACGAGAGGTTCAAGACCTCGCGAGAATGCACGAGACGCCGGTTGGCGATCCGGAGTCGCTCGAGGGCGTCGTCCTCTTACAGGGCAAACCGCTCTTGATCGGCGACGTGCAGCCCTATGTGGCCCGCATGCATCCCCACAACCGACGTCTGCTTCAGTTGACCGGCTCCAAGTCCCTCCTGGCGGTGCCCCTGAAAACGAAGGATCGTATCTTGGGCAGCATGATCGTGGACCGGATGCAGGAGCATGGGCTCACGCAGGACGATCTCGAATTAATGGTCACCTTCGCGCACCAGGTCGCCATTGCGCTCGATAACGCGTCGGCCTACCAGCAGATCGAAGAGCTCAACGTGGGCTTGGAAGCCAAAGTGCAGGAACGGACCAGGGAACTCGAGCAGGCCGACCGCCTGCGGTCGCAGTTTCTCTCGCACGTATCGCACGAGCTGAAAACGCCCATGACCTCGATCAAGGGCTTCCTTCAGAACATGCTGGACGGTCTCACAGGATCGATCAATGAGAAACAGCAGCGATACGTGTCCCGGATGCTGGAGAATTCCGAACGCCTGATCCGGATGATCGAAGACCTGTTGGACCGGACGAGAATTCAGACTGGCAAGCTTGAACTGGCTCCTGTCGAACTGGATCTTGGCCAGTGCGTGGCCGATGTGATGGAGCAGCTTCGCCCGTTGGTCCAGGCGAAACGGCAAACGCTCGAGGCCACCTACCCGGATGTTCCCCTTGTCGTATGGGCAGACCGCGACCGGCTTGTCCAGATCGTGATCAATCTGGTTCAGAACGCGATGAAATTCACGCCCGAAGAGGGGCGCATCACCGTGAGGGTTGGAAAGGACAATCACCGGCACGCAGGCGTGGCGGTCCTCGATACGGGGCCCGGTATTGCCCCGGAATTTAGGGACAAGATTTTTGATCCGTTTTTCAGGATTACGCAAACGAGGTCGAGCGCCAAAGGGCTGGGTCTGGGTTTGTCGATCGTGCGCACGCTCGTCGAGCTGCATGGAGGCACGATTGAAGCGCGCAACTCTGACGGTAAGGGAGCGGAGCTGTATTTCACCTTGCCATTGAGATATCCCGTTGAAGGAGGCGTCCCCACTGTATCCAAACGAGCGCCTCGTATCCTCGTTGTGGATGACGACAAGGATATCCGCCAGTTGCTGGACGACCGTCTGGTGGCGATGGGATATGAGGTGGAAACGGAAACCGACGGACTCAGGGCCTTGAAGGCGATCGGCACCGGCCGGTTTTCCGGCGTGATCCTCGACATCGGCATCCCATCTGTCGATGGAATGGATGTTTTAAAACAAATCAGACAGGACGACGCGCACATCCCCATCATCATGGTCACGGCTTCGGGCGCGAAGGAATCCGCGATTCGAGCCATGAGCCTTGGTGCGCAGGCCTATCTGCTCAAGCCGTTCGACGTGGAGGAACTGCGGCAGGTCATGGAATCGTATTTTCGAACGGCAGAGTAGGGGGTGACAAGGCCCGCTCATTGCATCAGAACGCGTCCGGGCGCAGAGGACACGCAGTTCACCTCGCGTTGTTCTCGTCGCTCAAGTGGCTCGACGTACGGCCTGGGAAAATGTCTGTCGGACAGACGCCCGATAGAATTGGACGGAATTGATTAGGACGGTCTGAGCGAAGGAGGGTCATGCTCGTTCGCATCGCTTTCGTGGCAGCGCTGACGGTTTGTGTGTTCCCTCTCTTGTACAGTCCGGTGTTGGCTCAGGTGCCTCGCATCCAAGGGCAGGGAACGGCAGCCTCGGGAATGGGCAATGCTTTTTCTGCACAGGCCGACGATCCGTCGGCTCTCCACTACAACCCCGCGGGTATGACGCAGTTGCGCGGAGTGGAGTTCATGACCGGCGCCCTTCTCTCCGGTGGCACGACGACCTTCACGAGTCCGACGGGCGTGACCGCCACAGGCGATCGGGATGGTAGCCTCGCCTGGCCGCCGCCGACGCATCTTTACCTCACGGCAAATTTGAAAGACCTCGGGATACGCGCCTTCGGAGATCTCACCGCCGGAATAGGGGTGACCGTTCCTTTCGGTTCTGTCACCCGATGGCCGAACGACGGACCGTTTCGTACGGCGACGACGTTTAATACCTTGCCGCTGTTGGATATCAAACCGACGGTCGCCTACAGACTGACCAACGATCTCTCGATTGGACTCGGCGCGGATATCTACACATTTTCCGGATTGTTTGGCGAAGGCCATGTCGAGCGGAAATCAGTGTGGCCGGGAGGCGGCGGGATACCGGCCGGGACCCAGGTCGAGTTGTTCGGCGCCGATACGGCCGCGGGATTGAACGCCAGCCTGCTGTATACGGCGCTGAGAAATCCTGACGGGAAGCCCCTGGCCAACATTGGAATCGTGTACCGCAGTCAGGCCACCCTGCATCTGAACGGTGCATTACTGGCCAACGGGGCGAAAGTCTCCGATGCGACGGCGACCTTCGTCTTGCCTCAAGTGTTCACCGGGGCCATTGCCATCTGGCCGGTACGGAACCACGAGCGGGAATGGAAATTGGAAGTCGACGTGGATTATGTCGGCTGGAAATCCGTGCGAAACCTCGATGTGCACTTGGCCAACGGAGGCACGATCCCTCAGCCGCTGAATTGGCGGAGCACCTATGCGGTGATGCTGGGAACGGAACATCGGTGGTTGGTGTTGGAATCCCTGCCTTCATGGGAGGTGGCGCTTCGGGCCGGCTATACCACCCAGCCGACGCAGATGCCTGATTTCGGGTTCGATCCTGGTGTGCCTTCGGCCGATGTCCACATTGTCGGGACCGGTCTCGGACTGGTCTGCAAAGAGCAGGGCAAGTTCCTCGGTCTCTTCACCTGTGGAGAGGTGGGCGTCGGTGTGTTGAAACCGAAGCTAATCGGATTGGATCTGTCCTATCAGGCGGCGCTGTATGAGGACCGGACGGTTGTCGGTAACCGGAATCCCACCGTCAACGGGACTTACAAGTCGGTGCTGCATACGGGCGGTATCTCGATCAGAGTCGCCTTTTAACTGCCGGACCTTGAAAGGCTTCCCGCCGCGTGCTTCGCATCATTCGGACTCAACGGGAGGAGGTCTATGGGGAGGTATACACTCGAGGAATGCGGGGACCGATGGCGCAGAGCACTTCATAGGGAATCGTTCCTGACCATTGCGCGATCTCATCAACCCAGATCGCATCGTTTCCGTCTCGTCCGATCACGGTGACGGCATCACCGATACGAACCGACGGGAGATCGGTGACATCGACCATAGTCATGTCCATGCAGACCAAGCCCACGACGGGAGCTCGCCGGCCTTTGATCAAGACATAACCCTTATTTGAAAGTTTGCGGCTGTACCCGTCGGCATACCCGATCGGCAGCACGGCGATGATCGACGGCCTCTTGGCGATGAAGGTGCGATTGTAGCTGATGCTGTCGCCAGGCTTGATCGTCCGCAATTGCATGACCGTGCTGCGAAGCGAGAGAATGGGATGCAGTTCGTCATACTGAACGGCTTGCGGCAAGGTGTGATAGCCGTACAGCGCGATGCCCGGCCTGACCAGCGAGAAGTGTGAGTGCGGATACCGAATGAGGGCGGCGCTATTGGCCGCATGAATCATCGGCACCATCATGCCTCGTCGCTTGCATCCGTCCAGCATCGTTCGGAACAATTCCAACTGCCGTTCGGTATGACCGGTCTCCTCACCGTCGCTGTCCGCCAAATGGGTCATCAGGCCTTCAATGGTGAGCGATTTCCATGAAGGCATTGCCTCCAGCACCCTCTCGAATTCCGACGGCGGAAATCCGAGACGTCCCATCCCCGTATCGATCTTCAGATGAATGGGAAAGGGATGCTGGGCTGTTTCGGCCTTTTTGGCGAGCGTCGGCAGAAGGCGGAGATCGTTGATGACGGGCTTGAGCCGGTAGGCGAAAAGGTCGTCGCAGTGTTCGTCGAACAGGTCCGCGAGGACAACGATGTCGGCGGTGATGCCGGCGTGACGCAAGGCCACACCTTCTTGAACCGACGCCACGGCCAGATTCGAAATCCCGAGTTCCATCAGCGCGCGCGAGATCTCTACGGCGCCATGGCCGTAGGCGTTCGCTTTGACGACGGCCATGACCCCGCAGTTTGGATGCAGGCGGGTCTGAAGTCGTGAGAGATTCCGGCCAAGCGCGGCGAGATCGATGCTGGCGTAGGTGGCGTGCAAGGTTACTTACGCTGGCCGGGTGAAAAGCGGCCATGTTGACCGGCCAGCACCTCTTCACAAATGGATAATGATAGCGTTCTGACGTTCAGAGGGAGCGGAGGATCCGATGTGTCGCGATCAGACTTCGAGGATTTCCTGTTCCTTCTTCTTGATGGCATCGTCGATCTTCTGCACGTACTGATCGGTCAGCTTTTGAATTTCCGCTTCCGATTTTCGTAATTCGTCTTCGGTCAATTTGGCATCTTTTTGGAGTTTCTTCAACTCTTCGTTCGCATCGCGACGAAATCCCCGGATGTGAACCTTGGTGTCCTCGCCGTGCTTCTTGCAGATCTTGCTGAGTTCCTTGCGGCGTTCTTCCGTGAGGGGAGGCAGCGGCACGCGAATGATCTTGCCGTCGTTGGACGGCGTAATGCCCAACCCGGAGATGGAGAGCGCTTTCTCGACCTCCTTGATCAGTTGCGGCTCCCAGGGTTGAATCGTAATCAGCCGAGCTTCCGGCGTCGAGAGATTCGCAACCTGCCTCAAGGGCGTCATCGTGCCGTAATAATCGACACGCACATTGTCAAGGAGCGCCACCGAGGCCCGTCCCGTTCGCAAGCCGGCCAAATCCCGCTTCAAGTGCTCCAGCGCGCCTTCCATCTTTCCCGTTACAGCTTGGCGTATGGCAGCTGAGTTTGACATAACGACTCCGCAAGAAATTAGCGTTTATCGACGGTGACGAACGTTCCAATCTGCTCACCGAGGGCTACCCGCTTGAAATTCCCGGGGATCTTCAGATTGAAGACGACCAGCGGCAGTTGATTGTCCATGCAGAGACTGATGGCTGTCGAGTCCATGACTGCGAGATGTTGGTTCAGGATCGAAAGAAACGAGATCTCCGTATATTTCTTCGCCCCGGGATTTTTCGCCGGGTCGGCGTCGTAAATGCCGTCAACCTTGGTGCCTTTCATGATGACCTGGGCTCCGATCTCCATGGCGCGAAGCGCGGCAGCGGTATCAGTCGAGAAGTAGGGATTGCCCGTGCCTCCGGCGAAAATCACGACCCGTTTTTTTTCGAGATGGCGGATGGCCCTGCGACGAATATACCCTTCGGCCAGCTGCCGCATCTCGATCGCAGATTGGACGCGCGTCATCACGCCGGCGCGTTCCAATGCGTTCTGAAGCGCCAACGCATTGAGCACCGTGGCGAGCATGCCCATGTAGTCGGCGGAGGCCCGTTCCATCCCGGAGGCGCTGGCGGCAATGCCGCGAAAGATATTGCCCCCGCCGATAACGACTGCCACTTGAATGTCGAGGGAAACCACCTCGGCGATTTCGGCGGCGAGGCCTTCGAGGACGGAGGGCTGGATACCGTAACCCTGCTCACCGGCCAACATCTCTCCACTGACTTTGAGGAGGATGCGCCGGTATTTCGCAGAGCTCATGCTTCGCCTAGTTGATAGCGTGTGAAGCGGCGGATGTTCATGTTCTCGCCGATCTTGGCGATCTTCTGGGCGAGCAGGTCTTTGACCATGACGGCGGGGTCCTTAATGAACGCCTGTTCCATCAGGCAGCTTTCCTGATAGAACTTTTCCAGTTTCCCGTCCACAATCTTCGGCCAGGCGGCTGGCGGCTTGCCCATCTCTTTGGCCTGACCTTCATAAATGGCGCGTTCTTTGTCGACGACCTCCTTGGGGATGTCCTCGCGCTTCACGTATGAGGGCTTGGCAGCGGCGACCTGCAAGGCCAGGTCATTGACAAAGGCCTTGAATTCTTCGTTCCTGGCCACGAAGTCCGTCTCACAGTTGACTTCGATGAGCACGCCGATTTTGCCACCCATATGAATGTAGGCGTGAATCAACCCCTGGTTGGTTTCCCGGCCGGACTTCTTTTGGGCAGCGGCCAGGCCCTTTTGTCTGAGGTAATCAATGGCCTTTTCGATGTCGTCGCCGGACTCCTGCAGCGCTTTCTGGCAATCCAGAATGCCGGCGCCCGTTTTCTCTCGCAATTCTTTGACCAACTGACTTGCTCCAGCCATGCGCAATCGTCCTTCTTCGTGGAATCGATGGATGTGTGCGGTCGCTCGAAACGATGGTTATGACGCGGGGGCGCCAGCCAGCGATGCCGTCGCGGCTTTGTCTTCGGCGGCGGGACTCGAGTGGAATTCGGCCTCGTCGCGTTGCGTGCGCAAATGGGCGCCCTCAATGCAGGCGTCCGCGATGCGCGACGTGATGAGCTTGATCGAGCGAATCGCGTCGTCATTGCCGGGAATCGGGTATGTGATGTTATCGGGATCGCAGTTGCTGTCGATGATGGCGAGAACCGGAATCTCCAACCGGGTCGCCTCCTGGACTGCAATCCGCTCGACCCGCGTATCGAGCACGAAGACGGCGCCCGGAAGGCCTCGCATGTTCTTGATGCCCGTGAGAAACTTCTGCAGCTTGACGAT
>JARDZZ010000054.1 GCA_029240595.1 Nitrospira sp. | reverse complement strand
ACTCCTCTCGTCGTTCTCCCGCGCGATTGCGACGTTACGGTGCAAGCCGGACAGTTTGGCCCTTCGAATCGGACTCTGGCGGAAGAGTCCAGCGAAAGTCTCTTCGTCGAGGGCGGCCAAGTCGTCCAAGCGGGGACCCAACGTCGTGGTGTCGGGCTGAAACGCCGGTTCCGTCGTTGGTTCCGCCCTGAGATTGAACGGACAGACGTCCAGACAGTCGTCGCATCCGAAGATGTGGTTTCCCATACGGGCCGTCAGATCCACTGGCATATCGCGGCGAGAGCCTCGGAACTCTATCGTCAAATACGAAATGCAGCGTGTTGCATCGACGACATACGGTTCCACAATGGCATTGGTCGGGCACGCCTGGATGCACAACGAGCACGTCCCGCACAGATCCGTCGCGGGAACATCCGGTGGCAACTCGAGGGTGGTCAGGATCTCCCCGAGCACCAGCCACGAGCCGTGGTCTGAGGAAACGAGGTTGGAGTGTTTGCCGATCCACCCAAGACCGGCCTGTTGCGCCCAGGCCTTCTCCATCACCGGCCCCGTATCCACGTAAGACCGTGTGATGGCTTCGGGCGCCAAATCGCGCACCTTGTTTTCAAGGAGCGCCAGACGATCGCCCAATACGCCATGGTAGTCCTTTCCCCACGCATAGCGGGCGATACGGCCATGTCCTCGTCCCTCAAAGGCACGAAGTCCACTGTCGTAGTTCATTCCTAATGAGATGATTGAGCGGCATCCTGGCAGGACGATCTGAGGATGTGCGCGTCGGTCAGGATCGCGCGCCATCCACACCATTGTCCCGTGATAGCCTCGCCGCAGCCACTCTTGAAGGCGATCCAGTAAACCTAAACCGTGCGCCGGTGGTTCCGGGACCACAGAGGTAATCCCGACGGCGTCAAACCCCAGATATCGAGCTTCGCGCTTTATGGATTGGCTTATCGACATGGTGAGTCAGACGACTCCTGGACATCGCCACCACGTGCTAGAAAGTGGTAGTCCAGCAATGTGCCCGCCATCGTCTTGCGGGCGGAGCGCAGGAAGCGTTTATGATCCTTGCTAGTGGGGGTTGCAGTCGAATCGGACGATGAACTGGACGGAACAGTGACCGGTGCTGCAACGACCGCAAGTCCCTGTGATTTTGGTCTTCCAATCCGTCTGTTTTTCGTCGAAGCGGCAGAAGGTCTTTCCCCCTTTGGAAATCGTCGTCCAAGGTTTGTCAGTGCCGGGTGCGTTCGCCACCAGACAGCCGTGAGGAATTGGGACCTGGCAATGGTGGGAGGGTTCGCCTTTGGCCATCCCAAAACTACACGCCTGTTCGGTAGTGGCGGGAAACTCCGAAGGCACCTGGCCTTGAGCACCCGCCGGCCGTAACAGGAAGAAGGCAAGAAGCATGAGCCCGCCGAGCTTTAGGTGGAATGGCATCACGCGCATGCACGGATCGTATCACAGTCTCTTTGCTTGCGGCCACCGACTCGACTGCGTAGAATCTGTCAGGGTAACGGCGGTGTTCGGCTATCGGGACCTCGGGCCAGTCATTAGGGGAGGGTACCATGCTTGCGACGCGGATCCGTCAAAAGGAAGGCACCTTTTACTTCATTGCTTACAATGCGGCCGACCTCCTGGACAAGGTCCGCTTCACCAGTCGGTACTTTTTCGAAGGCGAGGAAATCGCGCAAGGGAAAATCTCTGAGCATGATGATGTGGCGCAGTTCATTGCCGGCATTGAGCGGAGTGAAAAGGGCTTTCAACGTCAACTGAACCGGCAAAAGATCAAGCAGATTGTCAATTTCTACGAAACTGTCGTCGCTCAACCTATGATTCCCGGGACGGTTTTGATCTTCACGGACGAGACGCTGAGGTTCCAACGCGCAGGGGAGTCGGAGTCCGTCGGGCATTTGAGCGAGCCGAAAGGCAAGTACCTGATCATCGACGGCCAACATCGGTTGGCAGGACTCCATTTTTTTCGGGCGAAGCATCCCGATCAAATCGCCAATGTCGAGGTGCCGTGCGTCTTGTTTGACGGCCGTAGCGGGGACTTTGCGACCGAAATGTTCGTCGTCATTAACAGCACTCACACCCGCATCAATCGTTCTCACTTAGTCGACCTGTATGAAAAGGTCTCCTGGGAAACGCCCGAGAAGAAGTTTGCTGCCAAAGTCGTCAACCTGCTCTACGCCGAGGATGACAGTCCTCTCCAGTATAAGATCAACCGGTTGGGCGGGAGGAGTAAGCAGGAAAAATGGATCCTTCAGTCAGAAGTCTTCAATGAACTGCTCAAGGTAGTGATCGCTCACAAGCGTTGGATGGAATCGCATCTTGGTATGAAGGCGGAGCGGTGTTATGCGCTGGTCCGCGACTATTTGAAAGGCGTGAAAGAGGTGATGGAGGAAGTGTGGGGTAACAATGATCGATACATGTTTACCCGGGACGTCACCCTCAAAGCGTTGATTCGAGTCCTTGACGACCTGATCGTGGATCGCAAGCTGATCAATGATTGGGATGACCAGCGGTCACATAAGCCGTTTGCCGAGATTGTCAAACCGTGGGCAGCCTTGTCCAAAGAATTTCGCGCCGAAGGATTTTACGAGCGATTTGCCGCCAAAGGACAACTCGAACGGGTCCGGAAAATTCATCAGCGGCTGCTGGATGCGATCGTCGGGTAGCGTGGTTCCCTCTGTATGTTGGTTCCTCATCCTCTGCATCTGCTACCTATGGCCAAGCCTTCCGGCCTCGGCCGACGCTCCGCAGGAGCATCTCGACGTGAAGACGGATCCTGCCGGCGGAGTGATCGCCACGGCCCGACTTGTGTTTCCGGCCAGGCCTGACCTCATTCAATCGCTGCTGACCGACTATGCCCATTGGCCCGATCTCTTTGAAGTACGGATGCGGGTCGTCGATTTGCAGATCGCCCGCGGCGTCGTGACGACCGATCTGCGCATTGACCACGCTTTGTTGCCCGGAGAGCGCCGGCTGGTCACGGAATCGCGCGTGATATCGGGAGCGATCCATACGGATCTTGTCGCGGGAGACTTCAAGCGCTATCACCGCGTATGGAGATTAGCGCCCACGAACGAAGGACGGGAAACGCGCGCCGATTTCGAACTGACAGTCGCCATCGATTCCATCCTCCCCGACTGGCTTGTGGCCTTGGCAATGAGGCGCGAGCTTGAAGCGCATTTCCGGATCGTGAAGGAAAAGGCGCGGGCACTGGCCGCTAGCTCGGAAAAGTGAACTCCGAGGATTCGACCCGATCCATGCCCTGTTTGACGAGCGAGCCGATATCGAGACCGCGTTCAATTCGGCGAATGTCATCCATCCGGGTCTTGGTACTGGGGTGCGAAGGCGTAAAGAGGGAGCAACAGTCCTGATCCGGCTCAATCGAAGTCGTGAACGTGCCGATCCGCTGCGCCTCGTCAGTGATTTCGAGCTTGTCCATCCCGATCAGCGGGCGAAGGACAGGAAATTCCGCCGCCTCTTCAATGACTGACAAATTTTCCGGTGTTTGTGATGCCACTTGGCCGAGACTATCGCCGGTCACCAGAGCCCAGCACCCTTCCCGTTGCGCCAACTCCGAGGCAATGCGGACCATCAGACGACGATAGAGCACAATACGGTACGGTGCGGGAGCCTGGGCTACGATTTCCCGTTGAATTTCGCCAAAGGGCACGATGAAGAGCTTGGAATGAGACTGATGGGTAGTCAAGGTTTGAACGAGATCGTTGACCTTGTCCTCCGAATCCCGGCTCACCAGCGGACGTCCCGAAAAATGCACAAAGACTGCGGTGCAACCCCGTTTCATCATGCGATAGGCCGCCACCGGTGAATCGATCCCCCCGGAGACCAGACAGGCGACCTTCCCACTCACGCCGACCGGCAGGCCGCCCGGGCCCGGGAACTTGTCCAGATAGTAGTAGGCGTCTTTCGCCAGCAACTCGACGTAGATGATCAGGTCCGGGTCGGTGAGCCTGACTTTCTTGCCTGTGAGGTCGCAGACATATTGGCCCACGGCCTTTTCGACGTCCATTGACGTCAGCGGGAGACGTTTATCCGCCCGCTTGGCGGTCACACGAAAGGTGTCGAAGGTCCGCTGCTTGACGGCGCGTACGATTCCACCGGTCAGCTCGCCGAGATCAGGCTTGAGCAGGTTGAGTGGCACGGAATGCGCGAGGGCAAAGTTCGCGATGCCAAAGATGAGCGCCAAGCGGCTTTTCGCGGCTTGATCGCTGATATGTTCAGGGAGGACGACGCGGATCCGGCTGCGTAGACTCTCGATGCGAGTTGCGCCCAGATCTTTCAAAACGCTGCGGATGTTATGGATGAGGCGCTGCTCGAAAAAATCTCGGTTTCGGCCTTTGAGGGCAAGTTCGTGATAATGAACGATCGCGCAGCGCATCTGTCGGCATCGGGCCTTCGCGTCAACGGTGCCCTGTGAGTTCCAAAAACTTCTCCGCGTCGATCGCCGCCATGCAGCCTGTTCCGGCCGCAGTGATCGCTTGCCGGTATATCGAATCCTGGACATCTCCTGCGGCAAACACGCCCGGCACACTGGTTGTCGTGCCATGCTTCGTCACGATGTACCCTTTGGCGTCCATGTCCAATTGTCCGGCAAACAAGGCCGTGTTCGGGCGATGCCCGATGGCCACGAACACCCCAGAGGCGGGCAGCGTCGTCGTCGTTCCCATCACCAAGTTGTTGAGCCGCACGCCGCTGACCGTGTCCTCACCGAGGATATCTTCGACGATCGTATTCCAAATGAAAGAGATCTTGTCGTTTTTAAAGGCGCGATCCTGCATAATTTTGGAAGCCCGGAGTTTATCCCGCCGATGCACGACGTAAACTTTAGTGGCAAACTTTGTCAGAAAATTCGCCTCTTCCATCGCACTGTCTCCCCCTCCGACAACCACCAACTCCTTCCCCCGAAAGAAAAATCCGTCACATGTGGCGCAGGTGGAGACGCCGTGCCCTGTGAGCCTGGCTTCATTCTTCAGTCCGATTTGGATGGCGGAGGCGCCTGTTGCGATGATCACGGTTCGTGCTTCGATTGTTCGTTCATGGTCCACCGTGATTTTCAAAGGCCGTGTGCCAAACTCCACGGAGCTGACGTCACCGGTCAGAAAATCCGTACCGAACCGCTCCGCTTGTGCGCGCATGTCTTTCATCAGGTCCGGCCCCATGATGCCTTTCGCGAAGCCGGGAAAATTCTCGACTTCGGTCGTGGTGGTCAACTGCCCGCCGGATTGCCAGCCTTCAACGAGCATCGGAGCGAGATTGGCTCGAGCCGCGTAGATCGCTGCGGTGAGGCCAGCCGGACCAGAGCCGATAATGACGACGTTGCGCATACAGTCAATCTAGCACAGCAAACAACGGGATTACACAGGGCGGTCTTCTGCACGCAAATCGTGAACGAGGCGGCGGATCACTCTGCTCAGGAAGGATTTGCTTTTGGTGCCGTCCAACACGATGTCGGCGCGACGCGCCTTCTCCGCAAGCGGCATCTGGCTTTTGATACGCTGGAATGCCTGTCGCCTCGTGAGGCCGTTGCGCTGCTTCAACCGGGCGACTTGGGTTTCACGGTCTGCTGTGACCACGATAATTTTATCCACGCGCGTGTTGACGCCGGCTTCGAACAAGAGAGGGACTTCGTAAATAATGATGGCATTGGGAGTGCGTCTGGCAATGCGCCGCGCACGGCGTTGCTGTTCGCGTGCGACCCGTGGATGAATGATTCGCTCAAGGCGCCGGAGCTTTCGCCGGTTGCGAAAGACAATGGAGCCGAGAGCAGGACGATCAATCGTCCGATCCGGCAGCAGGACTCGTTTGCCAAAGCATTTCACAATTTCGCGCCAGGCCGGTTTGCCGGGCTGGACCACGTCACGGGCCAACTGATCGGCATCGATAACGGCGGCACCAAAGTGTCTGAAGAGGTCGGCGACGGTGCTTTTTCCCGTTGCGATGCCTCCCGTCAATCCCACGAGGATCATGCGGCGAAGAATACCATAGGTGTCAAGAAAGTCGTCGAGCCGCTTCCAACTCACGATTGACTTCGGACCAGAGCCGCCTGTATGAACGTGAGAATTATGCTGATGCGGATAATCGGCTGCGTGACCTTGTGGTCACTTGTTGTGTGCGCTCCCCTTCACGCGGAGAGCGGATCTGCGCAGACTCCGCGTACCATTGTGGTCGCTTTGGACGGGAGCGGTGACTTCCGGTCGATACAGCATGCCGTCGATTCGGCGGCAAAGGGCGACACGGTCTTCCTCAAACCGGGACGCTATGAACAAGACATCACGATTCACAGCAAGGATCACGTCAAACTCGTTGGATCCGGGCAAGACAAAGTCATCTTGGTCGGCCGTGAAGATTTAGTGGGAGTCCTTCATGTAGGCAAATGGCCGTACGGCGCCACCAACATTGAAATCAGCGATATGACGATCAACGAGCATGGCGGTCATGCGGTGGGGCTGTTCAACGGCCGGGGCCTGTTGCTCAAGCGTCTCACAGTGAACGGCATGCTGTTCACTCAGCAGGTCGAAGACACGCGCATTGAAGACTGCACCATTGGGGGGAGTGAGACGACGGGTGTGCAGTTTGCGGACTCTCAAGCAGTCTTGGTCGGCAATTTCATACATGACAATGACCACGGGGTGAACGTCGCGGGCAAATCGAATGTTCGTCTGGAACGAAACGTCATCACCAGAAGTCTGTTTGAGGCCGTGGTGGTCAATGATCGCGCCAAAGCCGTGCTGGTCAGCAATACGCTGGTCAAAAACGGCGGCGGGGCGGCCTTTCTTGGCCAGTCCCAGAGCGATGTCAGTGGCAATGTGGTCGGCCTAAATCGAGTGGGGTTCCTCGTTGCATCGTCCAGTCGAGCGGCGACCTCCTATAACGCCCTATACAATAGCGACGGTGATTATCTCCGAGAGGGAAATCCCAATCAAATTGCCCCCGAGCTCAAGGCGCAATCGGATATCACTGGTGACCCGTATTTTGTCGATCCCGCAAAGGGTGATTTCCGACTCCGTGCTGACACACCGTTGCGAAAAATTGGGTCTTTCCCGTTCCTTGGCGCCCTTCCTCCTGCTGAGTAAACTACTTAGTATTCAACGGCTTATGCGGCTAGCCTGGTTGCTGCCAATTCGTGTGCTAAGCTATCAGTACGCCAGGTGTCGAAGGACTGGCGTGACAATTGCGAAACGGGCCATTGGACGGGTCATAGGTAGGAGGCACAGCGTGGCTAGCTACAAACAAGAGCTTGAGAAGCGCGGGCCCGAAGGTATCCCATCTCTCGATGACATTGAACCGGGTAAAATCTGCGGGGCCGTCATTCCCATGTCCGAACGGGCACAGACTCAGATGCGGGATAGCATCGAAGTCATCGATTATCTCTTGAACCAGGAACGTGTTGTCTGGAGTTAAACACCGCATCTTTCCTCTTATCACCGTAGACTCCCCTTGACACCTCTTCCCTCTTCGTAGTCTCTTCTTGGCATGTCCGTCCACCTGCTCAAGAGGAGATGCCTGCATGTTATTTCTGAAACGTCTTCGTCTATCCCACTCGTACGCGACTGTGCGCTTGATTGCGACCGGTCTAGTCATGCTTTTTTGTCCCGCATTTTCATTTGCAGATGAACTGCCGAAAGAATCCGTCTTGCCGTTGGCAATGGCGAGCAAGGCGGCTCAAGCTGCCGTGGAAGCCTGCAAAAAAGACGGGTATCGCGTCAGTGCTTCTGTGGTGGACCGAGCCGGTGTGTTACGGACTATGGGACGGGCCGATGGAGCCGGGTCCCATACGGTCGAGAGCAGCAGGAAAAAGGCCTATACAGCGGCAAGTCTTCGCCGGGCGACCACGGAACTGGCAGAACTGATTGGAAAAGTTCCGACGCTTCAGTCGCTGAGGGAGATGAATGACGAAATCCTCATACTTGGCGGCGGTCTGCCGATTGAAATCGGTGGCGACGTCGTTGGCGGCATCGGTGTGGGCGGTGCGCCGGGGGCACATCTGGACGATGCCTGCGCCCAAGCCGGACTTGATGCTGTCGGGGCGGCTCCCAAAATTCCAACGGTCAAGTGATCGGCTGCTGGGGAAGGGGCAGCCTGCTTGGTTGTATCGGGCTCCTCAATGGATGTAACAGCGACGTGCCTGTGTCTGCCGTCACTCAGGTGACGCCTCCCGGAGTCATCGTCACCGTCACGCGCATCGCCACGCATCCATTCTTGTCTCGCTTCAATCTCGCACTCACGGTGAGCACAGCTGGTGGCTGTGTAGCAACCAGCGAGCTGTTCCCCGATACCGGGGGTGTAAGTCGGCGCAATCTCTATGTCGCCGCATCGGATCGACTGTACGTGGTTGGGCAGTTTGATGTGCGCCGGTTCGACCTGCAGAGATGTCTCATTGAACTGATCGAATTTCGATCGGTGGAGGATGGCCTGAGGTTCATCGGCTCGTTTGACATCGATCGTTCAGGTCACTGGGTGTTTCACGCAGCCACCACCAGGGCAGAACGTCCGTTTGAGCCGCGGTGACACTACCCCACAGGCGATGCACTGTACCACCAAGGTCATGATGGACCAACAGATCGTCGGATACCACCAAGATGAAGTCGGGGATTGGGTTGCGGACCTCGCCTGCGGACACGGACAGCACGTGCGTCATCAGCCACCGATGACCAACCGGCCCTGGGTGTTGACTCAATCCGGTCGAGACCAGCATCTGGGCAGCATACTGAACTGTCTGAAGTGTGAAGACCCGGAGACCTGAATCAGATCGAATCCCCCTCCTGAAGCTGCACACCGTTTTTTACGTGCAAGCTCACACGGGCGTGCAGGGATGGCTTACCGCCTCGCGGTGGCCGAAGGGCAACGGTGTAATACGGAACAGTCAGTTCCGTGTGTTCGCCGGGATTAGCATCGTTAGCTGGTGAGGGTGGCTATTGCGTCAGGAGAATGAACACGCAGGTCTAGCCCGGGTCGATGCCAGGGCACGAGGCAAGGCCCACGGTATTGATACCCGCCTATAACTGGGTCGTTGTCCAAAAGCAGCGGGGTATCCAGATCGAGGACCTCGAACCCTTTTACACCGAGCACCAGGCTGAATGAGCAGCCCATCGCAATTCTCGTTTCGACCATGCCCCCGATCATGAGTTTGAGGCCGGAGGCGAGGGCGAACAGGGCGATTTCATGAGCCTCTATGACACCCGTTTTCATGGTCTTGATATTGATGTAATCCGCCGCTTGCCGTTCAACTACCTGCTTCGCGTCCACGAGAGACCGGACGGATTCATCGGCCGCAACGGGAATACCCGTCTCTCGCCGGATGGCAGCAAGCGCCTCTAAGTCCTCTCGAAGGACCGGCTGTTCGAGTAAGACCAGCTTGCCCCCGAACCGCTTCACTCCTTTTGCGAACGCGAGACATTCCCGCTGAGAAAATCCCTGGTTCCCATCCCCGATGAAGGCCACTTCCGGCAAGGCACGGTGGACGGCTTCCAATCTCCGGATGTCAGTCTCGACATCAGCACCCACTTTCATCTTGAAGAGCCGGAACCCTTTTGCGTACCAGGCTTGCGCCAGCCTCAACGTCTGGTGCAGGGTGCCAATAGGGATGGTAATGTCCGTCTCGCGTTCCCGTAGGTCGGCGCCACCCCACAACGCCCACAATGGCAGCCCCAGCGCACGGCAATGCGCATCAATCATGGCCGTTTCCAGTGCGCAACGTGCGGCCGGCTGGGCCGGTGCCTCTTCATGCAACCGCGTCGCAATGTTGTTGAATTGATCCGTCCGATGGCCCAGCATGGTGCGCCCAACTAGGCCAATGGCAGCGAGGCAGGAGGCACGGCTCTCGCCGCTAACTTCGGGAAAGGGTGCGGCTTCTCCGTATCCTTGTGTACCATTGGATAGGGTCATGCGTACACAGACGTTCTCGGCGATGTGGCGCGACCCAGTGGCCACGACAAAGGGGTCCGTCAGAGGAATGTCGATGGGCCAGTAGTCAATTTGTACGATGTCTCGAGTCTGTGGTGACATGGCCGCGGCATCTTAACGAGAAACGAGTATGATGCCAATGAGAAGGATCTGGGCTGTGAATCACCGCCTGTGTGGTGGGTCGATGCAGACGGCGTGTGATGATCCGTCATGAAACAAACGTTCCGTTCCATGCAGCTCATGGTTGTGTTGCTGGTGGTCTTAATTGGGGGGTGGCTCGCTTTACCCTCAATTGCCTCAACCATCCTTGAAGGGTGGTTGGAACGTCAGGGCTACGAGGATGTGGGCGTCACGGTCGGGCGTCCCGGCTTTCGGTCGCTGACTGTTCCGCGCATGGTCCTGACGAAGCGACTGACGGGCGAAGTTGTTACGGTCTCTCTGACCCATGCCCAAGCCGAGTATACCTTGCTGGGCTTACTGTCCGGTCGCATCGATATTCTCACCCTACGGCAGCTCACGATCGAAATCTTGGCGTCACCGTCTCCAGACGACGGACAGCCGAGACCGGAGGAAGGTTCTCCGGATGCGCCGGATTCCTTGCTCAATGCGCTCACGGCCGGTGATGTCGTCCAACGGTTGCCTTTTTTTCCGTGGGACGAAGTCAGGTTGGAGGAAATCAAGGTGTTCCGTGAACAGGCTACAGGTCCTCTGCGCACGGTCATGATGGGAGGCACCATCAAACACGAGCGCGAGGCGTTGGTCGCTGACATGGTTCTGCAAGGCATTGACACGATTCCCTATGAGCTACGCGTGACCGGTCAGTCCGCGGCCGATATGTCCTTGCAACTTCGAGCTGCCCAGCCGGAGGCCACCCCCTTCGTGTTGTGGCGATCGCAATCGGTCCCCAAACAAGCGCAAGTTCATCTCGAAGGAGTGCTGGAGGTGAATGTCAAGGACCTTGCGCCGTTTTTGGCTCTTGCGCTGCCGATTGGCAGCGAGTGGCAACGGGCGGGTGGCAATGTGACGATTCATTGGACAGGCACAGCGGCCTCGGGGGTGCCGGTCTCCCTGTTGTGGAAGGATCCCGGGACCGAAGTACATGCAACCGTTCAAACCACAGCCTCACTTCCTGAGCTCAAAGGGTATGGAAAAGATCTCGTGGTCAAGGCGACGGGCACGCTCTCCGGCAACGCCCGACTGGTTCATTGGACGCTCGCGGGCGGATCGTCGGCAACGGCTATCGTGGGTGGGGGGGCAGTCAAAGGAAGGGAACGACTTGTAAGCCTTGCCGCATATGGATCCCAACCGGCTCGTCTCGAGAGCGCCCAAGACACGACGGGCGAGCTGTTTTGGGACGAGTCGCCTCCTCGATTTACGGCCTCGGGTCCAGTGCGCATTGCGTTTGGCTCCGAAAAAGGTCCGATCTATGCCGAATGTGTGGTGTCACAGATTTATGGTAGCGGACGCGTGATTGATCGTGCTGAAGCTAAAATCTTCATGAAGGGCGCTCTGGTGGTAGCCCCACCGGAGCGGTCAAAAAATGCCCAGGTGACGGGAGAAATTCGCGGCGATCTGGCGTGGACAGGCAGGACTTTTCGCGGCACCATCAGCCCCTCCTCCGTGGCATCGTTTACGGATTTCAAGCAGGCATCCTTTCACGTCAGCGGCGGAAGCGTGCAAGTGGAAGAATCGCTTCCCATCGAAGTGGACCTCTCGACTGGACGGTGGGCTTCCGGTCCGGGCCTGGTGGCCTGGAGGTCGCCATCTATAGAGCTGAGCGGCTTGTCCCTGAAGATGCAGCGGGCCCTCACAAGGGTGGATCGAATTGAAGGCGCGTCGATCGTGCAGCGAGCGCAGATGACAGCGACGCTCGAAGGGCTTGTTCTTGCGCAGTCATCTTTCCGGAGCCTGCCAGTGGATGTGACCGTGCGCGTGCAGGCCGATCCCTCCGGGGTGAAAGCGGACATCCACCCCAAAAACCAACTTCAAGGCATCAAACTCACGGGGCAGCTGGAGCACCAATGGGCGGAGGGCCACGGCACCGTCCATGCGGTGGTGGGGCCGCTGGCCTTCAATCGAGAGACATTTCGCCTCGGACAACTCTGGACTCCCTGGCCTTATGCGGCTGACGTCACCGGCGGTGAACTGACCGGGATCGTCGATATGCGATGGGCCACGGACAGCCGCCAGCGACTGCAAATACAGGGTGGATCAGTGGACATCACCGCTGACAGACTGGCGGGTCGTTATCGCGACATGCTGTTCTCCGGATTCAGCACCAATGTCAAGGTCGCGCTCGAAGGTCTGCAACGTCTCTCGACTTCGAGGCCAGCCGAGGTCACCGTGGGATCGCTTCAGACGGGGGTGGAGGTAACCGATCTCAAAATGACGGTCGAAGGAGAATGGGATGTCAGGGAACGGCTTCCGCTCATGGAAATACGCAACATTCGTTGTGAGGTGTTGGGCGGAACGGTGACAAGCCAGGGTTTGCGTGCGGACCTCGCCCATCCTCCCTATGGGCTTACGATGCTGGCCAGACAACTTGACCTCCAAAAGATTTTGACCCTGGAACAGCAGAAAGGGTTGCAGGGGACAGGGGTGCTCGACGGCTCCGTTCCTGTGATGGTGACGTCTCGAGGGCTCACGGTGAGGGACGGAAGTTTTGAGGCCCGTCCGCCAGGAGGTGTGATCCGTTATCTGGCATCACCGCAAGCCACGCATGCAGTGACGCAAGCCAACGCGAACATGGAGGCCGTGCTCCAGGCACTCAACAATTTTCAGTACAATGTGTTACAAGTTGGTGCCGAATATATCGAGGATGGCACATTACAGTTGAAGGCGCGGCTCGAAGGCAGGAATCCCGATCAGAAAAAAAGCCCGCCTATTCATTTCAATCTCACGGTGCAGGAAAATATCCCGGCGTTATTGAAGAGTCTTCGACTTGTGAATGGTGTGGAAGACTCGATGCGGAAAGCATTCTCGGGATCTCAACGATAGGAGGGAGGATGGTTCGCGTCGTCTCCATGGTGACGGGAGGGGTGGTCGGCCTGTATCTCACGGTCGGGGGATGCACGCCGCGCGTCGAAATGGCAACACCCGACAAACCGATCACAATCAATTTGAACGTCAAGATCGATCATGAGATCCGCGTGAAGGTCGACAAGGAGCTGGATGAAGTTCTCTCTCAAGACAGCGGGCTGTTTTAGGTTGTAGAGGAGGCCGTGATGAGGAATACGTATATCGGCCGGAGAGTCGCCTGGCTTGTCTTCTTCTTGTTAGCAGTTTCTCCGGCGTTTGGCATCTCCGTGGAAGAAGCAAAAACAAAAGGGTTGGTAGGTGAAAGACCGAACGGGTACTTGGGCGTCGTGAATCCCGCGGCTCCCGA
>JARDZZ010000232.1 GCA_029240595.1 Nitrospira sp. | reverse complement strand
GACCGCAGCCAGACCGGCCAGAAGTGGTTTCGGGAACTGCTCCGCGATGCACGGCAGTTTTTCGATGAGAAGAACTGCGGCCTGTGGTTCCTCCAGCGGCCTCGAATGCATATCGATGAGCTTAAGTCCACGCTGGCGCGGATTGGTCTGTCCGGTCAGTACGAAGGGGTGTTCATCGACTACATGCAGTTGATCGGCGGATGCCAGGGCGAGAACATGACGGCTCACCTGGACAACGTCAACCAGACCATTGCCGAGTGCGTGAGCACCTATCCGATGTGGGTTTGCGCAGCGGCCCAGGAGAACAACGAAGGCACTGTACGGTATGGTAGCGGTATGCGGGCTGCGGTCGATATGCTGCTGAGCCTTCAGAAGTTCGAGTACACCCATCGCAATGAGCACGGCGACGAGGTGCCCTATTACAAGTCCTGCATTGAGATGCAAGCATCCCGCTATACCCAGATGATGCATGTCGGCAGCGAGGACGAACCGGCTTACGACTTCGATGTCACCTCCGGTCCGTGCTATCGGGAACTGCCTCGACCGAACGTCAAGAAGTTCATGCAAGGGCTGCAGAACAAGTAGCGCACGCTTTCGGAATGCGACGGCATCGGCGTTGGTGTCGTCGCGCCCTTTTTGCTGAAACTGCATTAATTCGGTTGACGAAGGCGCAGGAAGGTGCGAAGATGCGCCCAAAATCCAACGACGACAAAACCCCAAGGGAGATGACCGTGATCACTGATGAATTGATCGAGATCCTAAAGCGCTATCCCGGAATGCGAGTTTGCGTCAACGGTTACGAAGAAGGCTATGACGATCCAAGACCGCAGGTGCGCCATCTCGTTCCGGATAAAGATCCTGAATGGACGGATGGCGAATACCGTGAAAAGAAGGATATAGATCCATCCGAATCGGGCTTTGTTGCTCTGGTCCTGTTTCGCAATCCAGAAAGCGTTCCTGGTGAGAAGATATCTGGTATAGACCGGCCGCTCGTATCTAATCAGCAAGTCGTGGATTCAAACAAGAACTGAACCAAGGGAGACGCCGCATGAAACCCAGCCACTTCCCCCTCTGCCTCGCCGTCATCGCAGGCTTGTCCGTGACAGCCTGTGCGAACAGCCAGCCGCGCCAACAGGCGGTCTGGAACGCCACGCCAACCGCCACGGTGGTGAAGGAGCAGGCCACCGCCAAGTGCGACTACGACCTGATGCAGAACCGGGCGGCGTTCGACAATTTGTCCGTCATGGCAGGTCAGCCAACCCTGAACAACTACGGCCGCACTCTGTACCAGCGGTGCATGCTGGCGCAGGGATACCAGTTTGGTGGGATGGTTCCGGTTCAAACGCCCGGTTGATGCCGACAAGGGGAGGATGCCATGACTGAGTCCATAGACGTCACGTCCATAGTGGAAGCGCTTGCTGTAGGCAATGCGACAGAGGCGCAGCAGGCTGATGCAGTGGGAGTCATTCAATCGCTCATTAGAGATCACAGCGATCTGGTGAGAGATTACAACGATCTGGTGGATCGGTACTCAGAACTTCAGAAGGAGGCCCTTGAGGTGTCGAGCTTTATCGAAACGATGAAGAATGAAATAAGAGCCGTTCAGGCAGAAGGCGAAGAGGCTGCGCTTTCCGGAAAGCCGGCAACCGAATGCCCGTATCGTGCTGGCTCTACCGAGGCGCGTCTATGGGTCCATGGTTTCGAAAATCCTCCGCTCGATGAGGGGGACGACGAAGAAGACCCGGACGACGAATCCCTCCGCTGAGCACCTGCGGCTTGCACATTCCTCCCGGAGCGGGCATAGATACATGGTATCGCACCCCGCCGAGGTCATGATGAGCAAGCCCCCTGCCCCGCCACCGAAGAACTCGGACCTCGCCAACGAACGCCTTGAGCGGCTGTTTGACCTGATGGACATGGCGTGCGACTCCGGCATCGCACCCCACGTTCTGGCCGTGCTGAATTTCGCGGACGAGCACGGGGAGGTGATCCGGAAGTACCTGGATGAGATCATCGAGGAGGATGCCGAGGAGTTTCCTTGATGAGGCGGTTTGTTTGGTGCCTCATCGTCCTCGTTGCGTTCGGCTGGACCGGATTCATGGCGGTCTACATCGCGTCCATCATCCCTGACCCCGAAGTGGTCGGCGCCGTTCAGGCGTTCGTTTGGGTGGTGTTTGCCGGAATCGTCCTGATGGCGTTCTGGATGTTGCCCATGCTCTGCCTGTGGTGCCTCGCGACGCTGGTCAAGCCGAGGGAGTATGTGATCATCGAAATGCGCCACATCCCCGAGCCGGAGGTCAAGCCGGACCGTGAGGAATCTCCACAGGCAGAAGTCATCCCCCTGTTCTGCCAGAGTGTCGGCATGCCGAAGGCGGAGCGCCGGATCGAGCCGTATCAGGTCGAGGGACAGATCGTCGCGTTCCGTCCCCGTGAGCAGCGGCGCGGCAATTAAAAATCGTTGACGATAGCCAAATGCCCCGATAATGGGTTATACCTTGCGTACAGGTTTGTACAGGGTGCGACTACGCATTGGGGAATCATGGCGAAGAAGGGCCGCGCTCGGCGCGCGAAGATACGGCATACGAAGGACGCTCCCAAGCCAGCAAATGATTCATCACCACTGGCAGAGCGGTACAAATCATTTCAGCACGAAGGCAAATGGCTCGGACACGGAATTGAGGTGATCGACGTGGATATGCTCTCCAGCGGACAGATCGTCGGCAAAGCACACATCAACCGCATGGAAGCCAGCGCGCTGGACGGTCTGATGAAGGCAGGCGTGCTGAACGACCCCAAGGACGAGGCGGCAGGCAGGCGGCGCCATGCGGCCGGCATCCTGCTCCGGGAAATCTTCGACACCGCGGAGATCGAGAGCAGCAGCACCGGCCACTATGACAAAGTCACCAACGAGATGCTTCCTGGGGGTGCCCCGCACCCGAAGGGCAACAACGCCTTGGAGCACGAGGTCGAGTACCATCGCCTGATGAAGCTCATCTTCCCGTTCCACACGGTGGTGCGCAATGTGTGCTGCCACAACGAGAAGCCGCCGCTGGTGGTGCGCAACGGTCTGGCCCGCCCGTGCAACTGGGACGAGGCGCTGCGCAAGGGGCTGGATCGGATCGCCGACGACAAGTTCGCCGACAGCAGGAAGCGCCCTCGGCGGGTTCGGATGCCAGAGCAGTTGCCGGCCTAGCCATGCCGTACACCACCAACATCGACGACCTTCTCGCCCGCGTTGGCTTCCCAAGCATAGACACGAGGCGGCAGGACTGCTTAGAGAATATCCCCACGAGCTACGAGGGGGACCGGCATCTCGTCGCCACTCTCGACACGATCCTGGAACTCCTCGATGAGCAGCACGCTATGCTCCGCGCCCTCCTCCTCATCCACGGCCGGGATGTCAGCAGCAAGCCCGCCCCCGACACCAGCGAGTGATCAATATGTCCGATACAGAGACCCTGGAGATGCCAACCGAGAACCGTCCCGAGTGGAGACGCCGCGGAGAGGGACCCGACCCCGTTGACGTCCACATCGGTCAACGCGTCCGCCTCTCCCGCAAGACGCACGGTCTCAGCCAGGAAGCACTAGCCGCCAAAATTGGCGTAACGTTCCAGCAACTGCAGAAGTACGAGAAAGGCGTGAACCGCGTCTCGGGCTCAATGCTCGACCGCCTCAGCACCGTGCTCGACGTGCCGCACAGCTTCTTCTACGACGGCCTGCACAGCCAGCGCGAGGCGGGACGGGTTGAGGAGATGAGCCCCAACGGCATCGTGACGGCTCGCTCCGGACTGGCCCTGATGAGGCACTTCGACAAGTGCCCGCCCGACGTCCAGGCGAGCATCGTGCAGTTCGTTAAGGCGGTTGCGGGCGCTTTGTGAATTATCGTTAATGTTGCAGTCATAAATCCGAAACTTATGACATTAATCCCATTTTGGTGTGATTCCGGTGTCGCCTTCATGGCGACATCACACCCCCGTTGCCAAGTCCCCCCAAAATGAGAACGCACCTCAAGCCAGAGAGAAAGCCTACCTCAGACAACTTTTTCCTCCTCA
>JARDZZ010000231.1 GCA_029240595.1 Nitrospira sp. | reverse complement strand
ACCGGCAATCTTCATACGCACCAGCCGGTATTAATCGGCGAGATTTTGATTGACGGCCAGTTCATGGTGGTCTCCCGCTCTAAGGGATTGGTTTAGCCGGAGCCTTGGAGCGAGTACACGAATCCCGAGAAGGATTGCGATTGGATTAACCACCAGGGCACAGACCAGAAAAAGTAGGCGGAGAGAGAACCCCACGCTGCCGCAGCCTGGTGCAGGCCGCGTCTGGGCGCGGCAGGGTGGGCGGGTGAACCAGGTGCAAGCCGCGTCTCGGCGCGGCGGGGTGGGCGGGTGAACCAGCACCAGGTCCATGGCATCCCTTCTTCTCTTTGTAGCGGCCAACGTGTTGAACTAGGCGGGTGATGTGGCAACAGCACGTCACCCGTTTGTCTTGTCCGGAGATGCTGTGATCATTAAGCGATTCGGCTTATCGATCTTGTTGGCGCTCGGTCTGTCTATCGGTGCTGCAGCGGCGCATGGGACAGTTCCGCCGCCTCCCACCTCGCCGCTCGAACAGGCGCTGAGCCAGATCACCAGCGGGGACGAGGCCGTCCGAGATGCAGCGCTTCGCGTCGTGATCGAACTGGGCGATAGCACATTGATTTCGCGACTTGATGAGATCCGTGCCAATGCCGACCGCCCCGTACGGCTCGCCATTAAACCTGTGATGGATCTGCTCAGAAATCGAGCCAAATTGGGGAGTCCTGATCCAGACAGTCGTCGATCCGCGGCGACGGATCTGGGAACCTCGGGAAGAACAGTGGCGATTCCGTGGCTCGATCAAGCGGCGGCGACCGAGTCAAACAAGTGGGTACGGTACACGATGCAAGAGTCCGCCGCACTGCTTCATCTCGCAGGGGATGACCAGGCCGCCAAAATCTCGGCTGTTCGCACTCTCGGAGATCTGGCGAGTCAGAACGCCGTGCCGGCATTGCAAGAGTTCGTCGCTTTGGGGAGCGCGGCGGAAGCAACGGAGGCGCAGCAAGCTTTGGCGAAGGTGGCCAGCGTGTCAATTGAGCGCATCGAGACCTGGGCTGTCTGGTCAAGCGCCATGGAAACGATCTTCCGCGGCGTCAGCCTCAGTTCTATCCTCTTGATCATGTCGGTCGGGCTGGCCATCGTGTTCGGCCTCATGGGCGTCATCAACATGGCCCATGGCGAGTTGATGATGGTCGGCGCGTACGCAACCTTCATCACACAGGAGCTCTTCAAAGCATTTCTCCCGACCGCGATGTTCGATTATTATTTCGCAGCCGCAATGCCGATGGCATTTGTGGTTGCCGCCGCTTGCGGGATGGTACTCGAACTGACCGTGATCCGCTTTTTGTACGGCAGGCCGTTAGAAACGATGCTGGCGACGTGGGGCATCAGTCTCGTGCTCATGCAAGCCGCCCGGGTGTATTTCGGCGACCTGACAGCCGTCGTGGCACCAAGTTGGCTGAGCGGCGGTGTGCAAGTGATGGTTGGGGTGTATCTGCCAAACAACCGGCTGTTCATTATCGCGCTTTCGTTGGTCTGTGTCCTGGCAATCTATGCCATTTTGTTTCGGTCCGGCATCGGGCTGCGCGTCCGGGCGGTCATGCAAAACCGAAACATGAGTGCCTGCCTGGGCATTCCCACCAGAAAGGTCGATGCCTATACGTTTGCGTTTGGGTCGGGTCTGGCGGGCGTTGCGGGATGGGCGTTGACGCTTATTGGAAATGTCGAGCCGGGGCTGGGACAAAACTATATCGTCGATTCCTTTATGGTCGTCGTAACCGGCGGAGTCGGAAAACTGGCGGGCACCATTGTCGCCTCACTCGGTATCGGCGGCCTGAACAAACTGCTCGAACCGAGCCTCGGGGCCGTGTATGGCAAGGTGTGCATTCTCATGCTGGTTATTCTCTTCTTGCAGTGGCGACCATCGGGGCTTTTCGCCATTAAAGGGCGTCACGCCGATGTATAGCGGATGATTCGCTCGTTGGACATGTCGAGCCACGACCACCTCCCTTCAGGGTCACGTGCAGATGTCGGCCTCGCCTTTTGGGTCGCCGGATTCGTCTTGCTCATTCTCATGCCGTTATTGAATGTGATGCCCGCCGAAGATTCCTGGTTTCACCTCTCGGATTTTTCACTCAATCGGTTCGGGAAATTCCTCGCCTTTGCCATCCTCGCGCTCGGGCTTGATTTGATATGGGGGTATACCGGTGTCCTGAGTCTCGGACAGGGCGTGTTTTTCGGGCTGGGTGCCTACTGTATGGGTATGCACCTCATGCTGACGATCGGCACGGAAAGTGTTTACGGCAATGAGCTGCCGGATTTTATGGTATGGAACCAGGTCAAATCATTGCCGCTTTTTTGGAAGCCGTTCTACAGTTTCCCCGTGGCGATTGTGGGCGCAATCCTGGTGCCGACCGCTTTTGCGCTGATCTTCGGATTTCTGGCGTTCAGGAGCCGCATCAGGGGCGTCTACTTTGCGATTATCACCCAAGCGCTGGCACTTGTGGCCTGGCTCGTGTTCAATCGTAATGAGACGAACCTCGGCGGGACGAACGGCTTGACCGATTTCAAGCAACTGCTCGGCTTCCGACTTTCCGACCCGGGTACGCAGCGGGCCTTGTATGTCCTGACCGTGCTCTGTCTCGGTGGCGCCTACTTGCTGTGCTTGTGGATTACCCGTTCGCGGGCAGGACGGGTGTTGATCGCCGTGCGAGACAGTGAGCCGCGCGTCGTGTTCTCAGGCTACACGCCGGCAAACTATAAGCTCTTTGTTTTTGTCGTTGCCGCGGCGTTGGCTGGACTCGCCGGAATGCTGTATGTCCCGCAAGTCGGGATTATCACGCCGGCTCAAATCGGTGTCCTTCCCTCCTTGGAAATGGTCATTTGGGTGGCGGTTGGCGGGCGCGGAACATTGGCGGGAGCGGTGCTTGGGGCAATCAGCGTCAATCTTGGCCGCAGCCTTCTGACCAATTATTTTCCGGAACTGTGGCCGTTTATCCTCGGTGGGCTCTTCGTCGTGGTCGTCCTCTTGTTCCCCGACGGGCTGGTTGGCATCTTGCGCCAAATACAGGAACGAATCCACAACATGAGAGTGACCGCCCTCTCTGCCGAGGAAGGGCTGCGATGAGCGACCACGGCTCCATTATTTATTTGGAAGGGATCGTCGTCGACTACGACGGCTTCAAGGCGCTCAACAACCTCAACTTCATCGTCAACTACAACGAACTGCGTGTCGTCATCGGACCGAACGGAGCGGGAAAAACGACGTTGCTCGACGTGATTTGCGGAAAAACAAGGCCCGTCGCGGGCCGGGTCATTTTCGGGAAGGATCAGGAGCTGATCGGCAAGCGTGAAGATGAGATTGTCAAGCTTGGGATCGGCAGGAAATTTCAGGCGCCGTCGATTTATGCGAATCTGACTGTCTGGGAAAATCTCGATCTCTCGCTCAAACGGCCCAGCAAGGGGGTATTCTCCACCTTGCTCGGCACGTCAACCGCAGAGGAACGTGAGAAAATCGCCGACACGTTGGTGACGATCGGCTTAGGCGACTACGCAGGCATGAGGGCGGGATCCTTGTCCCACGGTCAAAAACAATGGCTCGAAATCGGCATGGTCATCTTGCAAGACCCCTCTCTCTTGTTGGTGGACGAACCGGTGGCGGGCATGACGGACAAAGAAACGGAACAGACCGGGCGGCTGTTACAATCGTTGGCCGAAAAGCATGCGATCGTCGTGATCGAACATGACATGGAATTCGTCCGGCAAATCGCCCGTATCGTCACCGTCCTCCATGAAGGGACGGTCATTTGTGAGGGGACGGTTGAGAAGGTTCAGTCCGACGACCGAGTGAGGGAGATCTATCTGGGCAGGCAAAAGGTCGCGCCTGGATAGGATGTTGAAAAGGAGGTCCAGCTACGTTCTCGCATCGCTCAAAGCCTCGACGTACGGTATTCAGTACGCCTCGGCACCTCGCTCGCTGCGGCCTTGCTGGACCTCCTTTTGAACATCCTATGAGCCACCAATGTGATCGGCAATGCTGGAACTGAAGCAGATCAAC
>JARDZZ010000230.1 GCA_029240595.1 Nitrospira sp. | reverse complement strand
CAGCGGCATTGGACAGATCGATCACCGCCATCCAACCCTGGCCGTACGGATCACTGTTGACCACCTCAGGATGGTCCTTCAGTTGGGCATTGACCTGCGCAATGGTACCGCTGACCGGCGTATACAAGGTGGACGTGGTTTTGGTCGATTCGATTTCGCCGATTTGTTGCCCGGCCTTCACCGTCGCCCCAGCCTTCGGCAAATCAATGAAGACGATATCACCCAGGGCATCCTGCGCAAAATGACTGATACCCACAGTGGCTTGAGCCCCCTTGACTCGTACCCATTCATGCTCTTGATGATAGCGGAGGTCCGTTGGAATCATGATGGTGATGTCCTCATTCCGTCAGCCGATGATGTCCATTCCGGGAAAGAAATATGTGATTTCAAACTTGGCCGTTTCCGGCGAGTCCGATCCATGCACGGCGTTGTACTCGATATTCGTCCCGTGTGCAGCACGAATTGTGCCCTTCTCAGCCTTGGCAGGGTCCGTCGCACCCATCAGTTCACGATTTTTCTTGATGGCGTTTTCGCCTTGCAGGACGAGCACGACTGACGGCCCCGACGACATGAAGGTGCACAGACTGTCGAAAAAGGGCCGTGCCTTGTGTACCGCATAGAATCCTTCCGCAACCGGTTTGCCCATCTGCATCAGTCGCATCGCCACTGGCTTCAAACCGGCCTTTTCATACCGGCTAACGATGTCACCGATCACATGTTTGTTCACGGCGTCTGGCTTAATGATCGCGAGCGTGCGTTCACTCATTGCTTGAACTCTTCCTCTCATCTCGAGACAACAAATGCGAAAAATATCGGCGCATTATAGGGGCTTGGAATGCGGAGTTTCAAGGGAGGAACAGCGACCGCGCTTTTCCCGAATCGTACACCCCTGCCTTACCGAGCGCGGCGGCTGCCGCTGACAGGTCATCCAAAGCGTTGCGCGAGGTCTTGCGGTTTGAAGACGCCACGCTCGGTAATGATGCCGGAAATTAGCTCAGCCGGCGTCACATCGAACGCGGGATTGTAGACATTGACTCCGGCCGGGGCGACAGGTTGACTGCCGTGAATGGTGGTGACTTCCGAGGGGTTGCGCTGCTCGATCGGGATGTCGGCGCCCGATTTTGTGTTCAGATCGATTGTCGAATACGGCGCCGCAACATAGAACGGAATGCCATGCGCCTTGGCCAGGACCGCCACCGAGTAAGTACCGATTTTGTTTGCCACGTCCCCGTTCGCTGCAATTCGGTCCGCCCCCACCACACAGAGATGAATCTTGCCCTCGCGCATCAAGGACCCTGCCATGTTGTCCGTGATCAGGGTAACGGGAATGTTGTCCTGCATGAGCTCCCATGCCGTGAGGCGCGCGCCCTGTAATACTGGTCGCGTTTCGTCGGCAATGACCTCAATTTTTTTCCCCTGTTCCCAGGCCGCGCGGATGACACCCAACGCTGTCCCGTACCCCGCCGTCGCCAAGGCGCCGGCATTGCAATGAGTGAGGATGGTTTGGCCTCCCTGAATGAGGTCGGCACCATGGCGACCCATTGATTTACAGAGGGCGATATCTTCGTCGAGTATCGTTTGCGACTCGCCCATCAAGGCCGCTTTAATCGACGGGATCGACTCGGCGCCCAGGGTAGAGAGTTTGCGCTTCATCCGGTCGATAGCCCAGAAAAGATTGACGGCGGTCGGCCGTGTGGCGGCCAGTTCATCGCAGATCGGCAGCAGCGCCTTCACGAAGGCATCGTAATCGGTGGCGCGAATGCCTTGTGCTCCCAGCGCCACTCCCATGGCGGCAGTCACCCCAATCGCCGGCGCGCCGCGGACTTTCAATTCCCGAATGGCTGATGCCACGGCTTGGACATCGCGGCAGTCCAGGAATGCAACCGTCTCCGGAAGGCGACTCTGGTCGAGAAGGCGTACAGCCCCCTTATGCCATTCAACGGTCGGAACCATAGGCGACTCTATGTAACGGGATTCGTATGGGGAGCGCAAGAGGCTGGGTCCAGGAGGAAGGGAAGGAATGAAGCTGGATTATCGACTGTTGGCCCGCTTAATCGTTGGAACGAGCGTCAAGGACTTCTGCTCCGGGCTCTGATCATCGATTTTTGCGAGTTCACGCTCGAGCATGGCACGAATGAACCCGCTGGTCGTATAGCCCTGTTGTTTGAGGCCATCCAACCGGGTTTTTAAATCTAGCGGAAGCTGGATCACGATACGGACTAGCTTTGCCATGTGAGACCCCTTATCAGAAGCTGATCCAAAGAGGTGCCGATTGCACACGCTGTGCCTTACTTAGCACGAATACGGCGCTGTGTAGAATTGAGGACTTAGCGATAAGAAGCTGCCTGTCATCGCTCCGCTTACCTAAAATTCGTCTGCACATGCCCTCAAATGTACAAGAGCCGGTCACGATGCCTCCATCCAACGGTGGAGCAGCCGTTCCCAGTTTGATTGTTCACAGGCCCACGAGCAGGCAGAAAGAGACAGCGGTCGGATTCGTTCGTCGTGCATACGATGGATCTTGAGCGCCGGTTGTGAGCGCCTGCCTGTCAGCCAGACCCCGCCGTCGCGGTCCGTGCGATAGACGGAAATCCCACGAGCGCGATAGGCCTGCAGGACGGCGTCGGCCGGGTGGCCATAGGAATTGTGCCGCCCGACCGAAATGACGGCATAGGCTGGATTGATCCGGTCGAGCCACTCGGGCTGCAACGAACTTCCTGCGCCGTGGTGCGGGACTTTCACCACATCCACCCGTTCAGACTGTTCGTCCTGGCTCATCCGCGACAAGGCTTCCTGTTCAACATCGGCGGCAAACAGCATCTTGTGGGTGCCGCAAGTCACCTGTGTCACGACAGAGCGATTGTTGAGCCTATGCCCTTCGAGACGGCGAGACGACGCCTGGCGCTGCACAGGCGGAGCGAACGGATTCAACACCTTCAAGGCGCAATCGCCCAGCATGACCGTATCCCGGCCGGCACGGACCACGTGCTCGGTCAAGCCTTGCTGCGCCAGCGTTTCGGTGAGCCGCTGATAAAACAGCTCCCGGCGCGCATCACCGCTTCCCCACACGTGCCGCACGTTGAAATGCCTGAGCACATACGCGAGGCCGCCCACATGATCCAATTGCGGGTGCGTCGCAATAACATAATCGATCGTCCTGATTCCACGATTCCACAGGTAGGGTGCCACCACACTGCGTCCCATATCGAACCGCTCATAACTGGCTCCGCCATCGATCAGCACGACCTCACCGCCTGGTAGTTCAAGCACCGCACTATCGCCCTGCGACACATCCAAAAACGTGATGCGAAACCGATCGCCATCGAGCATGAGTCGTGGTGACCACAGCCACCAGACGAGGAGCAGAAGGAGACCGGTTGCGGTGCTCCACCGGATGCTTCTTCGATCGGACCAGATGGCGAGCGCGGCCAGACATCCGTAAAAGAGCACGAGAGACGGCAGGGATGGCGAGGCCCCGTGCCACTCGGTGCCGGGCAGCACCGAGACCAAGCGCAGGGCTAGGACCAGGGCGTCCATGGACCACTGGATCGCTTGTGCACACGGCAGACTGTCTCCTCCGGCTAGGCCTTGCCAGACCACGGCGGCAAGTCCCATCGGGACCAACAGGCCGCCCATCACCGGCACCGCAGCGAGATTCGTGAGCAGGCCGACCCATGGGAATTGATTAAAGTACAGCGCCACCAGCGGGAGCGTCACCACGGTCACGACCGCGCTCATGAGGACCGCATCCCTTATCCACCGGCCTATCAGCGCCGGCTTCGACCGAGGCGACTCATTGGGGTCACCAGCGCCCTCGGTTTTCACGAGCCACCAGGCAACAGCGCTAACTGAAAGAAACGACAACTGGAATGAGATGTCGTAAATGGCTTGAGGATCATGGGCCACGATGATCAACGCCGCCGCGGACAAGGCATGGAACATCCGTCGTTCATAGCCCAGCCATTTCGCCATCAAGGCGACGAGTACCATGAGAAGCGAGCGAATAGTCGCCACCTCCGCTCCAGCTAAACAGGCATACGCCGTCACTGGCGCGACAGTCGCGACAGCAGCAGCC
>JARDZZ010000053.1 GCA_029240595.1 Nitrospira sp. | reverse complement strand
TAGCTCACCTCGCTTGTGAGGGCAAGATCGGTTCCACTGGGACTAGGCTGGGTCTGTTAGGAGCCGGGATGCGGGATCTAAAATGGATTGTACTGCGAGAGCGGGGACAAAGCTACCCAAAGCAGGATTCGGTGTCATGAAAAGGCACGAGCCCTGCTTCTCCGAAAAGAAGCAGGGCTCGTGATCCGGTCGCTCTACCGACAAATTAGTTTCGAACGCCGCTCCAGACCTTGGCGGCATCGATGGCCTTATCGGGATTCAGTTTCTTGGCCTTCTCAAGCAGTACGTCCGTGGTCTCGGGATAGGCGGGATCGGAAATGCAACAATTATCCACAGGACAGACAGCGGCGCATTGCGGTTCGTCAAAGTGGCCGACGCACTCCGTGCAGCGGTCATGGGTGATCACATAAATGTTATCGCCCACTCCTTGCCCGTCGCCGACATGGTTGCCTTTCGTTTCCGCATCGCTGCGAGTTTCAAAGATCGCTTCGTTCGGACATTCGGGTAGGCAGGCTCCACAGGAGATACATTCGTCAGTAATCAGCAGTGCCATGACCCTCGCCTCCTTCTCACTACAGCTAGAAACCAAGTTGACAAGATTGCGACGCCACGACATAGTGCGTGACGTGAATAAGGCGTCATTCTAGTCTGCGGCTCTTTTCCAAGTCAACAGAACGGCGTCTGTGCAGAAGGCCTAGATCCCCTGTTATTATGGGCCTTTGGGCCCAGACTGCGCTTGCCAGAAAGCGATTCTATGACGGTGACTTCGGCCCAACGGGATCAGAAGAAAACGCGGATCATTATGATGATCCTGCTTGCCGTGCTGCTCATCAGTGTCTCCATGTTCCTCGTGCAGCGGGACGATTCGAAAACCATTATTGTGACGTTTCCCAACGGGACTCAGATCGAGGCAGAAGTCGCCGATACGCCAGAAAAGCTGCTGTTCGGATTGGCATTTCAGGAAGCATTGCCCTCGAATGGAGGAATGATCTATATCTTTGAGTCCACAGGACACCATCGCGTGACCACTAAAGCCTACCGCTTTCCTGTCGACATGATCTGGGTCGACGAAAGTCGCCACATCGTCTCCGTCATGGAGAATGTCCAGCCTTGTCAGCAGGGGACTTGTCCATGGCATGGGTCGACTTCCGATGACGTGCGGTACTTGATTCAAACTGAGGCAGGTTTCATTCAACGTCAGGCCTTGACCGTTGGCGGCGAGTTGAAATACACACTGCATATGTAAGCGTCGGGTTGCAGCGCTGAGCTGACCCCAAGACCGGAGGCAAGTTGTGGCGATTGAAGGGTTTCAAGTGGTCGCGAAGGTCGAAGACCTTCCTGCGGGCCAATCCAAAGTTGTCACGCTCAACAACCGTACCATCGCCTTGTTCAACGTGGACGGGAACATCTATGCCATACATAACCTCTGTCCGCACGAGGGCGGTCCCTTGAGTGAAGGACGAGTGAAGGGGTTCGTCGTCTCATGCCCCTGGCATGACCTCGCGTTCGATATCCGAAATGGGCAGGGCATCGATGGAGGAGGATACTGCGTCGGCAGTTATGAGGTGCGTGTCGAGGGCGGCGAGATCCATGTCGGTGCGCGTCGGAAAAGCTAGCAGCTCTCACGAAACGGATGACATGGACGCTACGGGCGGATTACAAGGCGACGGCAAGAGAGTCGATGCTACACTCGATCAACCGATCCACATTCATCTCTGGGAAGATCGGACGAGGGGGGAACTCTGGATTCCCAGCTATGACGCGTCCGCCTTGGCCTTGCTCGGTGACGATTATGTCAGGGTAGCGGGGAACAATGCTGTCGACAACGGTCAACGAACGTTTGAATTCAAGGCGATGAAACCAGGAACCTTTACGATACTGTTCGAGAAACGCATGGGCTGGAAGTTTACGGCCGAGGACCGGCGCGTCTTCCACGTCACCGTTTCCCCTAACGGGAGCGCATGACCGTGCCCGAGACGGCATTCCTCAATGGACGGTTCCTTCCGTTGGCCGAGGCGACGGTTTCGATCGAAGATCGTGGCTTTCAATTTGGGGACGGAGTGTACGAAGTCATTAGAACCTACCGCGGGCGTCCGTTCAAACTGGATGCGCATCTCGCTCGCTTGGATCGCAGTGCCCAAGCCATTGACCTTCGGCAGCCATATCCATTTGAGCGGTGGGTTGAGTATGTCACGGAGGGCCTGCGTCTGGGTGACTTCCCGGAAACGAAGATCTATGTGCAGATTACAAGAGGGACGGCGCCGCGCGATCATGCCTATGCGCCAGATCTTCAACCGACCGTGCTGATGACGTTTCGTGAGCTGCAGCCCCTGAATGCGATCGTCCAATCCACTGGCGTTGCGGCCATGACCATGAAAGATATTCGCTGGGGCCGATGCGATATCAAAAGCATAAATCTCTTGGCCAACGTACTGGCTCGCCAGCAGGCCAAGAAGCGCGGAGTGTTTGAGTCAATCCTCGTACGAGACGGCCAGGTAACGGAGGGCGCAGTCAGCAATGTGTTTATTGTTCAGGACGGGAAACTCATCACCGCGCCCGAAGGCGGCTGGATTCTCTCAGGCGTGACCCGCCAGGTTGTGCTGGAATTGGCCCGGCACGAAGGGCTCACGGTGCAGGAACGCTACTGCTCGGAGCAAGAGTTGCTCGGAGCGACGGAAGTGTTTTTAACCGGAACGACTGTCGAAGTTCTGGGCGTCGTGCACATCGACGGCAAGCAGATCGGAACGGGACAACCGGGCCCGCTGACACGAAGTCTGGCCAAGCGTTTTCTCGACGAAACCCGATAATGGGCCCCTTGCTTTGACAAGGGTGACATGGTATTGTGCCACCTCTGCAAAGTGGGCTCAGGCCCACTTTTTTGTTTGACGCGTACAGAAAACATCAAGGGAAGCGGGGCTAGGGGTGTTGGTGAAGGAGTCCCGACCGGTCGTCGATCGCATCAGCGAGGCAGTGTCCCCCATCCTATGGACGTTAGGCCTCGAATTGGCGGATGTCGTATGTGTGGGGCAAGGGTCCCGTTCGGTCGTGCGGGTCTTCATCGATAAACCGGAAGGGGTCACGTTGGAGGATTGCGAGCGCGCACACAAGGCGCTCGGTCCCGCGCTCGATGTGGCCGATCCCTTTCCCCATGCCTATACGCTGGAAGTCTCCTCTCCAGGGCTGGACCGGCCATTCAAGCGGCTTCAGGACTATCGTCGGGCCATCGGAAAACGAGTCACGTTAAAGCTCCGAGAACCCCTCGCCGGCCAATGGCGCCTGGTGGGAACATTGACCGACGTCGCAGATCAGACGGTGACGCTGGCGGTTGACGATCGACCGACCGTTCGCGCTGTGACGCTGGAGCAACGGTTGATCGCGGAGGCCAAGCGGGCCGTGACGTGGTAAGCATGAAGGCTGTTCGAGTGGAGACCGAAACATGAACCGAGAATTGATTTCAGTCATCGATGAAATTGGCCGCCAGAAGGGAATCGACAAGACAAAGGTCATCGGAGCGATCGAGGCGGCTCTGCAGACTGCGGCCAAAAAGCGCTTCGGCCAGGCGGAAAATATCCAGGTCGAAATCGACTCCAAGACCGGAGAAATTTCCGTGGTCTCCAAGAAGATCATCGTCGAGTCGGTCAGTAATCCGAAAGCCGAAATCTCTCTCAAGGAGGCTCGGGCCTACGACAGCGAGGCGGAAATCGGAGACGAGATAGGCTCGCTGATTGAAATGGATGAGCTCGGACGCATCGCGGCTCAGACGGCCAAGCAAGTCATTTTTCAGAAGGTCCGGGAAGCGGAATGGGAAGCGGTTCAGAAAGAGTATTCCACCAGGCAGGGCGATCTGGTGAATGGCATCATCCTCGGCATGGAGCGGCGCAATTACCTCGTCGACTTAGGCAAAACAGAAGCCATTCTTCCCATTCAAGAGCAAATTCCACGTGAAACCTACCGCCGCGGCGACCGTGTCAAAGCCATGTTATTGGAAGTTCGGCGGACGCCGAAAGATGTGCAGGTCATTCTGACACGCAGTCATCCCCAATTCGTCTCGAAGCTCTTCGAGTTGGAAGTGCCTGAGGTCATGGAAAAGATTGTCGAGATCAAGGCGGTCGTACGGGAGCCTGGCGATCGCACGAAGATTGCCGTCACCTCCCGCGAAAAGGCCGTGGACCCTGTCGGCGCCTGCGTGGGAATCAAAGGCTCACGTGTCCAGGCGGTTGTGCGCGAGCTGCGAGGAGAGAAAATCGATATCATTACGTGGACCTCGGATCCGCGCGTGTTCATCGCCGAAGCATTAAACCCCGCCACCATCGAAAAGGTCGGAGTTGACGAAGAAAAAAAATCCGCTCTGGTCGTGGTTGCGGATTCCCAACTTTCATTGGCGATCGGCAAGAACGGGCAAAACGTGCGGCTGGCAGCCCGCTTGACCGGTTGGAAAATCGACATCATCAGCGCCACCGAGTACGAAAAAGAGAAGGCTGAGCGGGATAAAGAAATCAAGGCGGCGCTCGCGGAAGAAGCGGAAGCGCAACGGCAACAGGAAGAAGCACGTCAACAGGAAAAGGCCCAACAAGAGGCGGAAGGGTAACAAATTAACTCGTATGCGCGTGTATGAACTGGCGAAACAGCTTGGGATGGAGAACCGGGACTTGATCCCCGAGCTCAAGCGATTGGGAATTACCGTAGCTTCCCACAGCAGTGCCCTGGAACCGGAGGCGGTTCAAAAGGCGCTGGAAAAGCTCGCCTCAAAGCACAAGGCATCGGTCAAGGGAGCCGGGCGACCTGGCGAGTCGGATGCAGGGCGGCAGAAGGACGCAGACGGAGCCCACCCTCCGGCAGGTGCGAAAGCAGGAGTTCACCCGACGGCAACGGACGACTCCAAGCCGGATAAACGCCGCATCCTGATCAAACGAAAACGAGATGAGGCACCTTCCGAGGAACTCACCCCGCTTGGACACGAACCGCTCGTTGCCCATTCAACCGAACCTCCAGCGGTCACCGTGTCGCCGCTTCATTCGCCGTCGGAAAGTCCGGTGGTTCATCACGAACCGCTTGTTTCCGGGACGACGGCAACGACCGAGTCGCCAGTGGCCACCAAGCCGGTGCCGGCGGCGACCCCTGAGACCCTGACGGGCAAAAAGAAAGCCCTTGAAGAGCTTCAGGCTGAGGGGCTGAAGGACAAGCTCAAGAAAGTGCGGAAGCCGGGACGCGTTCGTGAAGAGGATGAAGTGCGCGTGCGTGATGACGCGGCTCGTTGGCAGGATCTTCGGGCCATCCCCGTTCAGCGGCGTGATGATCGCAGCAAGCACGTGCATCACAGCACGCCGGCCGAAATAACCAAGCCTCGCAAAAAGAGCGTGAAACTTACGCCGGGTATGACCGTCAAAGAGTTTGCCGAAATGATCGGCCAGCGTCCAGCTGACATCGTGCGGAAACTGATGGACATGGGCCAAATGTTGACATTCAACCAGCCAATGCACGTCGAGGCCGCGTCAATGATTGCAGAAGAAGGCGGATTCAAGATCGAGATCTCGGTTGAGAAAGCGGGAGACGAACTCCTCGAAGATATCATTCAAGTGCAAGGTGAAGCGCGTCCCGAGCCCCGGCCGCCGGTGGTGACGATCATGGGGCACGTCGACCACGGGAAAACGTCGCTGCTGGACGCCATTCGTGAAACCAAGGTGGCGGAAGGCGAGGCCGGCGGGATTACGCAGCATATCGGCGCCTACACGGTCACGGTCCACGGAAAACAGGTCACATTTCTCGATACGCCAGGCCATGAAGCGTTCACGGCCATGCGTGCGCGTGGAGCCAAGGTCACCGATATCGTCATCTTGGTGGTCGCTGCCGATGACGGCGTCATGCCGCAGACGGTGGAAGCGATTCATCACGCGAAAGCGGCGGGCGTCCCGCTGATTGTGGCGATGAACAAAATAGACAAGCCCACTGCCAACCCGGACCGTGTACGCAATGCTCTTTCCGAGCACGGGTTGATCTCAGAGGCCTGGGGCGGCGACACGATCATGGTCGAGGTATCAGCCAAACAGAAAACAGGCCTTGATCAGCTGCTGGAAATGATTCTGTTGCAAGCCGAAGTGTTGGAGTTGAAGGCTGACCCGCATCAACTTGCAAAGGGCACCGTTGTTGAAGCCAAGCTCGAACGGGGACGTGGACCAGTCGCCACTGTCCTTGTGCAAAGCGGCACGCTACACGTGGGCGACGTGTTCGTCGTCGGAGCCTTCAGCGGCAAAGTCCGTGCGCTGATCAACCACACCGGGTCCAAGGTTCAGCAGGCCGGGCCCTCGGTTCCAGTCGAGGTGATTGGTTTGCCGGGAGTGCCCTCCGCAGGCGACGTATTTCAAGCGGTCAAGGACGAACGCATCGCTCGTGAGATCGCCGAAGATCGGGCCCGCAAACAACGGGCCGCAGAGTTGGCCGGTGCCGGAAAAGTGTCGCTCGATGATCTCTTCGCGAAGATCCAGGAAGGGTCCGTCAAGGAGTTGTCGCTCGTCATCAAAGCAGACGTCCAAGGGTCTTCCGAAGCCCTGGCTACCGCCATCGAAAAGTTGCCGACAGAGGTGGTGAAAATCCGCGTGATCCATAACGGCGTAGGCGGGATTACCGAATCCGATGTGCTCTTGGCTGCGGCGTCCAATGCCATCATCATCGGATTCAACATCAGGCCCGAGCCCAAAGCATCAGATCTTGCGGAGAAGGAACATGTCGACGTCCGGCTCTACACGATTATTTACAATGCCTTGAACGATATCAAAGCGGCGATGGAAGGGTTGCTGGAACCCACGCTCAAAGAGCGCGTGCTCGGCCGGGCGGAAGTCCGGCAGGTGTTCACCGTGTCCAAGGCCGGCACGATTGCCGGATCCTACGTGATCGATGGAACGATTACTCGGGCAAGCGCGGGCGTTCGGGTGATTCGTGACAATGTGGTGGTGTATCAGGGAAGGCTGGGATCGCTCCGTCGCTTCAAAGACGATGTTCGCGAAGTGCAGCAAGGCTACGAATGCGGTATCGCCGTTGAGAATTTCAGCGACATCAAAAGTGGTGACGTCATCGAGGCCTACGCTATCGATAAGATTGCGGCAAAACTGTGATGTCGGGAGGCGTAGCGCTTCATACGATTTATGCTCCGCCGCACAGGCGTGACATTTTGGACCTACCGTCCGCCAGTGTGCTGTCGGCAGTCCTGAGACGATAGACCGTGAGCGTCGTTGTAGGACTGTGTACAATCGAACTCTTTCTGGGCGACAGTCAATCGCTGAAAGATAAGCGGCAGATTCTTTCGAGTCTCAAAGATCGACTGCGACAGAAATTCAATCTGTCGGTGGCTGAAATCGACGCTCAAGATCTGTGGCAAAAGGGAGTGCTCGCATTGGCGTGTGTGGCGAACGACGGCCGCTATGTGAACCAGGTGCTGGACCAGGCGCAGAACATGATCAAAAGCAATCCAATCGTCGAGATCGTCCAGTCTCGAATCGAGTTGTTGTGAGGGCAGTCGGTGCCTGTCAAAGCGACAATGGACCGGCCATAAGGAGCTGGGCGATGGCCAAAACAGGATACAGCCGGGCCGAGCGCGTCGCCGATCAAATTCGCATGGAGGTAGCCGATATCCTTATGCGAAGAATTAAGGATCCGCGCGTCCGCTCAGTGACCGTGACCGATGTGGAGCTCACCAATGATCTGCGGATCGCCCGAGTCTTCGTGACAGCGCTGGGTACGGAGGCGGAAACGAAGGATGTCTTCGCCGGTCTGAGCAAAGCCAGCGGGTTCATTCGGAGCGAGTTGGGTAGACGGTTGACCTTGCGATACTTGCCCGAAGTGGTCTTTCACAAGGATGTCAGCGGCCCACGCGGAGATCGTGTGTTGCAATTGTTGGACGAAATTCAAGACAAGGGTCATGGCCAGTCAGATGAACATGACGACGCTTCCTCCAATCATCACGGATAAGGCAATGACCGCTACGGCTCGAGAGTGTGATGTGATGGACGGCGTGCTGGTCGTGCACAAGGAGGCTGGCTGGACGTCTCACGACGTGGTGGCCAAAGTCAGGCATCTGTTGGGAGCTACCAAGGTTGGTCACGCCGGCACACTCGATCCTGCCGCAACGGGCGTACTGCCTGTATTGATCGGAAAAGGCACGCGCATTGCGGAGTATCTCGTGCCCTGGGACAAAGAATACCGTGCGTGTTTACGGCTTGGCGAAACGACCGATACGCAAGACGCCACCGGAACGGTGCTGCAACGGCGAATGACGGGCAATGTGACGCCGGCCGATGTCGAGGAAGCCATAGGGCGTTTTAGAGGTGAAATCCAACAAATTCCGCCGATGTATTCAGCGCTGAAAGTTCGCGGCGTGCCGTTATACCGGTCTGCCCGTGCCGGCAAGACGATTGCCCGAGAATCCAGGACGGTGACGATTCATGCATTGGAAGTGCTCAGGATCGAAGGGTGTGACGTCAGTCTCCGTGTGGCCTGCTCAAAGGGGACCTACATCCGTACGCTCTGCGCCGATATCGGGGCCGCACTGGGAGTCGGAGGTCATTTGCGCGCCTTGGAGCGAACCCGCGTTGGGCCGCTGACGGTAGATCGGGCCTTGACCATGGATGTCGTCATCGCCCGCCACGCGCTCGGTCGGCTGGCAGACGAGATGTGGTCGCTCGATGAGATTCTGGGGGCGCTGCCAGCGTTCGTCGTGGACCACCAAACGGCGGATCGGGTGCGCCATGGCGCCCCCGTTGCCTACTCGAGTATTGTGTCGCCCCGAGCGGAAGAGGTCCGGAGGATTGGCAGGACGCCCGTTCGTATCCATGATCAAGGCGGCCGGTTATTGGCGGTTGGGAGGGCACCTCAGACCCAGGTTGATCAGATTGCAATTGAGAAAGTGCTCGTCCCTCAGTCAGGATAGTGGACATAACAAGGAGAGAACTCACATGGCGTTGTTAAAGGCAGCGAAAGCGGAATTGATCAAAGGATACCGGCAGCATGACACCGATTCCGGATCTCCGGAGGTACAAATTGCCGTGTTGACGAACCGCATCAGTTATCTGACGGACCATTTCAAGCTCCATAAGAAGGATCATCATTCGCGGCGCGGATTGCTGCAGCTTGTCGGTCGCCGACGGAGATTGTTGGACTATCTCCGAGACATCGATGATGCGCGGTATCGGGCGGTCATTGAGCGATTGGGTATTCGCAAGTAGTCGGAGGCCCTGCGGTCGCGAGAAACAGCAGGCAACCGTCGCACAGGTGAACACTGACATGCGCTCCCATGCAAGCTGCGATGCGGAGGCTGAGTGAGCCATTGGTGATCATTCAACCCCGTCGCACGTGACGAAGGAGCGCATGTCTGTGGGCATCTGTGGGGCATAACAAGAGGAGACCATAGATGGCACACGCAGTTGAACTCGATCTGGCGGGGCGCACGCTAAGGCTGGAGACCGGCCGGGTCGCCAAACAGGCGGACGGCTCGATCTGGGCATCGTACGGAGATACAGTGGTCCTCGCGACTGCCGTCGCGTCACAGAACGCCAAACCCGGCGTCGATTTTCTCCCGCTGACCGTCGATTATCAAGAAAAGGCCTACGCCGCCGGAAAAATCCCCGGGGGTTACTTCAAACGGGAAGGCCGTCCCTCCGAAAAGGAAGTGCTCACCAGCCGATTGATCGACCGTCCCCTTCGCCCGCTTTTTCCTGAAGGCTACTACTTCGAAACCCAAGTCATCGCGTCAGTGCTGTCGTCCGATCGGACAGGCTCTTCCGACGTCATCGGCATTACCGCCGCGTCAGCGGCTCTGGCCGTATCCAACATTCCCTTCCTCGGTCCCATCGCCGGTGTCAAAATCGGCCGTGTCAACGGTCAATTCATCGTCAATCCCGATCTCGAAGCGTTGAAGGGAAGCGAATTGGATCTCGTCGTGGCCGGGACGGCGGATGCCGTGATGATGGTCGAAGCGGGGGCCAATGAGTTGCCGGAAGCGACGATGCTGGCTGCGATCGAGTTGGCTCACAGTGAGATCAAAAAGATTGTCGCGAAGATCAACGAGCTGCGGGTGCTATCGGGTAATAAGCCGAAACGGATGATCGCTACAGAGGAGATTCCTTCCGACTTGACGGGTCAAGTCAAGGCCCTGGTTGCTCAAGGAATTCGTGAGGCGATCATGATTCCCAATAAGACGGCCCGACAGGAGCGCCTCGATCTCATCCTGAGAGACGCCATAGAAAAACTGAAGCAGACGGACGATCCGAATCGTGAACGCCATGTGAAGATCGTGTTTCACGGCCTCGAATACACAGAAGTCCGGAACATGATTCTCGAAAAAGGCTCACGAGCAGACGGCCGGGGGCCGGCGGATATCCGTCCCATTACCAGTGAAGTCGGCGTGCTGCCGCGCACGCATGGATCGGCCCTGTTCACTCGAGGCGAAACGCAAAGCCTGGCGGTTGTGACCCTGGGCACTACTGATGACGAGCAACGGATTGACGCGTTGGAGGGGGAGTACACACGGACGTTCATGCTGCATTACAACTTTCCGCCCTTCAGTGTCGGCGAGGCCAGACCGCTCCGCTCGCCTGGCCGCCGAGAAGTCGGTCACGGGGCGCTGGCAGAACGGGCGCTCAAGCCCGTCATTCCCAACAAGGATCAGTTTCCGTACACGTTGCGCATCGTGTCGGATATTCTCGAGTCAAATGGTTCGTCGTCGATGGCGACGGTTTGCGGAGGCACACTGGCCATGATGGATGCCGGGGTGCCGATCAAGGAGCCGGTAGCCGGGATAGCCATGGGGCTGATCAAGGAAGACGATCGCGTCATGATCTTATCCGATATCTTGGGGCTTGAGGATCACCTCGGCGACATGGACTTCAAGGTGTGTGGAACGAAACGCGGCGTGACCGCCCTTCAAATGGACATCAAGATCGGTGGCATCACCCCGGCCCTGATGCATCAGGCGTTGGAACAGGCGAAGGCCGGCCGCTTGCACATCCTCAGCTGCATGCAGAAAGCTCTCGAGGCGCCGCGTACCAATATGTCGGCGTTTGCGCCGCGCATCTACACCATGAAGGTAAAGCAGGACAAAATTCGCGAAGTCATTGGTCCCGGCGGAAAAACTATCCGCGGCATCCAGGCTGACTGTGGAGTCAAGATCAACATCGAGGATAGCGGCATCGTCACTATTGCGTCAGTGGACGGCGCGTCGCTCGAGAAAGCCAAAGAGATGGTCAACCGGATCGTCGAAGAGGTGGAAATCGGCAAGACGTACCTGGGCACGGTGCGAAAGATCATGGATTTCGGGGCGTTCGTCGAAGTCCTGCCGGGAACCGACGGGTTGGTGCACATCTCCCAATTAGCCCACCACCGGGTCAAATCGGTGGCGGACGAGGTGGCGGAAGGTGATCAGATTCTGGTGAAGGTGCTGGAAATCGATCGCCAGGGCAAAATCCGCCTCAGTCGTAAGGAAACCATGCCGGCCCCAACCGGTGCCGGAACCAAAGACCAAACGTCCGGGTAAGCGTCTTGTACCGCAAGCTCGTACTCGACAACGGCATGCGGGTGGTGACCGAGCGGATTCCGACGCTCAAGTCCGTGACCGTGGGCATCTGGGTCAACACCGGCTCGCGCGATGAGCAACCTGCCCAAGCCGGCTACTCCCATTTCATCGAACATATGTTCTTCAAAGGGACGCGCTCGCGCTCTGCCAGCGAGATCTCACGGGAGATCGACGGCTTGGGGGGCGAGATGAATGCGTTCACGACGCGCGAGACGACGACGTTTTACGTCAAGGTGCTTGATCAGCAGCTTCAACAAGCGCTCGAATTGTTGGCGGATCTCTTTCATCACTCCCGTTTCGATTCGAAAGAGGTCGAAAAAGAGAAGCAGGTCGTCTTGGAAGAAATTCGGATGGTCCAGGACGACCCCGAAGATTTGGTGCAGGAACTGCATACCGGACAGGTATTGGGGAGGCATCCGCTGGGTCGATCGATTCTTGGACGCGAGGATACCATTCAGAGCCTCAAGCGACCGGACCTGCTGGGCTATATCGACGCACATTACGATCCCAGCCAGATAGTCATTGCCATTGCCGGCAGCTTTGAACAGGCGACGGTTGAACGGCTCGTCCAGCGATATTTTGGAAAACGGAAACCGATTCATGGTTCGTTGAGAGCCCCGCGTCGCCCCCCGGATGTGCGTGGGGGCGTCCTCGCCAAGAAGAAACACCTTGAACAGGTGCATCTGTGTCTCGGGCTCAAAGGCGTCGCCGCCGGCCATCGTGACCGCTATGCCGTCTATGCCTTGAACAGTGTCTTGGGCGGAAGCATGAGTTCGCGTTTGTTTCAAGAGGTACGAGAAAAGCGAGGCTTGGCGTACTCGATCTATTCCTTTCTGTCCGGCTATTCGGACGTCGGAACCATCACGGTGTATGCGGCGACCAGGCCCAGAGAAGTGGAGCGGGTCGTAGATCTCGTGTGCAGAGAGATCACACGTATATACAAGAATGGCATCGATCGCAAGGAACTCGAGCGCGCGAAAAACCAAATGAAAGGCAGCCTCATGCTCAGCCTGGAAAGTTCACACAGCCGAATGAGCAAGCTGGCAAAGGACGAACTGATCTATGGCAGACGCACCTCGCTGGAAGAAATGCTGGCGCATATCGATCGAGTCACTTCCGAGCAAGTCTCTACCGCTGGCCGACAACTCTTCGTGCTTGACCACCTGGCGATCACGGCGTTAGGCCCCTTGTCTGCTCGCGCCTTGCAGGGGTACACATGAGAATTTTCTAATAGATCGGTCGAATTGACCATTCGCCTTCGTCCGTATTGCTGACAGGATGACTTTTGTAAGTAATTGTATTATTTACGCAAATAATAAAAATCCAGGCAGATATCCACAGGACAAACATTTCCTTGACTCGTTTCCGTGATTTTCAGTACCATGGCCGCGTTTTTACTTGAAGACTCTTCCATCGACGACGTGCGGCGTGAGAGCCAAACAAAAGGAGGTGGCAAAGGTCCCGCTCTCCTGACTGCCGAATCGTCACAATCATGTTTTCGCATTCATCGTCTTACAAAAAGAGCGCGTTCATCAAGTGTGGTTATTTTTTATGAAGGAGGGATTTGAGATGAAAAGGGTCGTACTTCTAGCCGCAGTTGCAGTGTGCTCTGTGCTCGGCTTGCTGACGGCTGATTTCGCCGCCGCCGCGGATGCACCGGCCGGTCCGTCAGGCCCGACCGACATTGTTGTCGGAGGCAAACCGCTTAAAGGGGAAGTCACGAAGACCCTCAAGGGTCGAGTGTGGTCCCAATGGGCCGACAATCCTGATGGCGAGCTGCTTTTCGGGATTCAGTATTGGAATACAGGGGAGCCGGCGTCGGGGACACCCGCGGGCCGTTCGTCCACCGATCTCGATGTGAAGCCGCCCGATCCGTTGTTCGTCTGCTGTGCATGGGGATTTGTCGGCGGAACGGACAGGAACAATCCGTACGCCGGTTGGTATCATGCGGCGACGACGGTTCGTCTTGCAGTGAAGGACAAGGCTTTGATGGACCAGATTATTAAGGCGTCTCAGGAATTGGTCGCGATGGAAGTGAGCCTGGATGGCCGGACCATCACCGGGTTTAAGATCATTAAGTAATCGACTTCGACAAGTTATCATTCTTTCATGCTGTTGAAGGAGG
>JARDZZ010000229.1 GCA_029240595.1 Nitrospira sp. | reverse complement strand
AATTAACAATCGACACTACTTCTCCGACAATGTGCGATGAGAGAATACGTGAAGCAAGGGTGCCATCACTGCATCTGCTGCAAGCTTGCGCCTGTATCCTCCTGGCAGCGCACTAATCAAGGCTGGAACGGCATAATTGTTAAACTTGATTCTCAATCCAATTCGTGGACATGATTCTCCTAGCACTGTTCCTAGAAATAGCGCAGGTGAGGCGATCATGCGTATTCTCCTTGTCGAGGACGATCTCAATCTGGCTCAATTCATTCTTAAGGGGTTGAGGGAAGAGGGCTATGCAGTCGACTACGCGGCAGATGGAGAAGAGGGGCTCGAGTTAGCGTTCGCCAACCCCTATGATCTTGTGATCCTCGATATCATGCTGCCAAAACTTGATGGCTTCACACTCTGCCGGAATCTACGCAGCGCTGGAAACATGACGCCGGTGTTGCTACTCACAGCCCGGAATACGATCGAGGATAAGGTATCTGCATTCGATATTGGTGCCGACCAATTTCTGACGAAGCCATTTGCCTTTGCAGAATTGCTGGCCCGGGTCCGCTCTTTGCTCAGGCGAGGCGGGGCTCAACAGCCGACGCGTCTTACGGCCGCAGATCTCCACCTGGATCCGGCTTCACGCAAGGTGACTCGCTCTGGCAAAGACATCATACTCACGAACAAAGAATATGCCTTGCTGGAGTTCCTGTTACGAAACAAGAACCGGGTGTTAACGCGTACGGCGATCATCGAACACGTGTGGGACATTAGCTACGATCCCATGACGAATATCGTGGATGCACATATCCGCGCCCTGCGCTCGAAAATTGACCGAGAGTTTTCGCCCCCACTGATCGTGACGGTACGTGGGGCGGGCTACATGCTAGAGGAACCGAAACCCACCGAATGAAATCTCTTCATGGTTTGATCCGGCAATCTGCGCTCATTTTGATAGCAGGACTTCTCCTCGTCTTTTCTATTGTGATCTATGCAGGCGGCGACACCTTGATGCGCCGCTTCGTCGATGCGCGGCTGCTGGGATTGGCCGAGACGCTGGCGAAGATTGTTGAGCACAATCCCGACATTATGAAGGCTCCAGTGGAGGATCCTGTCGTTTCCGCCGACGTGAGCCGAGGTGAGAAAGAACAACTTCAAGTGTCGGGAGTTACCCATTCTCTTCGCGTCTTCTCGCCAGAAGGAGTGCTGCTATGGCAAGGGTCCGACGCAGAGCCACAGCAGCCGATGACCGAGCACGTGTTCGATCAAGCTCGTCTTGGCCATGTCGTAGTTGAAACCGTAGAGTCGGTCGATGGCACACCTGTTCGGCACCTGTTCTTACCCATTTTCAGGGAAGGAAAGGTGCAGTACGTGCTGCAGGCCGAGGCCTCCCTGCGACTTTACCGCGAGACACTCAAAGAGCTCGTGCTTCTGTTAACGATGGGAGCGGCAACCATCCTTCTTGTCGCCTGGCTAGGCAGCGGTTGGCTGGCTAAGAAAGTTCTGAGCCCCCTCGCTGTGCTAAGCACCGAAGCGGAAACGATGTGCGAAGCCGATCTCGGGAAACGGCTGATTCTCGGTTCGCCCTATCAGGAATTTCGCCGGCTTACGCAAGCATTCAATTCCGTGATGGACCGGTTCCAGCGAAGCGTGGAAAGTCAACGGCGATTTGTCGACCATGCCGCTCACGAGATGCAAACGCCCCTTACCGTTATGCAAGGTCACTTGGAGGTCACGCTCCTCAAAGCCAGGACGCACGAAGAGTATCGCGAGGCCCTCATCAACAATCTCGAGCAAGTGGGACGGCTCATTTCGCTGACCCGTTCCCTCCTGACGCTCGCGAAGTTCACAGGCGATACGCCTCCCGTTCATCTTGCGCCACTCGCCCTGGGAGCCTTGATCCATGATCTCTTGGCTGAATTGAAGATACTGTTTGATGAGCGCCGAATCACTTTATCGTTTGAATCCCAACCAGTGCCAAATGTCCACGGTGATGCACAGTGGATCAAACAGGCAGTGATGAATTTGCTCGACAATGCTCTCCGCTATACCCCTTCGGGTGGCACTGTGACCGTGCGCTTGGAGACGGCCGGCCAATGGGCCGCTGTCATTGTCGAAGATACGGGTCATGGCATTGAACCTGAGCACCTTCCTCACCTGTTCGAGCGGTTTTACCGGACTGATTGGGCCCGCGCAAAAGACTCGGGTGGTACGGGTCTCGGACTTCCTATCGTGAAGGTAATCGCGGCAGCCCACGGCGGAACGATCGCGGTGACCAGTCGTGTCAATGAGGGTTCGGTCTTTACCCTGCGTTTGCCTATCCCCATTCAAGAGACGGTTCCTCGTTCAGCAGCCCTCCGAGTTTCTTGATCTCTTCCTTCGCTTCTTTTTACGGCGGTTCTGCCGCATATGCTGCGCATCGCGCCAATATCTCAGCGCCATGTTCATGAAAAAGTCTTCATGATCCGTTCATGGAACAGTCATGTGAGCAAGTTAGAGTCTCAATAACGACTGAGCCTTCTACAGTGCTTTCTCAAGCCAGTCACCAATGTGTCCGAAGAGGTAATTATGGAATACAGAATGAGGTCAAAAGAGGCGAACGGGATGGACCTGTTGGCAAAAGAGCGGTCCTGCATCCGGTGCAGGGGCCTGCTCGTGAGCGACTGGTTCTATGACTTAAAGAATCCGGTCGAATATCACGTGAAAGTTCTGCGTTGTGTGCAATGCGGCCATCGGGTTGACCCAACGATTGTGCGGAACCGTATCCATCCGCCCGTCCCAGATGATCTGGAGGAAGGACTTGGGTACCAGTACTCGGTAAGCACAGAGCATGTGGAAGACGCCGCATTCTAAAGTCGCCTGGAGAGGAGGACATTGTGAATCTGAAGGGTCTTGTACATCGAGAGCTCAGCGAGGGAGTCACCGAAAAAGAATTGGCCTCTGCGGTTGGGGTCTCCGTGCGTACGCTCGGCGATATTTTAGCCGACAAGCTACCCGAAGAGCCGTCAGTCTGGGACGCCTTTGCGCGGTATTTTCGGATCGAGGCTGATTTTCTCCAAGCCGGCGGTCCACCACTTCCTACAGGAGTATTCAGACTAGGAGAGAGCATACATGGCGTTGCAGTCGGTCCAATGAGGAAAGTACCGCTCTTGAATTGCCATCAGGTCGATCAAATGTTGACGAAACATGAACCACCGGGTGTCGTCCATGCGGAAGCGATGCTCGAGACAGACGTTACGGGAAAACGCACGTTTGCCGTGACGGTCAAAGACGACTCCATGCAGCCCCTCTTTAGCGAAGGGGAAGTGATCTTTGTGAATCCCGATCTCCCGCGTCAGTCCGGTCAGTACGTCCTGGTGGACGGCGACCCGAAAGGCGCACTGTTGCGGCAACTCAAGCATGTCGGCGGGGAGGCAGTTCTTCATCCGCTCAATCGGCGGTATGAAGATCTCCCGCTAAGCCCTCCGCATCGCATTTGGGGAAGGGTCGTGCGTTTACGAAAGAATCTTTGAAGCCTATCGAAATACATGGAGAAAGTCACAATCCAGACTTGGGAAGGAGTAAGCGTGAGACACAATTTGATATGGCGACTCTGTGTGTTAGTGCTCGCAATGGGAGGAACCTCTGCCGCCTCAATCGGCGAGGCCGCCTCCCATTCTGAACAGGTTCACCCTCAGCTGCTTCCCGGGGACCGCATTCTCATAGGCACCGTAGTGGAAGTACGAAGCGATCAGGCACGGATTGATACTGGAGAAGAGTTGCCGCGCTTTGTTCCAATTGAAGTGCGAGAGGCCAAGGGGTTGCCGGACTTGAAAATAGGAGACGGAGTAGAAATCACAGTCAATGATCAGAATCTGCTGGTTGATGTGCATCTGATCGGTGAGGCGAGCCACCATCGCGTTGTTGAAGGCCAACTCATTCAATCGCTGGTGACGAGGCCTGATCGAGCGGTTCTGCGCACGACCGGAGGCAAAGAAGAGTCGCACGCTATCCGTCCGGTCGCACGAAGCAAAATGGCTTCTGTACCCGTTGGTGTAGACGCCGTCTTTCTCATCGATGAATCAGACAGAATTGTCGATGTGACCTTCGGCGATATGGCCGCGGTGAGTCAGGCAGCAAAACTCTGGGCGAAGACAACACCCCTGAAGGGGAATTTCAATAGAGTGATCGGGACGATCCTGACGCC
>JARDZZ010000228.1 GCA_029240595.1 Nitrospira sp. | reverse complement strand
AAAAGGGACGTCGCACCACGATCATAGTGCCTCCTGTTTTTCACATATGGGAGAACGCAGACCCACAGTACCATGTTTGGATGGACCAAGGTCTCCAGCGGTCAGATAATGGGTAACTAATTGATTTGTTTATGGTATCTGGCATGAAGGCCAAAAGCCATTTATGGTAGGCTATCTTCGTAAATCCTATTGGGGCCCCTCATGCGCATCCCTTCACGTGTAGTCTTGCCGTTCGGGTATCGAATCTCTGTCCGGCAACTCTCGGACGCCGAGATGGACCGTCGCGATCCCAACGCCGATGGCATCTGGGACGACGAGTTGAAAACGATTTACCTGAGAAAACGGCTCCCCGTGACTCGCCGCCGCTACATCCTCGCGCATGAACTTGGCCATGCCTGGCTGGACTGGCAGCACAGGCATCTCGACAACTAGTGGTATTCCGGCTAGAGGGAGCTATCTTTTCCCACTGCCGGCTAATCTCATAATTACCGACCATTCACGCCCGGTTACCGGTTGAACAGACAAGCGTGACCCCTTTCGAAGCAGCACCATCTCTTTGAGTTGAGGTTCTTGCCTGAGCCGATCAAGGGGCAAGGCCGTGTGGAATTTTTCTTTATATTTCAGATCGACCATATCCCAACGGGGCTGCTCCCTGGTGCTTGCGGGATCAAAGTGGTGGCTCCGCCGGTCGAATTGCGTATCGTCTGGATAAGCCGTTTTCACCACCTCGGCACTGCCGACAACGGCTGGAGGCTCCGCGTTGCTGTGGTAAAACAGCACCTGGTCGCCGATGGCCATTTCGCGCAGAAAGTTTCTCGCTTGGTAATTCCGGACTCCATCCCAACACGTCGTCTGTCGGGGGGCGCGTGCCAGATCATCAATGGAAAAAGCCGTGGGTTCGGACTTGACCAGCCAGTAACGAGGCGAACGTGTCATGTAAAGGGCGACGAGCGTGTGATAAACGTTCCTAAAGACATTTCTCTATGAGGCGCTGCAATGGAACTCACGCCATTCTTGTTTGGGCTGTATAAGCTCGTCAAGTACCTTCTATACCCGCTGACGTGGGTCTTGCTGGTGATGACGATGACCACCGTCTTGTTGTGCCTGCCGCCAAGCCAGCACCGGCTTCGATGGGCACGGATCTGGGCAGTCAGCGCGCTGCTGTTACTGGTGGCAATTTCCACTCCCCTTGTGGCTCGTCCCTTACTCGGCACCTTGGAGGCCTGGTATCCCCGGCCATCCTTATCAAGCCAGGAACAGTATCATGCAGTCGTGGTCCTTGGAGGAGGGGTGCTTCAACGAGGTACCCTCCGCCCGATGCCGGATCTCTCTTCTTTCTCTAAGAACCGGACGGCGTGCGGCGTGGACCTGTTCAAACAAGGGTACGCCGACAAGCTCGTCTTCACTGGCGGCAGTAGCCATGTGTTCAAGGAAGGGCCGAGGGACGCTCTCGAAATGAAACGCTGGGCTGAGCGGCTAGGAGTACCCACTCATGCCATCGTCACGGAAGAACAATCGCGTACGACTTATGAGAACGCCACTGAGACCAAGCGGCTCCTGGGACCTGCATCCATTTTGCTGGTCACCTCAGCCAGTCATCTGCCCCGCGCCGTCGCTCTCTTTACGAAGCAAGGATTTCGCGTCACACCGGTTCCTTGCGACTTTCTGATGCAAAACCGTCCCGAAGACAGTTGGAATCAACTCGACCTGTTCGATGTCCTTCCCAACGAGCATGCGATCGAATATACAACGGTGGCGGTCACAGAGTGGGCGGGGATGGCGATGTATTGGCTCAACGGGAAACTCTAGCCACAGTTGCAGAGCGGGCCGATGCGGCCGCCGTATACGCCACACCCGTGAGCGCGCCCAATGCAGGCGTCCCCTCATCGCTGTTTAGCCTCCAGAAACTTGATGAGTGCGTGATAGGTTAATTCACGGACCTTGGCCTTCGAAGCCGGTTGGTCACTCACATTTCGATCGAGCCATACCTGGTCCGTCAGGTGATCCCGCGCCTCGTTGCACAGGCTCCACATTTCATGCAACACATCTTCCGGCAGTCCGACCTGGACGCCTTCAGATTCGATGCGATCGTCGAGGATGGCCAGCAAATCGGAGATGGCCTGGTCCGATCGATAGGATGTTTGCGAAAACCCAAATGACTGGTGGGCTGCCGCCTCCTGCTCGGCCTGGACGACCAGATCCTGCATGTATTCCTTCAAAAGGCCCACGACGTGGCCCGATAGCGCCATGCCCCTTCTCCTCTGGCGCATTATGCGGGGGAAGCGGAAGGGAGAGCAACCGAGACGCACGCACCGGCCAGTCTTCAATTGACCAACCGGTTGGCGGTTTTCTATGATGCACCGATGTCAGCACCCTCCGCCGAACGCTTTGACGTTGCGCTGAACACCCCTGCCGGCCGTCTCAATACGGTGTTGGACGTCCCCACGGGGTTCGTTCCAATTACGTCAATCATCCCGCTCACGCGGCGTCTCGGCGAAGAGATGCTGAAACTGGAGGAGCATCAGTCGCGCCAGGCAGGACAGACGATTTCGTGCCGCATGGGCTGCGCCGCATGCTGCCGGATGCTCGTTCCCCTCTCCCCCCCTGAGGCATTCGCACTCAGCGCGTACGTCGAACAACTTCCACAGGACCGCCAAGCCGCCCTCATGCAGAGAATGGCGGCGTCCAAAGCCGCACTCGCCTCAGAGGGATTGCTGGATCGTCTGGCGGCGGTGGCCGATGCCACGACACCGATTCCGGACGAAGACTTAGAGCCGCTCAACCGGGCCTATTATGCTTTGCGCCATCCCTGCCCATTCCTGGAGAATGAGATCTGCTCGATCTATGAGGCGAGACCGTCCGCCTGCCGGGAGCTACTCGTCACCTCTCCCGCAGAACTCTGCGACAACCTTGCGGAGAATCCAGTGCAGCCAATCCCCGTTTCTGTTCGCATTGGGACAGTCCTCGGCCTGCTTTGGGCTAGCCTGACCAATAGCTCGGCTCGGCTCATTCCGCTCCCGCTTGCGTTGGACTGGGCGGCGCAGCATCAGGGCGACACGTCACGAACCTGGGCCGGCCCACACCTGATCGACCAAATGCTGGATAAGATGTGGCGCCTCCTCAGTCAGGAATTTGCGCGACGCGGCCAGTCGCCCAGGCCCTGAAGCCATCAGGCCGTGAATGCAAAACAAGGAGTATCGTCAATGCAGAAGCCGGTGGTTACGTGCTTGGACCTGGAAGGTGTCTTGGTTCCCGAGATTTGGATCAATGTTGCGCTGAAAACCGGCATTGAAGAGTTGAAGGTTACAACACGCGAAATGCCGGACTACGATGCGCTGATGAAGCGCCGGCTGGCCATCCTGGACCAGCACAAGCTCACCATTGCTGATATCCAGGAGGTGATCGCCGGCATGGGACCGTTGGAAGGTGCCGACGCGTTCGTCACCTGGCTTCGTGAGCGTTGTCAGGTCATCATCCTGTCGGACACCTTCTATCAGTTTGCGTTGCCGCTCATGCGTCAACTCGGCTTTCCAACCCTTTTTTGCAATCAATTGGAGATTGACGGGAAAGGCACAATTTTGTCCCATCACATGCGCATGCAGAGCCAGAAGAAGCATTCGGTTGCCGCCCTGAAGTCACTGAATTTTTTCACCATGGCCGCCGGGGATGCCTACAACGATACGGCCATGCTTGCCGAGGCGGACGCCGGCTTCTTCTTTCGCCCGCCCGAGCACCTGCCGAAAGAATTCCCACAGTTTCCCGTCACGCAAACTTATCAGGAACTGCGACAACGCTTCGCTGAGGCGGGCAAACTCAACGGGTAGAGGGCAAACCAACCAAAAGAAAAAGCCTCGTGGAGGGTCTCTCCACGAGGCTTTCCTTTCAGGCGTCAGGCGGATCGCGCCTCACACCTAGGTTTGGACGTCAGATTCTTCTTAAAAGTTCATCCAAAGCTGGACATAGGCCCACTGCTGGTCATTGCCCGTGCCCAAGTTCTGCTCGATGTACGAGCCGGAAAACAGGTGGCCATAGGTGGCCTGAAAGGCCATCTTGCCATCCATGAACATGCGGGTCCATGTGAAGTCGACTTCCTGGCCGATGTGCCGCGAAGTATTGCCGGCCTTCGAGAAGATGTACACGCCCTGGGCGCCCCGATACCAGTTGTCCCTGGAGTTCGCCAAATTCAGGTGCGTGTACCAGATCTCAAAGTGATCATCTTTGGACGGGCGGAATTGGATGTTGCCAGCAGGGCTCATCATGTTCTTCCAGGCCTGGATGTCCATATAGCCCATGTGGATGTGGTTTGTCGGGAAGAAATTTTCAAACGTGTTGGCGGAGCTACAGTTTCCAGCGGCCGCATTGATCGTACAGTTCGCGCGGCCATCGCCCGAGGCATAGTCGAAGCTGACGGCGAACCTGGGCTTCCAGGATGACTGGTAATGCGTGTAGCCGATCCAGTTTCTTGTCGCCCAAGCGTTGATGTGCAGGTTCTGCTGCTGCCCATAGCCGTTCTGAACGGCATTGACGCCACCCGCACTGCCCATGGATCCGAACTGATAGGATGTCTCATTGATGAAGTCAAAGTTACCTTTCCGCATCTCAATGCGGTTACCTACCATATTGCGAATTTGATTCGA
>JARDZZ010000227.1 GCA_029240595.1 Nitrospira sp. | reverse complement strand
AGCGCCTTGGCGACTAGATGCCCGCCGGAGATGACCGGTCCGGTCGCTTCCTTTTTGGCTTCGGAATTTACTGGCGTTGCCATGGTTACCTCGTCTGTTTTTTTGATTTGCTTTTCAGCTTCAACTCGCCGTTTGACGCGCGACCCGTGAAGCATCGGCCCGATCAGCTACCGCAAAGTACGTCTATCCGCGCTGCCGACCTTTCTTGATCAGCGGCTTAACTCATTAGGTGACGTCTTTGTGAGGCTAAGATTGAAATCGAGCGGGTGAACCGCAACACGCGGGTCCGAAGCTTTCATCTGGTGCTGGCATAACAAGCGAGCGCCCGGCGCCTCTGTATATCTTCCCACCATACAGAATCGCGGCATCATGCTCAAGCGTGTTCATGCCGACCCAACATGCTCTCGAGTCGGGGAAATCAGCGAATAGTGAAACTCTGAATCGGTCACCGCCCGACTCCCCGGAGAGACGGACTTGGCGCACCTAGGGTAGTTCTGTTGCGCCCCTATGTGCGATCGAAACCGACGAGCAGGCACGAACTAGATTCTGGCTTTCAATATCCCCTTAATCGGCGCGACTCCCGGCATCTCCCATTCATCCCACATCGTGTCCACCATCTTCTGGATGTGGGTGAAGTGCTCTTCTTGGAGATGATCGAAGCGGCCCTGTTTGGTGAGAAATTCTTTCACCGGAATTCGTCCCTTGCCGGTTTTGCGCGCGTCCCAGGTGTAAATGATGTTGCCGTCGACGATTTCGTAGAGCGGATAGATGCCGCATTTGATTCCCAACTCGCCGAGCTCGTTTGAGAAGCGAGGGTGATAGTCCCAGCCCTTGGGACATGGATCGTAGGTGTGGATGAAGGTCGGGCCACCGATGGCGAGCGCCTTTTGCACCTTGTTGAGATAGTCCGTGGGCGGAAAGGTGGCACAGGCGGTAGCGACGTAGCGGCAGGTCGGATGGCCGACGGCCAGCATGCCGGCGACGTTCTTTTTCCAGCGCCGCTGCATGATCGGGTGCTTCGTTCCCGGAGGCGTGAACGTCGTCTGCGCGCCGTAAGTTGTCAGGCCTGTCGCCTGGATGTCCGTATTGGCGGCCGATTCGTTGTCGTACATGATAATCAGCAAGTCATAATCGCTCTGCAGGGCGGCGGAAATCCCTCCAATTCCCATATCGCCGGCGCCGAGATCGCCGGAGAAGTTAATGACATTGATCTTCTCGTCTTTGATCTTCCCCTTGCGCTTGAGCGCGCGCAGGCCCGCGGCCATACCCACGGCCGAAGAGCCACCCGCGCCGAGCTGCGTGTGCATCCAGGGCACGATCCAGGGCGTGGTCAAGTAAGAGGTGTTGGCCACATACATGCACCCGGTCGATCCCGTGACCACTGTGCGCGAACCCGCGACCTTGATAAAGCCGCGCATCGTCGTCGCCGACTCGCATCCCTGACAGGTGCGGTGGCCAGAGGTGTAAAGCTCTTCCAGCGGAATTTTGTGAACGCCTTTGATCTTCTCGTAATCGATTTGTGGTGCAGTTGACGACATAATCGTTCCCTCCTATTTTACTCCCTTAGACCGATCCAGGTTACGAATTCGTCCATCGAATCCTTCTTGGCCGCCTGTTGCGTTATATCGTACATCTTCTGGGCGTCCGCGATCGAGAGATCGCGCCCGCCCAGGCCGCCCATGAAATTGACGATCGCAGGCCGATTTTTGGCCGGGTAGAGACAAGAGCGGACCTCGTGCATCAGGATGCCGCAATTGTCGGGCGAGCCGTGGGCGAAATCCCTGTCGACAACGCCGACCGCTTTAAAGCGGCTCAGGCACTCGCGCAGCTCCACCGTCGGGAACGGGCGGAACCAGCGCAGGTTCACGTAGCCGACTTTCTGTCCCTCCTCGCGCAAGCGTCTGACCGCGGTGCGCGCCGGCGCCGCCACCGTGCCGATGCCGATCAACACTACATCCGCGTCGTCGGTCATGAACTCTTCAAAGTAGTAGGGCTCCGAGTACCGCTCGCCGAAAACGTCGTTAAATTCTTTATAGGCATCCTTGATGACGCCGCGCGCCCGTTTGGCGGCCTCCCAGTTCTGGCGTCTCAGCTCCATAACCCAGTCCTCGTTGACCTGTGGGGCGACCGAGATCGGGTTGTCGGGATGAAGCCGGCGCTCGGCCAGATCGTACTGCGGGAGAAATCTCTTCGCCGCCTCCGGCGACGGAATCTTCACCATGTGCTGGGAGTGGGTGAGGAAGGCGCCGTCCATCGCCAGCCCCATCGGCATCCTGACTTTTTTGTCCTCCGCGATGCGGTAGCCGATCAGCACGTGCTCGAGCGCTTCTTGCGGGGTTGTCACCCAGCAAAGAAGCCAGCCCATGTCGCGGACCGCCATCGCATCGTTATGCTCGACGCCGAAGGCGCCCGGATCATCCAGAGCGCGGTTGCCCACCACAAAAAGCGGTGGGAGACGGTCGGTCGCGGTAACGACTAGCGCTTCCATACCGTACATCCAACCCGTGCCGCTCGATCCGCCGAAGGCGCGCGCGTTCACCGAGCTGGCGTGCTTGACGATCTCGAACTGGGAGTGCTCGCTGTCCGCGATGATGTACTCCGCGTCGAACTTTCCGTCGGCGATCAGCTTCGAAAGCGCGTCCATCACCTCGGTATACGGACGGATCGGATAAGCGGCGATCACGTCCACGTCCGCCAGGCAGACCCCCTGCGCGACGGCCTGGCAGCCGTTTAAAAGGTCTTCCCGCTCGTAGACGCCTGATTGATCTGATTTGGCTTTTGCGACTGCAACGCTCATGCTTCAACCTCCTCGGTTTTTCTAACGGGTACGATCTTTCCCTCCGGCATGACCTCTCCCTGAGTAACGGTAATGCCCTTGCCGGTTACGAAGGGATAGGAAACACGCGCCTTGCCTTTTTTCTCTTCAACCCAAGTGATGTACTCTTGGGAATCTTTTTTCCAATGCTCCCACGGGCTGTGGTCGTCCTCGAATTGCAACTCATCGACCATCACGATGCACTCTTTGACTGGACACACTTCGGCGCATTTGCCGCAGCCAACGCAATACTGATACTCGATGTCGTAGAAGCCGTCCGTGGTCGGATCGAAGCATTCGTCGGGACACTCGACCCAGCATAGGGTGCACTTGGTGCAGAGATCGAACCTGACCGCGGGTCTCTGCGTCTTGGTGGTGCCGCGCTTGAACATGGCATTTCTCGATTGTCCCTTCGGGCCCATCTCGAAGCCACGCTTCACCGCCGGAACCACGGCGCCTTCTTGCATCTCGAACCACTTGGGCAGCACGGGTATCTCATGTGTCCACACGATTCCGTCGTTTGGCGTCACCGTCTTCACCCGTGGAGGTTTGGCCTCCTGTCTCAGCGACTCGTAGGCCGCCCGCGCAGCTTCGGCACGGTGTTTCTGCTTGGTCTTGTCCATCAGATAGGATTCTACTGCCTCGATGCTGATCAGGGTGGGATCGATAGCGGCGATGCCGCCTAATATGTGCTCGTGGGTCAAATCATCCTTGTTGACCCAAAGCCCGGCGAGACTGGCGTCGCCATCGAGGATCGCCAGCCGATAATTGTAGGGTTTCTTGCCGATGAACTTGAGCAGGTCATTATGCTCTTTCTTGGAAACCACGAGGAGGCAGCCGTCCTTGACCACCCTCTCATTGATCGGCCGCACGCCGTGCCAACCCCAGGGCTCGACGCCCTTGCACATCGTGTCGTCCAGGACGACGGAGATGTTCGCCTCATCTATCTCGAGCTTGGCGCCGCATTCCGCTTCCAATTCCTCCTCGGCGAGATCCGGAGAAACAAAAGCGAAGTATTTGCAAGGGATACCGTTTCTCTCCGGCGAGTCGCTGTAGCGGCCGTTCGAAAATGCCCGCTGCCCCATTCGGCTCGCGATCATGACGATGTCGCTGCCGATCTTTTTCCCCAAGTTCTTCTGAAAGATGCCTCTATAGTTGACCTCGACGCGCTTGATCATGAAATCCTCCTCTCCTTGGTAAGATTCTGGCTTTCAGTTTTGGCCGGCCGGCGAGACGACAGAACATTTTCTTCGACCTGTTCAATATGGCGCAGCATTTCGCCGCGCGCTTTTGCTTGGTCGTGTTTTTCGATGGCGGCAATGATTCGACGGTGCGCGTCGATGGAGGACTCTCGCCGCTCATCGGTCTGCAACGATTCCTCCCGGCTGCGGCTCAGCATCTCCATTAGGCCCGACACGAGTTTTTGCAGAGCTTGATTGCGCGTGGCGCGGCCGATG
>JARDZZ010000052.1 GCA_029240595.1 Nitrospira sp. | reverse complement strand
ACGACCAGGGGTGGGTTGCATTTGAGCGGGGGCGGAGTGTATAAAGCAAAGTCCTTATCTTTCAAGATTTATCTTATTTTTCAATTCTCTCGGTAGAGATTTGGCATGAAAGTTTCACTGCTTTTCCCACCGACCTGGCACCCATCGCAACCCTATCTGAGTCTTCCTTCGCTTACTGGGTTTTTGGCTCAAGCCGGCGTCACCGATGTGAGTCAACGCGACTTGGGCATCGAGCTCCTCGACGAGGTCGTCACGAAGTCCTATGGCGCCGGTCTGTATCAGGAGCTCCTTGACAAGAAGCAGGCACTTGAGCGGGAGCGAACCGGCGAGACCGGTCCCGGCAGCGCCGAGCATCTGGCCAGAATCATCGAGTCACTCGACCGGTTTCCCTACCTGATCGATCGGATCGAGCTCGCCAAGGAGACGCTCCGTGGCGAGGGCTTCTACGACATGGAAGCCTATCGGGAAAGCCTCTTTTTGATCGATAAGTGGCTGGAAGTCATTTCCACTCTGTATTTTCCGACCAGACTGACCGTGGTCGACAATCAATTCAGTACCTATTCCATTTACTCGTCCAAGGATTTGATGAGAGTCATCAGGGACGAGCAGCAGAATCCGTACATCAAACTGTTCCGCGAGCGGTTTCTGCCCTCCATCATCGCCGAGCGTCCCGGCCTGATCGGGGTCTCGATTACGGCCACGTCCCAGATCATTCCAGGCTTGACGCTCTGCCGGCTGATCAAGGAGGCTGCTCCCGACATCCATCTGACGATTGGCGGCAGCATCTTTACACGGCTGGTTGATAACTTGCGTCGGTGTCCCAACCTCTTTGATATCACCGACGACATCGTCGTATTTGAAGGGGAGACGGCGTTACTCGAGCTCGTCCACCAAATGGCCGGGAAAAAGGATTTTAGCAAAGTGCCGAATCTGATTTATCGCCAGAACGGCAAGATCACCGTCAACCAGCCATTCTATTCCGAGAACGTCAACCAGTTGCCGGCACCCAATTACGACGGCTTTCCGCTGGACCGCTATCTCTCGCCCGAGCCGGTCCTGCCGGTGCAGTTCTCCCGGGGTTGCTACTACAAGGACTGCGCTTTTTGCGCCTTGACGCTCGATCATCAAAACTTCCGGCAAAAAGATCCGGGCCGGACGATCGAGGAGCTGGAATGGCTCAAGCAGCGTTACGGCGTGCGGAACTTCTTTTTTACGGATGAATGCTTCGCCCTGTCGCCGACGAAACGCCTCTGTCAGCAGATGATCGAGCGCCGGGTCGACGTGAAATGGACCTGCGAGATGCGTTTCGAAAAGCATCTCACGCGCGAGTTGCTGACGTCGATGCGAGACGCCGGGTGTTTAAAAATCGTCTTCGGCCTCGAATCGTTCAATCAGCGGATCATGGATTTCATGAAAAAAGGCATTCAGCAGGAGTGGGTGCGTCGTATCTCGAGCGACTGCGTGGATCTCGGGATCGCCGTCCACTGCTACATCATTGTCGGCTTCCCGACCGAAAGGGAAGAGGAAGCGCTGGAGACGATGAACTTCATCGTCGAGAATAAAAAGCTGAACGAGTCCTACGGCTTCTCTTGCCAGCCCTGCCTGTTCGATCTTGAAAAGGAAGCGCCGATTATGAGCGATCCGGGAGGCTACGGCATCAGACGGATCATGCGGCCCTCGGCTGAAGATTTGAGCCTTGGATTTTTCTATGAAGTGCAGGAGGGGATGACGCCGGACCAAGCCGAGCGGCTCTATCAGCATGTGTACGAAAAAGTCAGTGAGGTGGTGTGCGAGCTTCCCTTCAATTACTCGATGGCGGATGGGCTCCTCTACATCGCACGGGCCAAAGCGGAAGAACGGCGCGCGGTGACCGCCGCGCAGACATAAGGTGAGAAGACAGGAGATAGGCGTGTCCGCAACTGCAACCACCATCGAGCGCATCACCGGAAAGCTGAGCGACCAGCCGCTGCTGTTCCAATACACGATCAAGCTCGTGTTGCTGGTCGCGTTTCTGGAACTGATTCTGTACCGGCTGGTCTCCCGGCTGGGCATGCACTTGAGCAAGCTGGCTGCCGATCATCAGTGGATCATTCCAACCTTTACGGCCCTCACGGAAGTCGGCCAGTGGCTCCTGAATGTGGTCGCGATTCTCTTGTTCCTCGGCTTGACGGTGGGCATGGTCAACCGCGTGGCCCACCGGGGCTTTACGGGCCTGACCAGGTTCGTCGTGCCCTGTATCGCCTTACTGTTGCTGCTGACCGTCGGCTTTCTATTCGTGCCGCCCTCAATGCTCGGGTCGGCGATCTACAATACCGTCGCCCTGGCGGCCATCGTATTGCTGATGAGCGAGTACCTGGCGACACATCACGATCGTTCGCACCGTGTGCTCGGCCTCACATACCTCTTGGGCATTTCCGGCTGGCTGTACTACCAAATCGTCTCGACGTTCTTCAGTTTCTCAGGGAGCGTGGTGGCGCCCCCAATGGTGTACGAATCTCACCGCGCCGGTGAAGCGTTCATGGTGCTGGCGAGCATTCTTGTGTTTTGGGCCTATGGGAGAGGCGTGTCGTTCCGGTCGCGCAACCAGCGTCAGCGACACCGGGCCATCTGGTTCTGGAGCACGGCAGCGACCATTTTTCTGACGATGTTCTTCCTGGATTATCTGCTTAACCGGTACAACCCGGCGCTGGCGAGCAACGTGCGCAAGGCCGCCGACGGCATCGGATGGATTTTCCAGTTCGGGATGGGCTACACCTTTTATCTCCCGTTCGCGCTCTATATGGCCGGATTGCTCTGCTGGTCCTATACGGTGATCAAGTTGTTGACCATGGGCCGGCTCGCCGGCTACGGTTTGGGGCTGATGTTCATCGCCGGGTATGCGCTGCTGTATTCCAATCTGACGCTGATGGTCGTGCTGGGCGTGATGCTGTTGACGATGGATCGCTACCGACGTGACGCCGCGGACTCGATCGCGGATCGGACGGTACTACGAACGACCGACTCGTTGGTCGGCGGACATGTGTAATCTTTTGCCATAGGGGCTTGCCATGGAAGAAACGACGTCTTCGGAGCAGACTCGGGCGGCGGTGGATCCGGGCGATCAGCCGTTGAACCCGGATGAGGAGATTGCCGAAATTGAAAAGCTCTTGGCCGCCGAGCCGGATGATTTTCAAGCCCGGTGCCGGCTGGGTGAACTCTATTTCAGCAAGGGTCGGTTGGACGACGCCTTGGTCGAGGTCAAGAAATCGATCGAGATGGCCGAGGGCATTCGCGCGGAAATGAATCGGTCGCTGGCGATGTACTACTCGAATCTCGGCACGATTTACGCGACGAAGAACATGGCTGATGAAGCGGAAGCCGAGTTTAAGCGTGCCCTGGACGTGTTTCAGTACGACGTCCTGGCGCTGTTCAATTTGGGGCGTCTCTGTGCCGACAAGAAAAAGTACATGGATGCGAAGGGGTATTATGAGCGGCTCGTCGAAATCACGCCGGACGATCCGATGGCCTGGTACAATCTCGCCGGCGTCTACGTGGAACTCGACAACCCGCAGGTGTCGGACTACAACACGATCGACGCCGCGATTCAATGCTATCTCCGGACGCTCGAATTGGACCCCAAGCATCTGGAAGCGAGCTTCAAGCTGATGGAGCTGGCTCTCAATCACAAGAAATCCGATCTCGCCATCAAAGTGATGGAAGACGCCGTCGAACACAATGCGGACGAGCCGCTGGCCTACTACAACCTGATCAGCGTCTACGACAAGTGCAAGATGTTCGAGCAGGCCGAGCAGGCCCGGCAGCGGTTGAAAGAACGATTTGCGAAGCGGAGTAAAACGAGCGCATCCTGATTCACCCTTATCGCGGAGGAACACACCATGTTTGGGAGTATGGGTATCACAGAGCTGATTCTGATCCTCTTCATCGTGCTGGTTATTTTTGGCGCCGGCAAACTGCCGCAATTGGGAGAAGGACTCGGAAAAGCCATCAAGGGATTCAAGAAGTCGGTGCATGAAGCGGATGCCATCGAAGCCGAAGCTGAGGCCGCAGCGGCCCAGCAGCAAATGGCGTCGCCTCAGCCGTCCATTTCGACGACGCCGGCCTCAGGCGTGGAACAACCGGCCGCGCAATCCGCGACTCGCGCATAGCGCGACGATCGGCCGAACGCCATGGACACAGAACTTCAGCTCGCCGTCGGCTACATCGAGACCTTCGGAGGCAACGGTAAAGCGCGCAGCACCGGCGACGGGAAGCGGGCCGTCAAGGCCGGTATTCCGTTGCCGCATCATGTGGCGCTTGATAAGAACGAGCGCTGGCTGTATTTCGCCGAGTCCGGGTCCGACCGGATCCGGCGCATCGATCTCCAGGAAGGCACGCTGCACAACTTCGCCGGCATCGGCGAAACCTGTTACAGCGGCGACGAGGGTCCTTGCGGCGAGGCGGGCTTGTACCTGCCGCTGGACGTTGCCTTCGATTCCCAGAATCATCTGTACATCTGCGACTCGGGCAGCAACCGCATCCGCAAAGTCGATCGCGACACGGGCGTGATTACCACGATCATCGGCACCGGCCAGCACGGATTCAACGGGGACGGACCGGCGCTCGAGGTCAATCTGACGTGGCCCGCGGCGATGGCGTTCGACAAAGACGACGTGCTCTACATTGCCGATACGCAAGCGCATAAAATCCGCCGCTACGATCCGCGTACCGGCATGGTGACGACGATCGCCGGCACCTGGACCCCGGAGGACGATGCGAGGGAGCAGCCGCTCGTGGCCCGTAATCTCGTGGTGCTCTCGGGTGATGCGATCGGCATCGATTTCAGCGACGATCACGGCTGGCTCATGCCGGTCTGCTCGGACGGTTTGGACATGTCAATGTATTTGGACGACGGCAAGCCGGCGATGGAAGCCCGCCTCTACGACGTGGTGGGCATCGCGGTCGACGGCAAAGGCGACGTCGTGTTCGTGGACAAGGGCAGCAACCGCGTAAGAAAGGTTGACAGCGCCACCGGCGTGATTTCCACACTGGCCGGCGTCTGCCGCTACGGCTATGACGGCGACAACAAGCCGGCCACACGTGCGATGCTGCATGCGCCTGAGGCCGTGGTCTTCGACGCGCAGGATAATCTCTACGTCTCCGACACGATGAATCACCGGGTGCGTCGAGTGGATGCGGCGACCGGGATCATTACCACCGTCGCAGGTAACGGCGACAGCGGCTACGAAGACAAGAACATGGGCGGCTGCGGGGCAGCGCGGTTCGTCGCAAAGGAATCTGCCGGTGCGCTCAAACATGGCGACGGCCTGCTCGGCGTCGAGGCCGTCGTCAATTCGCCGGTGGGACTAGCCTTGGATTCGCTCGGCCATCTCTACATCTGCGAGCGCGGCGAGAACAAGATTCGCCGCGTCCGTCTTTGGTAGAAACCCGAATCCGATCGAATTGGTCGCTCGAATCTTTTGTGGTATGGTGACACGGTCCCCGCGGCATCACGGTCCAGGGACGGTGTCGGAGAGTCTGCTGTCGGCTTCGTTAACCAGGACGTGAGCATGGCGCGCAAGACGACCACGAGTCCTTCCCGCTCTCTCCTGTTCCTCTTTTTCTGCATACTCGTTTCGGGCGCGGTCTTGGGCGGCCTCGGTATTCCCCTTGTCAGCTCGGAAGGCATGGTCATTCGTGCCCATTTGATCGAGGGCGATCTCCCCGTGACACCAGAAGACGCCGCCTGGGCTAAAGTGGCCCCCATGACGCTTCCGCTCAGTGGGCAGGTCATCACGCGCCCGGTCTGGCCGGAGCCGACTGCCCGGGCATTGACCGTGCGGTCCGTCCACAACGGCACCGATATCGCGTTTTTGTTGGAGTGGCAGGACAATACGAAAAACGACCGGCTCACGCCTGGCACGTTCCGCGACGGCGTTGCGATCGGCTTGCCACTTGGCGATGCACCGGCATTTTTTTGCATGGGCCAACTCGACCACTACATCAATATTTGGCACTGGAAGGCCGATTGGCAGAGCGATATCGACCGCCGTGCGTCTCGAAGCAATGAGAAACAGCGGGAAGGTGTGCGGACGTTCGAGGTGATCCCCCGTCGAGTGTCTTCTGTCGAAGATTTGATCGGCGGCGGGTTCAGCACACTCACGACAAAAGAAAAGCAAGGCCGTGTCCAGGGCAAGGCGACCTGGAAGGACGGAGTCTGGCACGTAGTCATGCGCCGGCCGCTGGGCGCCGAAGAACAAGACAACGAGGCGAAGCTCGTTCCCGGCCGCGTCCAAACCGTCTCCTTCGCGGTCTGGAACGGGGAAAACAAGGAACGAAACGGCCAAAAAGCGGTGGCGCCGTGGTTTCAATTGGTCATTGATCCGATTGCGAAAATTTAAGTTTCATGGTGTGATGAACGAGAGACCATCGCGCGGGTAATCGGTCATCACGAGGCGCCGACTTTGGAGGAACATCGCTACAGGGGTATGAGTGGCACCGCAAGGGCCCTTCGTTGGGGAAGGGCCCTTGTTGTGTGTGGGGTACTATTGGCCATGCTGGGCATTCCGCTTCCAGGGCGAACGGCGAACGATCGCGCAGCCGACGGCATGACGGTGGACGAGGCGGCGAAACTGGGTGAAGACTTCGGCATCATCGTCGGCGATGTCGACGAGGAGATTCAGAAAGAGCTGAAGCTGCAGCGGCCCCAAGGCGTGGCCGTGTTCGAAGTCATCGGCAATTCACGGGCCGACTATGCGGGCATCAAAGTCCGGTCCGTCATCAAGGAAATCGACAAGAAGGAAGTGAAGAACATGCTCGATTTCGGACGGCACATCAAGAAGGCCATTAACGAATGCAACTTCACGGTCGGCACCTACGAGCCGGCCGACCCTGGCGATCCCGTCGGTTGGGGAGTGAATTTTCACTTTGTCGGCTGCAAGCGGGATTGAGATGTGGAAGGAACGGACTTACAACGGAAATGAAGCGTCTCAGCCCTTCAGGGATGGCGGCGGGCAGACAATGGCTTGTTTGGACCTCTGGGTCGCTGGAGAGGCTCCTCACGTTCGATGCGGGTTCGACGCATGCTGACCAAAAGACGTATAGCCGCAACCTGTCTCGTGCTGCTTCTCTTCGGCGTGATCGCCTTCTATCAAGATAGAGCGGTGGCCCAAAAGGCCGACGGTCAGGCCCTAAATGGGCAGGCGTCGGATGGCTGGGTCGGCGAGATCGAGCAGGTCTTCATCCGCTCCGAAGAGTGCAAGCAGTGCCACGATCGCCATTACGAAGAATGGAAGGGTGCACGGGAACAGACGCCGGATCTCAAAACCTTTGGCCGGGTGGACGCAGCGCTTCTGCACGGCACCTCGCTGGAGTCGCCGGTTTTTCGTACCGTGCTGGGCGTGTGGCTGCAGACCAATCCCACGGCGGAAGAACGAAAGCGCTGCCTCTCATGCCATGTGCCAGCGACGACCGTGTTCCCGCAGCATGCCGAGAAGATCACCGCGCAGATCTTGTCGGGTCAATCGCAGATTGAGGGCATCGGGTGCGCCTCCTGCCATCTCATCAAATCCGTCGAAACGACGATGGGTCCGCCTCCGACGTTCAAGATCGAGCCAGGGAAGACCATGCACGGTCCCTATGCGGATCCCGAGGAAAACCTCGTGCATCCGGCTGTGCAGTCGCCGTTGTTCCGGGGCGCCAACTACTGCGCCTCTTGCCATTTCGACAAGGTCAAGGACGTGACGCAAAAGGATTTACCGGGTGAAATTCTGCAAGGGACGATCTGTCAGGATTGTCACATGGAGCAGTCAACGGGGAGCTCGACTTCGAAGCGGGGCGCCATGACGCGCTCGATCGGGCGCCATTATTTCCGGGGCGTGGTGATCCCCGGCATCCTGCTCAAGAACCGCAACCTCCAGGCCGAGTGGATGCCGCGCATCGACATCGACAGCACGAAATCCGCCGACAAGGTTGAGGGCACCGCGCTGGTCAAAGTCGGCAGTCTCCCGCACAGCTTCCCGGACGGCGATCCGGTGCTCAAGCAATTCACGCTGGCGATTACGGTAAAAAATGCGCAGGGAAAGGTGCTGGCTCAAGAAACGAAACAGTTCGGACTGCCCTATGACAAGATCCTTCGGGGACCGATTCCCGATCCGTTCATTAAAGGGGGCAATACGAGGAAGGTGCCGTTCTCGCTGGCTGTGCCGGGGGGGGCGGCAGCGGCCTCCGTGGAAGCGGTGCTGACCTATTCGCTGATTCCGACGCCTGAGCCGGCGTTGAAAGACAAGTATCTCGCAACGCTCAAGGACGACAAGGAGCGGGAGAAGGCCAAGAAGATCCTCGACGAATACACACAGCCTCGAATGCTGACCTACCGGGCGAAGAACCTCTGACGTATTTTGGAGCAGCGGAACTCATGAGCGTGCGTAGGACCATTGTGCCGGTAGCCTTGACGGCGATCTGTTTGGTCGCGGGCTGGCTTTCTGCGCCCGTGTTCGGCGACCGGATTTTCGCGCAGCAGGACGGGAAAGCGCCCGTCACGATGGACAAAGCCTTTCCCAACTCCAACAAGTGCAAGCGCTGCCATGAGCGCGTATTTGAGGAGTGGGAAACCTCTCCCTTGTCACGGTCAATCCATTCGCCCGCTTTTCGCGCCTCCCTTGACGCCTTTCTGTCATCGCCTGCCGGGAAGGACAAGGCGCTCTGCTTCCGCTGCCACGCGCCACACGTGCGGGAATTTCCCGATCAGGTGCAGCTCTTCATCGATCAGGCGAAATCGGGCGATCCGCAGATGGACGGTGTGGCCTGCTCCCAATGTCACCTCATCAAGCAGGTGGATCGCACCAAACAGCCGCCGGAGCCGAAGTATGAGCCGGCCGGCAGCAAAACGCTCTATGGGCCCTACAAAGATTTTGCGCAAAATCTTGCCCACCAGTCGTTGGAATTAGGTCTGTTCCGAAAATCAGACCTCTGCTTGAACTGCCATCAGGCGGTGCCATCGGCGGCCAACCTCGGCAAATCGAACGATTTGCTCGGCAACTGGGACCAGAGCAAGGCCATCAAGTCAGGCAAGGAATGCCAGTCCTGCCACATGCCCGAGCAGACGGGCGAATCAGCCAACGGCGAAAAGAAGCGCACCGTCGCCAATCATACATTCCCAGGTCGCATCGGCAAGCTGCGCCAGGAAGCGGCGAAGCTTGATATCGAGACAAAGATGGAGGGAGAGAAGACGACTGTCGTGCTAAAAGTGCAGAGCCTCGTCCCGCACAACCTGCCGACGACCCATCCGGCTTGGGCGAGTGTCGTGCTGCAACTGGATATCAAAGGTAAGAATTTGAAGACGGTGTTTTCGGACAAGCGCGTGTATGGCAGAGTCTTTCAAGACGCCAAAGGACAGAAGACGGTCTTCGACTTCGAAGCCGTGAAGGTGCTGGAAGATACAGTGCTGAAGCCCGAAGAGCTGCGCGTCGAAACCTTTACATTCCCCACTCCGAAGGACACGCGAACGTTCGACGTGGAAGCTACGCTCAGCTATGCGCCGGTCAGCGGGCCGGCATCCTTCCTTCAGCGCATCGAAGCCGAGTCCTCCAAGGGGTCTTCCGATCCGGTGTTCCAACCCATCGACATCGTGAAGAAAACCGAAAACATTCCCGTCAACAAGTAGTTCCGCCAACAAATAGTCTGCGGCTGCCTCCTTTAAATTATCTTCCCAAACAAGGAGTTGAGAACCAGGCGGCCTCCTGTTCACCCACCCCTGGAGCCGCCGGGACGTCTTGCTCCGCGATCGCCGACCTAGGGGATCCGGCTCTGGCGGACGGACAGATGGGGGGAGTACGCTGTCCACATGCGGCTCAATAAGACATCGGTCATCGTGGTCGGCGCTGGCCTCGCCGGACTTTCCGCTGCCGTCCGATTGATGAAAGACGGGGCAAACGTGACGGTTGTGGAGGCCCGGGACCGCGTCGGCGGGAGGGTCCTGACGGTCCGCGACGCCTTTGCCAGAGGCCAGCATGCGGAGGCGGGAGGCGATTTTATCGACGACAGCCAGGAAGACATCAGGCGGCTCGCGGACCAGTACGGCCTGACCGTGCGCACGATTCTGCGCCAGGGATTTTCCTTCGTGCGCGACAAGGGAAAAGGGCAAATCCATGGCCGTCCATTGAAGGGAGAGCGGGCCTGGAAGCCGATCGTCGACCGCGCCAAGCCTTTGATCGAAGCCTATCGGAGGGCGGAGCAACAATGGGAAAGCGCCGTCGTCAGGAGCATAGCCCAGCGATCGGTCGCTCAATGGCTCGATGAAATTGACGCCGATGGGAACATGCGGGCGATGGTCCGCGGCCTGCGGGGGTTCTTCCTCGCCGATCCGGAGGACCTTTCGCTGCTGGTCCTGATTGAACAACTTGCCTCCGAAGCGCCAGGACAGGAAGGGATGGGACGCATCGAAGGCGGCAACGATCGATTGCCGAGGGTCATGGCTGTGGAATTGGGCGAGTCGTTGCACCTGAACACGGCGGCCCGCGCGATCCACGACGATCAGCCGTTCGTGCACGTGACGGTCGAGAGCGCCGGCGGGGATCGGACGCAGATCAAGGCAGACTATGTCATTCTCTCCGTGCCGGCCACCGCGCTTCGTGCCATTGAGATCACGCCCGATCTGCCGCTCGAGCAGGCGAAAGTCTTTGAGCGATTGAAGTACGGTCGGGTCACCAAGAGTCTGCTGCAATTTGACCGGCGTTTCTGGAAGCGCAAGGGCCGTTCGCCTGCCTATGGCACCGACGCCCCAACCGGCGCCATCTGGGACGCCAATGAGGAGCAGAGAGGCTCCGCGGGAATCCTCACGCTCATGGCTGGCGGCCAGGCGAGCGAAGACACCCAAAAGATTTTGGCCCAAGAGGGCGTCGGGGGTTTAGTGCGTGCCTTGGAGTGGTTAAAGCCGGGGGATGCCAAGCTGCTGCACAGCCATCATGTGACGTGGGAGCACGATTCGTGGTCCCAAGGCGGCTACGCCTATTTCGATCCTTCCTTCGATCCGGCCTGGCGGCCGTGGCTGGCCCGTCCTCACGGGCGGCTGCTGTTTGCCGGTGAGCACACGAGCATCAAGTGGCAAGGCTATATGAACGGGGCGGTGGAGAGCGGCCTCCGCGCCGCGGCGGAAGTGTGGGCGCTCGCGGCGGCTGGCAACCGTCGCGCTTCCTAGCCGGCGCTATTCGTAGACAATCCGGGAACCCGGCGACTTCATCTTGAAGATCTGAAGCGCGTTGTAGATACCTTTGGCGGGATGGTTGAGGATCAAGCGTGAATTCGTGATGTGGGTATCGAGCAGTTCGTACTGCCCGCCGCTGTAGTAGAGATCGCAATCATCGATGTTGCAATTCTTGTAGACGTGGTTGTCCAGCGCCAACTTGGTCTTGCTGAACGTCTGCCCGTCGACGACGATGTAATTCGGTTCCAAGCCCATCCCTGTTTCTCCCGCGCGGACTATAACAAAGTCTTCCCCGCTCCGCAAACGCGTGACCGCGGCGATTGTGCCTTTTCTTTCACCTTTTCCTAGGGTATTCTTTGGCATGCCCATGCCGGACATGCTGCCGAGCCGAAGAGTGCGGTGGCCGCTCTGGGTAGGGCTTCTCGCCCTGGCCGGCTGCGCTGAAGTCACCCCCGAGTCCTCCGATCCCACGCCTGCTCAGCGAGCGATGCTCGGCATGACGAAACAGGCTTTGCTCGCCTGTGCCGGCCCGCCGGTCATCGAACGCACGAAAGGCGACGAGGTGCTCTTCGTCTACTATCGGGAAGCCTCGCAGTTCGAAGAGTCGTTCGGCGGCTCCAAGAGCAGCTTCGCGAGGATCCATCACGGCTGCCGCGCCTCGATCACGCTGGAGCAGGACCGTGTCATAGGCATACGCTACCAGGGCGAGCCTCGGTCGGATCAGGACCAAGACCATTGCGAACAGATCTTTGAGGCCTGTGTCAGCAGATAGCGTTCCCGCGCATCCCGCGCATTCCATCAATTCACCCGTCACGATGCGGCTCGTGACGCTGATTGTAGCGGGGCTTCTCTCATGGGCGTCACCATGGGAGGGATGGGTCGCGCATGCGCTTGAAAAATACGGCCGACCCCTGCCCGAAATGGACAAGGGGCCGAAGGATGGCGACCATGAAGATGAGTCGCTGATCGGCGGTTATCTCCTCGCTGGGGCCTTCATTTCCAATCCGTCCTTTGCGGCGCGTCCAGACAACACCGGCCGGGTCGGTATGCGGTATATGCTCCACGCCGAAACCGATCTCTACAAAAAATATCTGACGTTCTATACGGATCAGAATTTTTTCTCAGATCGTGACAACGGCTGGATCGAGTTGAGCGAATGGGATCAGACCTACGGTATTACGGGCGCACTGGGCCACTGGTTCTGGCGTCTCCAGTACGAGCGGGATGCGCCGTTGGACAAGAGCGGATTGAAGCAGATTTATGCCGACGGCCTCGTGAACTATCGGATCCGCAGCCACGAAGATTGGTCCTGGTGGCGCAAGACGTTTCCCAAGAACGGCTTCACTGCCTATGCCGGAGCGGGGTGGCTCTTTCACAATCAGGATTATTTCGCACGTCCCGACAACACCGGGCGCGCGCTGTTCCGCTATGTCGGCCATTTCGACCTGGATCTCTACCAGCAGAAAGTCGTATTCTTCGGCGATTTTAACATGTTTACCGATCGGGAGGCCTCGAACGTCGCGAGGCCGACCGAGTTGGACTGGATTCTCGGCCTCGCGGTGCGCTGGCGGGACTATGAACTAAGTCTCTACCGTGAGCAGGACCGTCCGCTCGACCGCTCGGGGCTCATTCAGGAATATTGGGCGGTGCAGCTGCGGTATGCCTTCGACGTACAAAAAAGATGAGAGTCGCGTCGCCGATGATTCGCGCTAGTACGGCACTTTTGTGCGAGGGAGGCCGGGATCAATCACGAAGTGCACCCGGCATTCATGCACCGCATCGCCGCGGAGCTCGCCAAGCGCGCGGAAGAGATGCTCAAGCGCTGTGGCCTGCGGACTCTTGGCGGCAAACCACATTGCGCGGCAGTGAAAGCATCGCTCGGGCGAGTCGCTTTGGAGCCGTGCCACAGGAAATTCCGCGGACGCATGGCACTGGGCGCAGGTGATCTTGATGGCTGTGAGATCGGCCAGATCAATATTCAACAAGGTGTAACTCATTCCAGATCCTTTCATCGCACCGCTAGAAAGTCGCGCATCCGTCTAGATCCAGTCCTGTACCCGGACGCACGGGTGTGAGGCCGTGCAATCTACCTGGAGCCTGCCACCTGGTACAGCTGCCCTTCATCCGCTGAGACGATCTCAAACCGTTCCCTTCGTGTCTCGACTCCGGCCGAGTTGCGATAGACCAACTCATCATTGTCGAGATCGTACTCGGGAATCTCGACGCGTTGCCATCGCTGTGCGAAGTAATGGGCATACAGTGAGTACAAGCCGTGATGTTGCCGATTATGCCGAAGGAGGTACTCCGGCATGGTGCGAACGTCCAGTTCGGCATGGTAATGCTGAAGCCACAGATAATCACCGAGAATAATCATCTTGACCAAGGGTGCGTCTGCGTAGAGTTTCAGTTTGACGGCTTTCCCCATGGCCCGCAGCCGCTTGAGCAGTGCAATGCTTTGCCGCAGTTCTTCACGAAAGGCATGGAGAGTATATTCGGGGTGGTCAATGGCAGCAATGCGGGTCGTCGCCTCCTGGCTATACGGATTCACAAGAAGAATTTTGGCGCCAAGGCAGGTGTCGAGCACGGATGACAAATCGCCGACTTGGTCGACGAAGCTACTGTATCCGCTGGAACCAATCACCATGATGGTGCGGCCTGTCGTGTTCTCTTCCTTAAGCCGGGCGATGTGTCGGTGAGCGCGAGGTTCGTGTCTGGGAAAAAAGGAGATCAGCCCTGCGCCGGCGGCGGCTTTGGCCAAAACACGGTCCCGCCGGCTACGCCGGACATAGCTAAAGCAGCCGATCAACAGCACAGCCACGATCATCTCGATGAGAATCAGTGAAAGTTTGTCCTGTTCGATCCTGGACCA
>JARDZZ010000226.1 GCA_029240595.1 Nitrospira sp. | reverse complement strand
CCCGCCGGTGACGAAAATGTATTTGCTCATCATGTTCTCCATCCGTGGCGATCGAGCGAACCGAATCCGCATTCAGTCATAACTGGTTCAATGTTTCAAGCTTGTCGAGCGTCAGTCGTCGCAAGGTTTCACCGGCCTTGGTCGCATCGGCCGGAGTATCGATGCGCAAGGATTCACGACCGGTTTCCCAGACATGGATGGTGATGCCATGGTCCAGAGCACGCAATTGCTCCAATTTTTCAGAGTCTTCCAGCATTCCGGTCGGCAAAGCGGTCAGCCTGAGCAGTGTCTCGCGGGTATAGATGTAGACCCCCAAGTGGATATAGTGCAACCCCTTCACGGCCTGCCGGGAGGGATCGTCGCGGACCAAGGGAATCGGAGCACGTGAAAAGTACAGGGCGCGGCCATGCCGATCGGTAACAACCTTGACCACGGCAGGGTTCTGCAGGTCCTCAGCGGTGTGAAGCGTACGCTTCAACGTGCCCATCTCGGCGCCGGACTCGACGAATGGTTCGATCAAGTCCGTGAGGAGGTCGGGATCGACCGGAATTTCGTCGCCTTGCAGATTCAGGATAAACTGACCGGTGCGTAGCCCGGCCACGGCAGCGACACGATCCGTCCCGCTCCGAAAATCGCCCATGGTTAACACCGCCTGTCCACCGAATTGCACGACTGTCTCTTGAATCCGACGATCGTCGGTGGCGACGACGACCTCAGAGACCGCACGGCACGCCGCCGCTTGTTCATAGACATGTTGGATAATCGGTTTTTGCCCAAGCATGGCAATCGGTTTCCCCGGAAACCGGGAGGAGCCGTACCGGGCGGGAATCACCACAGTGACCTGGGGCTTCTGCTTACTCACCAAGTGTCTCCGATAACTGCTTCGTCGTCACGGTCGCAGTTCCAACCATGCCGACCACGACCCCCGCAGCATAGTTGGCCAACATTGCGGCCTCTCGCATCGAAACGCCGATTGATAATGCCAACGCCAGGGTCCCCACGACCGTATCGCCGGCGCCCGTCACATCATAGACCTGGCGCGCCTGCGTGGGGATATGCCATGAATCCTTGTTGCCTTCGAACAGACTCATGCCCCTTTCACCTCGCGTGACGAGCACTGCCTGGCACCCCAAGCGCTGGCGAATGGTTTCTCCGGCCTCTTGAATCGTTTGATCGCCATCACCGTGGAGTCCGGCAGCCTGAGTCGCTTCCAGATGATTGGGCGTGATCACCGTCACCCCTTTGTAAAAGCCGAAATGCTCGACCTTCGGATCGACAATGACGGGGACCTTCCTCAGCGCCGCGAGCCGAACGAGGTCCGCCATGAATCCTGCCGTCACGACCCCTTTCGCATAGTCGGACACCACCAAACAGGTGACTTCGCGGAGACGAGATTCCACATACCGCAACATCTTTTTTTGCAATTGCGGCTTGAGCTCGCCCTTGCGTTCGACGTCATAGCGAACAACTTGCTGATTATGGGCGATCACCCGGGACTTTTTGATCGTGGGTCGGTTCCCATCGACGACGACGCCGCGATGCCCGGAGCGCTTCGTCCCCAGTTCCTTCAACAGCAGGCGTCCAGCTTCATCCGAGCCGATGATGCCGCAGATGTCGGCCCGGCCGCCCAATGACAGAATATTGTTGAAGACATTGGCGGCTCCGCCGAGCCGCATGGATTCCGATTCGACATGAACCACGGGCACCGGCGCCTCGGGGGAAATCCGGCTCACGCGTCCCCAAATGTAATGATCAAGGATAAGATCGCCGATGACGAGGACTGAAGCTTGTGGAAATCGTTGGATATGCCGACGAAGACTGCTGGCCGACGGCTTGTCAGAGCGGACTGAAGATCCCGCTGCGCCGGTCGAGTCCCGCGCCGGCTTGTTTACTGAATCGCCTTCCCGAACCGCCCCCATCTTACCCACTCCTGCCATTGTCCTTGCCCACTCCAGGACCAGTAAATGCGGAAGGCCTTTCCCCTGATCTTTTCCTCGCGAACAAATCCCCAAAACCGGCTGTCCAGACTTTGATCTCGATTGTCTCCCATGACGAAATAGGAATCGGGCGGCACCGTCACCGGGCCGAAGTTATCGCGCGGATTGATCGTGCCGTCGATCACCCCTGAATCGATGCGCTGGGTAAACGCCTTGTCGTCCAGCGGCGTTCCGTTGACCAGCACCACTTTGTTCTTCAGCTGGACCGTATCTCCAGGAGTGCCGACAATCCGTTTGATGAAATCCTTTTCTTCATCTTCCGGGAACCGGAAGACGATGATGTCACCCCGCTGCGGTTTCCCGAACTCAATGAGTGCATGAGAGGCGTAACAATTCACCGGAGGAAAGGCCACTTGGAATTTGCAGTCGCTCGGCCATTGGATGCCATAGGCCAGTTTGCTGACCAGGATGTGATCGCCGATCAAGAGCGTGGGGATCATCGAACCGGAGGGAATCTTGAATGCCTGGACGACGAAGACTCGGATCGCAAAGGCGAGCAGCATCGCGACGACGATGGCTTCCGCGTATTCACGGAAGACGGACTTGCGGATGGGCTGCACGCTGGTTGACACCTCTACTCCTGTCGTGGCGTCCGATGCACGGGACGCGAGCTCGTCGGAGCTGGGAAGATTCGGATCGACGCTCATTCTTCACCGACTTTCAAGATCGCGAGAAAGGCTTCCTGCGGAACTTCAACGCTGCCGACGGCTTTCATCCGTTTCTTTCCTTCTTTTTGTTTTTCGAGCAGTTTGCGCTTGCGCGTAATGTCACCGCCATAACACTTTGCCGTGACGTTTTTTTTCATCGCGCCGATCGTCTCACGTGCAATGACCTTGTTGCCGATCGCCGCTTGAATCGCGATTTCGAACATTTGCCGGGGGATCAGCTCCTTCATCTTCTCAGCCAGCTGACGCCCCCGCGGATACGAGCGCTCTTTGTGTGTAATAAAAGAGAGCGCGTCAACCGCCTCTCCGTTTAAGAGAATGTCGAGCTTGACCAGATCCGATTCCCGATAGCCAAGCAACTCATAGTCCAGGGACGCATAGCCTTGCGTGCGAGACTTCAGCTTGTCGTAAAAATCCAAGATGACTTCGTTCAAGGGCATTTCGTAGCTGATCAAGACGCGCGTGGGATCGAGAAAATGGATGCTGCGTTGCGTCCCGCGCCGCTCCTGACACAACTGAAGAATGGCTCCCATGTAGCGCTCCGGCGTGATGACCGTCGCCAGAATGAACGGTTCTTCAAATCGCTCGATGCTGCTGGGAGGCGGCAGCTCCGCCGGATTGTCTATTTCCAGGACCTCTCCCTTGGTGGTCGTCACACGGTATACGACGGTGGGAGCCGTCGTGATCAAGGTCAGGCCGTACTCCCGCTAGAGCCGTTCCTGGATGATTTCCATGTGGAGGAGACCGAGGAAACCGCAGCGGAACCCGAAGCCGAGGGCCAACGAGGTTTCCGGCTCGTAGACAAACGACGAATCGTTGAGCCGCAGCTTGATGAGCGCGTCTCGCAGGTCCTCATATTTCGCCGTGTCGGTGGAATACAGGCCGCAGAAGACTAATGGCTTCACTTCTTTGTAGCCGGGGAACGGCTCGGCAGTTGGCTGGACGGCGTCGGTGATGGTGTCGCCGATTTTCACGTCGGCCACTTCCTTCATGTTCGCGCAGAGATAGCCGACTTCTCCCGTCAGCAATTCACCTTTCTTGATCCGCTTGGGCGTGAAGTGGCCCACTTCCATGACCTCGAAGGTCCGACCGTTCGACATGACTTTGATTTTCATTCCGGGACGTACCGACCCGTCCACGACGCGGGTCAACACGATCACGCCCTGGTAGTTGTCGAACCAGGAATCGAAGATGAGGGCCTTTAAGGGTGCCTGCGGATCACCTGAGGGGGGAGGAATCCGCTCGATGATGGCTTCGAGCACCTCGGGGACTCCACGGCCCTCTTTCGCACTGATTGGGATGGCGTGGCTTGCTTCCAACATCAGCACTTCGGAGATGGAATGTTTGGTGTTCTCCACGTCCGCACTGGCCAGATCGATTTTATTGATGACCGGGATGATGACATGGTTGTTCGCCATCGCGAGATTGACATTGGCGATTGTCTGAGCCTGGACCCCTTGGGTGGCATCGACCAGAAGTAGCGACCCTTCGCAAGCCGCCAGGCTTCTGGAGACTTCATAAGTGAAATCGACGTGGCCGGGCGTGTCGATCAGGTGCAAGGCGTACGTGTTCCCGTCTTTCGCTTTGTAGCGGATCGCCACGGCATGCGCCTTGAT
>JARDZZ010000225.1 GCA_029240595.1 Nitrospira sp. | reverse complement strand
GTATTGAAGTGATCATTGCGGGGGCGGGAGGGGCAGCCCACTTGCCGGGCATGCTCGCGGCAAAAACGCATTTGCCCGTCATCGGCATCCCGATTCCAACCGAACACCTCCGCGGGCTGGATTCGCTGCTGTCAATCGTCCAGATGCCTCGCGGCATACCCGTGGCGACCGTAGCCATTGGCGGAGCAGAAAACGCCGGCTTACTCGCCGCCCAAATTCTGGCCGGTCGCTATCCCGAGGTCGCCGTTCGCGTCAAAAGCTTTCGGCATGCCCAAACGACGCATGTGCTGCAGTCTCCGGAGGCGAAAGGTTCCGTGGCAGATTTCAAGCCATCGCTGCATCAACCGCGTCGCCTGTGAACGGTCCATTGGTCGAGCCCGGATCCGTGCTCGGGGTGCTTGGCGGCGGCCAACTGGGCGCCATGTTCGCGCAGGCTGCGACCCGTCTTGATTACCGAGTTGCCGTCTGGGATCCCGACCCCGATGCGCCGGCTCATCACCTTGCCGCGTATTCCTTTCCATCGCCGTTCACCGATCAGAAAACCTTCACGGAGTTTGCCGGGCTGGTAGCTGTTGTGACCTATGAATGGGAGAATGTACCGGCCGTGCTCTGTGAGCGCCTTGAGCGGACCACACCGGTACGGCCAGCCAGCAGCGTGTTACGGCGGATACAGAATCGCCTCGTCCAAAAGACGTTTCTCGCGGGTCAGGGCTTTCCCGTTCCCCGATTCGCGGCGTTGACTGAACCCGGGAGATTAGCGGAGATTTTGGACCAACTCGGCTACCCTGCGGTATGCAAGACTGCGACTGCCGGCTATGACGGAAAGGGCCAATGGAAAATCGATGAGCCGTCGTCCGTGTTTTCCGTCAGGGATTCCCTGACGGCGTCCTGCCACAGCACGATGGAATGGATCGTCGAGAGCTTTGTGCCGTTCGAGCGTGAGCTTTCCGTTCTCGTAGCTCGTGGCATCGATGGACAGACCATCGTCTATCCCTTGGTCGAAAACGTGCATGAGGCGGGGATTCTCCGCATGACCGTCGTGCCTGCAGAGGTGCCTTCCACTGTGGTGGAACGATCAGCCGACCTCGCCAGGGCGGTGGTCGCTCGTATGGACGGGATCGGGCTGTTTTGTCTTGAGCTGTTTCTGTTGCCTGATCATCGCGTGCTCTTCAATGAAGTCGCGCCCCGACCTCATAACTCCGGGCATTACACGCTGGATGCATGCAATGTCTCGCAATTCGAACAGCAGGTTCGAGCAGTCACGGGCCTGCCACCGCAAGAAGTCCTGCTGACGAATCCAGCAGCCATGGTCAATCTCATTGGCGAGGACGCAGAGACGGTCAAGAGGGATGTCGAATGTCGTCGGTTGCTCGGCCTTCCCGGCGCCTACGTGCATGACTACGGCAAACGTGCGATACGTCCCCGACGCAAAATGGGACACGTGACGTTTCTGGCCCATGATGTCCAGACCGCTCGAGACAGGGCCTCACGTTTGCGGCAGAGCCTTCTCCAAGCCAGCCGCAATTGAACGGCTCTTCCCAATTTAGTTGGACTTTCTGGAACCGCATGACCGTTCCATTTTGTGACGTCTTGTAGTCCAGGTATCAGCAGCGCGCTGTAGAGCTCAACAAAATCAAGTTCCTTCTGGACGAGGGCGAGGGTACGAGACTTGCTCGTGTCTTGCCCGGCATTGCAGGCGGAGGAACGATGCACGGCACGCTGGCCTTTTCTCCAGACTCCATTTCATCACAAGAAACAGACGAACAGGGAGCCGTTTCACGGCCTCGCTATGTGATCCTCCAGTTGCTGGTCGCCATCATGCTGGGCTACCAGTTGCTGTTCGGCCCGGAGCTCGTCGTCAGTCGCGCGGCAAGCGAGTTCATCGTGGGTGGATTGGTGGTCCTGATCGGGTGCTTACTGGCCGTCCCTTCCTCCGTGCTCCAGGCTGCCTGGTTCAGCGGCACACTTATCGCGGTCGATACGGCCCTGGTAACGGGCACGATGTATTTGTCGGGACAGGCCAGATCAGAACTGTATCTGTCCTACTTTATCCTCATGCTGATCGCAGCGTCTCTGCGTCGGCTGTCTCATGTGATCGCCTTTTCGTTGTTACTGTGTGCGGGATACGGATTTGTGTTGTACCAGGGGAGTGTCCAGACTGGTGTGCTGTCGGTCGGTCAATTGTTGGGCGTACCGGTATTACTGGTCATGGCAATTTTCTACGGGATGGCGCTTGAAACCATCGGCGCAGAGCGGCAGCAAAAGACGCAGTTACTGCACAACATAGACGCATTAAAAAAGACCGAACAGGCTTTGGAGGCGTCTCGCGACCAATTGGAGATCCGCATCAAAGGGCTCAAGGAAGATTTGTCGAAGGCCAATGCGCTTGTCCAGCACGAGAAGTCGGAACGGCAGGGGTTGGAGCGCCAGTTGGTCGAGGCGCAAAAGATGGAAGCCATTGGCCGGATGACATCCGGCCTAGCCAATGAGTTCAGCCATCTGTTCTCGGTCATCGGAAAGCAGACGGGAGTGGTCCTGTCGCATCTCCTTCCGGAGGATCCTTTGTATGGAGCGGTCGATGATATTTTTCGGACAGGAGAACGGGCAGCTGCGCTGACAGCTCAGCTAGCGGCGCTCGATATCCAGCATCGCCAGTTCCGTCATGTCCTATCCATGCGGACGCTCATGGAAGATCTCAGTGAAACGATTCGAGACCTCTTGCCGAACCGGATCGACTGTCAAATTTCGGCTGAAGGCAGCCACCTGGACGTCGAGGTGGATCGCGAAGGCATTGAACAGATGTTGTTGAATCTGACCTTGAATGCCCGTGATGCGATGACGGGAGGGGGGCGTCTGACCATTTCGATTTCCTCGTGCGAAGGAGGTGCAGACGTCAAAGCGCTTGGCGGCGTGAACAGAGGCGCATCGTCGGTTCGAATCCAGGTCTGCGATACCGGAAGCGGGATGACACGAGATACGCAGTCACGGATGTTTGAGCCGTTTTTCTCGACGAAGGAGACCAACGTCGGTCTTGGATTGACGTCAGTCTATGGAGTGGTGAAGCAGCACGGTGGGCAGGTCGAGGTCGCCAGTCAGCCAGGCCATGGGACGACGGTACGGATCTATCTTCCCGCCGTCGCGGCCGGGATGGTTCCAAACGAGCCGGCAGAATTCCCTGTCGCTGCGAAAGGCCAAGAGACCATTTTGCTCGTCGAGCCTCATGAACTCGATCGGAAACTCGCGGTTTCGACCCTAAAGCGGCATCGGTATCACGTGCTCGAAGCCAGCTCACCCGTCGAAGCCATCATGCTTGCGCATCAATATTCAGGAGCCGTACATGTCACCGTCAGCGGGCTGATCATGCCAGAAATCAGCGGTCGTGAGTTGGCGAGACGGCTGTTGAAGCAGCATCCGACGATGAAAGCCCTGTTCGTATCAGGATACGATGATGAAGCCATCATCTCTCACCGCATCAACCGACGATTTCTGCTCAGGCGGCCGTATCGTCAACGAGGGTTGGTGGAAAAGGTGCGTGAGCTGATCGATGCCTAGCAGGTCATTGCCTTCGGACTGGCGGAGCCGCTTTTCTAGAGATCCCATCGGCGGGTCTTGGCCGGCGAGAAGAACCGCACTTCCGGACGTTTGAAGAAGCCAATCAAGGCCATCCCCGCGACAAACCCGCCAATGTGCGCAAAGAAGGCGACTCCTCCGCCGGGCCCCCCGATACTCATGCTGCCGCTCAGCAGCTGCATGACGAACCACATGCCCAGGACAATACCGGCGGCCACTCGTGTCATCCCGATACCGGGCAGAAACACCAGCACGTGGGCATGAGGATAGAGCAGCAGGTAGGCACCGAGGACGCCGGAAATGGCGCCGCTGGCACCGACCATGGGAATTGTAGAGGTCGGATCCGTGAGGGCGTGACTCAACGCGGCCAGGATCCCGCACGTGAGGTAAAACACGACAAACCGGACGTGTCCCATGACGTCTTCGACATTATCACCAAAGATCCACAGGTACAGCATGTTCCCGATCAAATGCATCCATCCACCATGTAAGAACATGCTGGTGATCACGGTGGCATAAGCGGGAATGCCGACGGCAATGGCGGGGGGGAGATCCGCTTGGCCGAACAATATTGCTGGGATCGCGCCGTACTGAAAGACGAACATCTCACCCGGTTGCGGAGGCAGGCTGGCCTGATAGAAAAAGACTAAGACGCAAATGGCGATGAAGCCGATGGTGACCACCGGAGAGCCTTCGGAGGGATTGTCGTCCTGAA
>JARDZZ010000224.1 GCA_029240595.1 Nitrospira sp. | reverse complement strand
ATCACGCCCGCCTATGAAGTGCAGCTGTTCAAACATTACGGGAGTGAGGCGGCCTGAGCATCAGCCACGCTTGTTCAGGTTTCAGATCGGCCAGTGCTGCCTCCGGGGTCCCCTCGTTAAGCCATCTTCCTCTCGTTTCTTGGAATGGATGTCGCATCAGCCTGTTGTTGAGCATAGCAAAGTGACTTGTGATCCGACATGAGCACCATCTATCTGCTCGATGCCTTGTGTATTCTCGTGTTGGGTATGACTGCGTTATTTGCCTTCGGACTCTCAGGTTCACGGCGGAAACCTGTCTTCAAAGCCGTTTTCTTTGTCTCCCTCGCGCTCGTGCTGTTCACGCTCTGGTTCGGACACTGGCTCGCCCCGCCAACACACCCATAGTATGTTCTGGCTGTCGCTTCGTGGGAGGATCGCCGACAGGACCCTTCTGAGGCTGGCGCGTGGGCGGCTCCTTCACGGGAGCATTCTTGGGCCGCGGCTCCCTGATCGGCCTCTTCCGTCGTCCTATTCCGTGATGGGATTCAGGCGAGAAACTCACCGGTCCTTTCCAGACCTTCGATGTGATCGCATATGATCTTGAAGCAGGCGAGCAGGGGCACGGCCAGCAGCGTGCCCGCAAGACCCCACATCCATCCGAAAAATACCAGGCTCACCAGTACGGCAACCGGGTTCAGAACCAGCCGCTGTCCCATGAGGACGGGCGCAACAAATCCTTTGAGTGTGGTCAATACGAGATAGGCGATCACCGGCCCCGCGATAGACCACGTGTTGTCAAACGTCACGGCTGCCACCACCGCAATGAGGACCAGCACCGCGAGACCGCCAATGTACGGCACGATTTGCAAAATGGCCGCTGCGGCCGCCCACAGACCAGGATTCGGCATGCCGAGCACCCAGAGAGACAGCCACAGGGCGCCTCCAAGTCCGCTCTGAATCACGACCGTTTGAAATAAATATCGCGACATTTGTCGTTCAAGGCCTTCAAGAATGTCGGCCGCACAGCCACGATCCTCGCGCCGGGACAAGACGGTGAGGAGCTTTCTGGCGAACAGATCCCCGGACGCCAATAAGAAATACAAGAGAAGAAGAGTCGTCCCGATCCCGGCCATGGTTTTTCCCAAGAGGCTTACGATTGCCGCTCGCCGGTCCGGCACCACCTCCACTTTACGGACGGCGGGAGACGAGTCGGTCTGTCCGACACGGTTCATGGCGTCCGTGGCTTCGGAGAGTTGAGACACCGATTCCTTGACCGGTAGCAGCTTGCCTTCGAGGACACGAAACGCGCGTGGTGCTTTTTCGAGCCACTGGGCCGCAGGCGCGGCCAATTCATACATCGTCATGGTCACCAGTCCCGTGATGGCCAGGAGGATGATCGCAGCCGCCACCGGCTCTACGACGTGATGTCGTTTCAGCCAGCGCACGACCGGCATCAACAAGAAGTGCAGGAGCAGGGCCAGCGTCAGGGGAACCGCAAAGTCCTGTGCCTGATGCAGGAACCACACGAGGGCAAGGAGGAACAGGCCGGTCACGGAAACGGATCGCATGTCTGGACGACGGGAGCCAAACTCAATCGCATGGCCCCGACTTTGTCGTCGGGTGATGGGTGAAGGGTCGTTGGGAAGCTCTTTCCTCGTCACAGCTGATCGTTACTGATTCCACCGATTTGCCTCACAGGGAAAACCCCTGAAAGCGTTTAGGATTGACCCGAGTCACATCCATTCGCACCTTTTCACATCATCTTCTCCCTAGGAACTCGAGGCTAGTCACTATGTGCTAGCCAAAGGATAGGTGCGCATCACGGCGGACAAGTTGTCCCTTAGTCTGTATGAAGGTGCCGTTATCGTCGTCCTGGTTGCGTTATTCATCGGCTTTTTCACCACCTCGTGTCCACACTCATTTCGGAACTCTTCTTGCACCAGTGCAGGGGTGAGCATCAAAAACCCAAAACCACGCGATATTGAAGGCCTCTGTGAGGCCCCGGAGAATCGATCGCGGTGCAGTGAGCCTGAAACAGGAGTGTGTACATGAATGCCATTGCTTTGTTTCTCATGCTGGTCTTGAATGGAAATATGACCTGTGGTGCGGAGCCGCCGGACCAGACGATGATTGGTGATCAGACGGTGCAGGTCCAGGTCTTCGACTGCTATTGGAGCGAACGCGAAAGCGCGTCTCATCAATTCGTCGTGATCTCTCCCGTCTGCCCGAACTATATCGCTCAACCCATACTGCTCAAAGAGGTGCACGCCCATAAAGGGTGGGTCATGAATCGGTTCGGGGAGTTTTATCCAGCCACAACCAACATTGAAATGATGGACGTGTACCGGCCACCCTGCTGAGGGGGGCAGTACCTTTCTGCAGTGGCCCTGTCCCGGGATCCCTTGTCTTCTTTGTTTTGGCCGACATCCACCAAAAACTAGGGGTCCCCCTAGGAGTGCCTCTCATCTAAAATCCCTATACTTCCTTCGCTTCCCCAATAACTTACGGAACCTGGTCACTCACCGGGAGGCAAGTGGTGTGACTTCAAGGCCGGTGGGCGAATGAAACAGAGCGGATTGACCGCAGTCATCAAAGAACATGTTGTCGCACTGTTCGCGACGAGTCTGGCACTCGGTTGTCGTCTTGTCCTCGATCCGTATCTTGGCGATCATCTTCCTTACGCCACCTTCTTCGTGTCCATTGCGTTTACCACTTGGTATGCGGGAGTGTCGGCCGCGTTGACCGCCACATTGCTAGGCGGGGTTGCCGCGGTCTGGTTTTTTGTCCCACCGCGATTTTCACTCGACATTACGGGTCTGTCTCAACAAGTCGGTCTTGTCCTGTATGGAGGTGTCGGTCTGACCTTCATTGCGGTCGGGCAGGTCATGCATCGGGCACGGCGACGGGCCGAAGAACTGGCTCAAGGCCTACGCGTCACGGAAGAACGGCTGACGCTGGCCCAACAAGCGTCTCAGGTAGGCTCGTTCGACTGGAATCTTGACACAGGTGTGAGCAGTTGGAGTCCTGAACTCTATGCCATGTACGGGCTTCAACCGGACAAGTGCGACAAGACCCAGGCGGCCTGGGAGTCTTGTCTTCATCCTGATGACCGCCACGAGATGGTGGAGGCAGTCGAACGATCGCGGCGGAGCGGCGAGCCGGAAGATCGTGAGTTTCGCATCGTCAGACCCGACGGAGAAATTCGGTGGTTGGCTGCGCGATGGCGGTGGCTCAGGGATCAGGCGGGGCAACCGGTGCGCCTGACCGGTGTGAATTTTGACATCACTGAACGAAAGCAGGACCAGGAAGCCTTGCGGCTGAGCCAGAGTCGGTACCGGGATCTCATTCAAAGTCTCCCCGCCGCCGTCTATACCTGCGACGCGCAAGGGCGGATTCAGCTCTACAACCAGGCGGCGGTGAGCTTATGGGGGCGTGAGCCGGAAATCGGAAAGGATCTCTGGTGCGGGTCATGGAAAATCTATCGGCCTGACGGAACTCCGTTGCCCTTGGACGAATGTCCGATGGCGGTCAGCCTGCGGGAAGGACGGGCCGTCCGCGGAGAGGAAATCATCATCGAACGGCCTGACGGATCCAAGCGGCACGTGGTGCCTCATCCAGACCCCATCCGTGATGCCTCTGGCATCGTCATCGGCGCGGTCAACATGCTGATTGACGTGACGGAGCACAAGCGGATCGATGATCACCTCAGAGAAAGCGAAGACCGGACACGTGCGATTTTTGAATCGTCGCTCGACGCCTTGATTACGATGGATGCCGACGGACTGGTCCAGGATTTCAATCCGGCGGCTGAAAAGACGTTTGGCTATACTCAGGCGCAGGCCCTGGGCCGTCCGGTCGCGGACCTGATCATACCGCCTCGTTTGCGCGAGAGTCATAAAGTCGGACTACGACGGTATTTGGAGACAGGCGAGGCGTCCGTAATCGGACGGCGGGTTCAGATGCCTGCGCTCCGGGCCGACGGGTCCGAAATTCCGGTCGAGTTCTCTATTGCCGTGACTCGGCGACCGGGCCATCCACCGTTTTTCACAGCCTATCTCAGGGATATCTCGGACCGCCAACGGTCTGAGCGGGCGACGGCGCATTTAGCGGCCATTGTCGCATCGTCGGACGATGCCATTGTGAGCAAAAATCTACAAGGCGTGGTGACGAGTTGGAATCGGGCGGCGGAACGACTGTTCGGCTATCGAGCAGACGAGATGATTGGCCGGCCCGTGACCCTCATCATTCCAGCCGATAGACAGGATGAAGAGCGCCGCATTCTCGACGAGATTTCGCACGGGCGGACGGTCCAG
>JARDZZ010000223.1 GCA_029240595.1 Nitrospira sp. | reverse complement strand
CTCATCGTTGGCCCTATGGTCGGAGGAGACGTACTCGCCAAGCCTGCTCGGGGGAGTGGCCGAAGCACAGGCGGCCAACAGAACGGCAACCAGGAGGAAATTGGACACGTCCACGATTCTACGCATGCGACCCTCCCCGTTAGGTTAGATGGACGCTGCAACTGTGTCGCCTGATGTGATGATACGTTCGCTCCCTTATGCCGGATCTGTCAAGCCCACGATTCCCCTTGTATTTTCTCCCGTACCTCGGCTAGGGTACCGCGAAAGAGATGGACTCGCAGCGTTTCTCCGTCCGGAACCGCAGGAGTCCCATGTTTGGTCACCACTCCACGGACTTTCCTGAACTATCGATCGTCATTCCAGCTCATAACGAGGCTGGTCGTATCCTCCCTTACCTCCTTCAGATCACCCAATATTTTCGACAGCATAACCGGACGTATGAGCTGTTGGTCGTCGATGACGGCAGTACCGATGCGACCGCATCGGTTGTCGAAGATGTCAGTCGCGCCAATCCGGCCGTCCGGTTGCTTCGACTGGCACGCTGCCGGGGCAAGGGAGCGGCGGTGCGCCACGGTATGCAATCGGCAGTGGGTTCGCTGCAATTATTCGCCGACGCTGACGGGGCAACGCCTATAGAGGAGTTCGCTCGCCTCGAAAGAGCCCTCGCCGATGATGTGGACATGGCGATAGGCTCTCGAGCGCTGGCCTCGCGGCTCCCCGAGTTTGCGGTCCAGGCTCGGTTCCATCGAACACTGTTTGGCATGCTGTTCAATGCCGCGGTGCGTCGCAGCGGCATTCGAGGGATCGCAGACACGCAGTGTGGCTTCAAGCTGTTTCGCCGCGTTATCGCACAAGACTTATTTGCCCACGCCTCGATCGATGGTTTTGGATTCGATCTCGAAGTGCTATACGTCGCTCAACAACGGGGTTATCGCATCGCCGAGGTGCCGGTGAATTGGTCTGATCAGCCAGGTTCAAAGGTTCGTGTGCTCAAGGACGGGATCGCCATGCTGCGCGAACTGGCCACGATCAAACGCAATGATCATTGCGGGCGTTACAGCCTCCAGCCGAATTCGACCGGATGGGGAAACGTCAGCGCGGATCGCCTGAGGATTCCAGTTCGATAGGCAACAGCCGATAAATCGCAACCTTTTCGTCTCCATAGAGACGCGTCCAACCATGCCCCTGAGCTAATGCTCCATCCAATGGCGTCTGCTTCCTCACCATGGCCCAGTCGATCGAATATTTTGTCAGTACGGTGAGAGCCGGATCCGCTCCCGTCAATGCCATGTAGTCCGGAAATATACGGCGCTCTCCGCAGCGCCAGGCAGGCATCCGACCGTCAATAAAGACCCGGGTCTCAGGTAACCACCAGAGCAAAAATCCTCCGTACGCGTAATCATTGTACAGACGCCTGCCTATCAGATCCCGATTCATCCGTATCCATTCAACTGCTTCGATGGGATACGACGTCGTTCGGAAATACTCGGCCGGCCTGGTACCCGAAAAGACGACTTGTTGCAGATGGTCTGCACCTAACCAGAAGAGCATGGCGCCCATTGCGACCGCCGCGGCCAGGCTGCCCTGCCTTGCGGTCAGACGACGCCACAGCCACCGACGCTCGAGTGTGTGAAATCCTTGGGCCAGGACGTCGGCGCAAGTCGAGAGGCTATAAATGAGAAAAAAAGGAATATTTCGCATGTGCCGCAGGGAGAGCGCGAGGAACAGGCCTCCAATGACCCATCGGACCGGTTCAGTCCGCCGGTACCAAAGCAGCATGAATGACGTGAATCCTGCAAGATAGAGCGCATACCTGCGGCCGGCGACACCGTTGAGCGACAGAGGCTGCCACTCCTGCAGCGTCTCGAGCATGAACCGATCCGACAACGAATCCACGATCTCAGCGTGCAAGCGCCAGCCGTACGGGTTGATCAACGTAAGGCCGACGGAGAGAATCGTGAGCAAGGTGAGTCGCTTGAGATCATCCCACGAGAGCAGCGGCTCATCATACTTCCGCGCGGAGACGATACGTCGCTCGGTCAACCATCTGAGGAATGCGGTCGTGACGATGATCAGTCCCAACACCATCAGCCCAGCCAGAAATCCGCCGTGGAGATTCGCCCAGCCGAAAAACAACGGCGGAATCCACCATTGGGCAGAAGAGACGCCGTCCTGCCAACGTTTGAGCAGGAACAAGAGCACGGCCAACCCGAGCAGCGTCACCAGTTGCGTCCTCGCTCCGAGATAGGGCAATGCCACCCAGAGAGACATGGCACAGGCGAGCCGACGGAAGACGACCCCGGCACGAGCGGTTGCGCTGCCTATCAGCCATGCGCCGGTCGTGACGCATGCAAACAACAGGATGATGCCAAGGCCACCCCCAAACAAATAGACGGCCCCAAGGACCACGTCGGTTAACCAGGCATGTTCGACCCATGCCCAATCCGGCATCGTATGAGAATAGGGGTCGCTGTGAGGCAACAAGAACCCGTTGTGCACAAGGTCCAAACCGGTCCGGAGATGCCAGCCGAAATCGGGCTCCGTCAGCGGTTGCAGGGCAAAATTCACGATCACCATGAGGAGGAGGAAATTGAGCACCGGGGTATCGAGGGACTGACGAACAGCGGCTGCAGTTTGAGGGTCGTCATGAGCAGCGTATCCGTGATTCATCATGACTGGCTCATCGAGATCCTCACCGCTCAGTCCTGCTCATTGGCCGCCTCGCCAATAAATTCTCCATAACCAGCCACTCGACTTCTGTGCGGAGAAAGCAGGTCACCGCGTCATCGGGCGTACACACGATGGGCTCGTTCACGTTGAACGACGTATTCAACAGGACGGGCACTCCGGTCTTGTCTGCAAAGGCTTCGAGCAGCCGGCGATACCGGGGATTGGAGTGGCCATCGACGGTGTGCACCCGTGCGGAGCCATCGACATGGACGACTGCCGGGATGACTCCTTTCATTGCGGAACGGACAGGGGCGGTGCACAACATAAACGGGGAAGGCCCGGGCAAGTCAAAAAATTCGGCGGCCCGTTCTTCCAGCACGGAAGGCGCAAAGGGCCGAAACGGTTCGCGGAACTTCACTTTGAGATTAATCAGCGCCCGCATGTCTTCGCGGCGAGGATCCGCTAAGAGGCTTCTGTACCCCAGCGCACGTGGTCCCCATTCCATCCGCCCTTGAAACCAAAAGACTAACCGCCCGGCGGCCAACTCTCCGGCCACCTTTTCACACAGCGAGGAATCAGCGAGCCGTTCAACGATGAGCCCGGCGCCTTCAAGTGCGGCCCGGCAAGCCTCTTCCGAAAATTTCGGCCCCCACGAGGCTGCACGCATGACCGTCCGATCAACGTCCCGCCCCTTCCGATGTGTGAGCCACAAGGCCGCGCCAAGCGCCGCGCCCGAATCGCCAGCCGCCGGAGGAATAAACAAGTCCTCGAATCCGGCCTCTCGCCAAACTCGACTATTGGCGACGCAGTTGTAGGCCACCCCGCCGGCCATGCATAGCTGCTTTTCCTTCGTCAAGGCTTTCAAGTGTCGAGCCACGTAAAGCAGCACATCCTCCAACACCAGCTGCGCACTGGCAGCGAAGTCTTGATGACGCTGTGTAATCGCTTCGTCCGGCCGTCGCGCCGCACCAAAGAGGCGCAAAAATTCCGATGAAAAGACCCGCCGGCGCGCAAGATGAAAATCCAGCAGACGCGTGTTCAGACAAAACTCTCCCTCCGGCAACACGCGCAGGATCTTTTCTCGCAGGACCGGGGCGACGCGTGGCTCCCCATAGGCCGCCAATCCCATCACGATGTATTCGTCGAAGTCCGGTTTGAACCCGAGATAGGCCGTGACCGCAGCATAAAATTGGCCCAGCGAGTGAGGAAGGGGAATGCGATTGAGGACCCGAATATGATGACGGTCCGCTTGTCCGAGCATCGTGGTGTGCGATTCAGAGGCTCCATCAACGACGAGGACTGCAGCACGCTCAAACGGCGATACCAGCATGGCGCTGGCCGCGTGACAGAGATGATGATCCAGGAATACGGGAGCCGGACAGGGAGTGCCGTCGACGATGCGGGAGAGGGAGGACCGTAAAAACGCCAGCTCTCTCCACTCATGCGTCAGACGCTCCAGGCTCCTGGTGCCTTTCGCCATGAAGAGCTGCGGAGACCGAAGCATGGAGCCGATGGCAAGCGCAGCGCGTCGGCCGACCTGCCAATACTTCCATGGGACGGCGACGGCATCGACGTCCGCAAGACGAATTCCGGCGGTTTCTAGGCAGAATCGAACTGCATGGACTGGTAAAGCGGTGACATGTTTGATCCGAACAAACCGTTC
>JARDZZ010000222.1 GCA_029240595.1 Nitrospira sp. | reverse complement strand
CCGAATCTTCCTTCGGATTATCTGAACGCGATCGATCGTCTGAAACCAGACGCCAAGGTCGGCACGTGCGCAGCCGCGGCAGCAACGGGGTCAGTGGTCATGACTCCTGATTTTTTTGCCGACGATAAGTGGTCGGAACTGCGTCACCTGCCCAGCTCTCTAGGCTATGTTGGAGCTTGGAGCATGCCGATATTGTCTCCTGGAGGACCGGTGCTCGGTACCTTTGGTACCTATTTTCGAGCCCGTCGCACTCCGACCACAGCAGAGAAAAAGGGCGTGGAACTTCTCGCCGCAGCCGCCGCACTGGTCCTGACAAAAGCTGAGCTATGTGGCGCCGGCTGTCGTCCATAGCAAAGAACGCGAACCCGATTTGCCTTGCTCTGAAGCGTCCCAATGAGACTGCAGCGATCATCATCGCTGCATGTCTTCTTCATGTTCCTCCCGATCCATCTCGGCTCTCGGGTCGCGTGACGTGGTAAACCCCGACCCATCAATACCCCACTGTAAAGCGTTGACGGACATGCGCGGGCCTCTCGACTTCGTCGATCATCGCCATGGCATAATCCTGGATCGAGATACGGCTTTGGCCGTTCGTATCGGTCAACATCTGATCCTTCCCAAGCCGGAACCTACCCGTTCGTTGCCCTGGAGACAGGTCAGCGGAGGGGGAGAGAAAGGACCACTCCAAGCTTGGTTCTTTACGTAACAGAGTCAAGGCCTCGCGAGTGGCGAGGGCGCCTTGCTTGTACTCGGCGGGAAATTCCGGCAGGTCCACAGCCTGAACACCTGGTTTCACCTCCAGACTGCCGGCTCCTCCTACGAACAACAATCGTTTAATACCGGCCTTTTTCACGCCGTCGATGATGGCCTTGGTTCCCTTCAGCTGCAAATTATAGATGTCCGCGTTTCCCCATCCCGGATTAAAGGCGCTGATCACGGCGTCGTGCCCCGCGACGACACGAGCCACTTCATCCGAGTTGTACACGTCTGCACCGTGAGGACGAAGCTTCGATTGCGGCTGCAACTTCTCCGGATGCCGCACGATGGCCGTGACTTCATGACCCCGATCCAAGGCTTCCTTCAAGAGCGCCGAGCCGACAAATCCCGTCGCGCCGATCACTGCGATCTTCATCTAACGCTCCTCCGCTAGGTCTAATGTTTTTCACCGCCCATGTGAGCCCGGTGAACATCGATCACCGCACCGACTTCGTTCAGGAATCTTGATCTCTTTCTTAAGCATGCCGAGGTGGACGAGCTGCCGGTCGTCATCCTCTGTAACTTGGGCCAAACGGCGACACTGTCAAAGGTGACAGGTGTGGATACTTCAAGGTCAGCCTGTCACTTTTTTACATGGTTCTCTGAGGCAGGTGGGCGAGACCCCCTCCAGTGCCTCGATCGGCATAGCAGGCTGGAACTCATGACTCAGGCATCCTTCACCAAAGAATCACTCATCAGACGGAGTTCGAAAACTCCGGATACTCGCTAATGCCTCCAGGATTTCAACTGGTCGTGGGGGACAGCCGGGAATACGGACATCGACTGGAATGTGACGTTCCACAGGCCCGGTCACCGCATAACTTCCTTTAAAGATTCCGCAGTTGATGGCACAGTCTCCCAGGGCGATGACGAGTTTCGGATGCGGCGTCTGCTTATAAACTTCTTTTAAAGGGTGCTCCATATTGACCGCAACTGGTCCGGTGACGACCAATGCGTCGGCGTGGCGCGGGGAGGCCGCGATATGAACCCCGAACCGCTCGACGTCGTACACTGGATTCGTCAAAGCGTTCATTTCCATCTCGCAGGCATTGCAAGAGCCTGTGTCCACTTCTCGAATCGTTAAAGAGCTCTTGAACGGCGCGGCTTTCTCATGAGCTGCCGGTATTGGTGTTACCAAAGGTTGGGCTTGAGGATATTGCCCCGTCACCAGTCCGGTCTTGAGGCTCTTCTTAAGAATACGGAACATCTGCTCCTCCGTGCTACAAATCATTCCCGGCGTAGGACAAGTTAAAGCTCTTATTGATCAGCGGAAAGTCAGGAATGATGTTTCCGACGGCGGCCCATTGGATGGCAGGCCAATTGACGAACGACGGGTCGCGCACCTTGCAGCGATGAATGTGACCGTCGTCCCCGGCCATGACGAAATAGAGCACTTCCCCTCGCCAACTCTCAACGGCTGAGAGCGCCCATTCACCGGGCTGTGGCATATGATCAGCCGCTGCGAGGATCGAGCCGTGGGGAAGTTGTTGCCAGATCTCGCGAATCAGTCTGATAGATTCATGAATCTCGTCCATGCGCACGCGCAAGCGTGCACGGACATCTCCATACCGGTAGACGACGGTGTGGACCGGCACTTCATCGTAGGCGGCGAACGGGCGGTCTCTCCGGACATCGTGATCGATCCCCGACGCCCGACCCACCACCCCGACCGCTCCATGATCCCACGCCGTACGCTCTGTCAGCACGCCGGTCGTTTCCAAACGGTCTGTGAGGGAGGCATTCGCGAAGATGATGGATTCGAGTTCTGCAAAGTCCTTCTCGATCCGATCTAGGCTATCGATGACTGCGCGTTGTTGGATGGCGGTCAGGTCTTTCGTGACGCCACCGATCGCCATCGTGCCTCGGAGGAATCGTGATCCGGTCAACCAGTCGTTGAGCTGCATCAATTGCTCTTTCATCCTGCTGCAATGAGCATGAGCCAGCGTATACGCCGTATCGTTGCAGATCGCTCCGACGTCTCCGATATGATTGTGAAGCCGCTCCAATTCCAGAAAGAATGAGCGCAGGAAGCGGGCACGTCTAGGAATCTCGAGGTGCAAGAGCGATTCTACTGCCTGGCAGTAGGCGAGGCTGTGTCCTATGGTCGTGTCTCCAGAGACGCGTTCTGCGAGGGGGAGCGCTCCGCTCAGCGTGCATTGCTCAAACAGTTTTTCGATCCCACGATGCTTCCAAAAATGGCGGACTTCGAGTTGCATGATCGGTTCTCCGGCGACCGAAAAGCGGAAGTGTCCGGGTTCGATGATGCCGGCATGGATTGGACCTACTGGAACTTCGAAGACACCCTCGCCCTCGATGTGACGAAAGCGGTACTCACCCTGCTGCCAGCCCATGGTCTTGTCCCATGGGAAAGCTTTTTGTAGTGGATGAAGTCCCTGGGGCCAGTGCTCGTGGCGCACTAGACGACGCAGATCTGGGTGACCTTGGGGGATCAGGCCGAAGAGATCCCGGATTTCCCGCTCATACCATTGCGCAGCGTGGACCGAGGGTGTGATCGAAGTAAAGAGAGAGGCCGATCCCACGAGCTCCACCGTGAGCAAAACCCAGGGCTGACCAGCGCCCAAAGCAAACAGATACTGAATCTCGTATTTCTGTGCGCGCGGCCGACAATCGATGGCAAACAGCAGTGCCAGGCGGCCCTTTAGCCTCTCATGAAGAAACCGGGCGACCTCCGGAAGTCGGCTCTGGTCGATGCGATATTGTAAGAAACCGTCGTGGGGATGTGCCGCAACCAAGTCGGCGAAGGCCGTCTGTATCCGTTGCTCAAGCGAGAGCCGATCGGTCACGTGTTCTCCCAGGCTACCGGTTTGCCATTAGAGCTGATGCTGCTTCAAAGAGTTGTCGCATGAAGTCCGGTAGAGCCAGGCCAAATCCCACGAGCATAGTGCCCAGGAGCACAATCGGGATATGGCCGACCGACCAGTGTTCACCATGGACGATGTCCTTCGGAGCCGACCCCCAGACCATGCCGGTGATACGATACAGCAAGCCTGCGAACGCCACGACACCACAGAGCAGCAAGAGGACCACAGGGAACCTGCTGCCGGGCTGCGTCCATTCTCGGGGAAGACCGGAGGAGCTGAGCGCGGTCACGATCTGCAGTTCGCTGGTAAACAGCGCAAAGGGTGGAAGCGCCGCGAGAGCCAGTCCGGAAATCAGCAGTGCCACGGTAGTCCAGGGGAGTACGGTCGTCAGACCGCGAACCTGGTCGATCTCCACCGTTTTGAACCGGCGGTGGATATTGCCGGCCGCAAAGAACGCGAGCGATTTCGCGAAGGCATGGTTGACCAGATGAAAGAAACCTCCGAAGTTGCCGATGGCCCCGCCGACCCCAAACCCCACCATCGCCAACCCCATGTGCTCGATGCTGGAATAGGCGAACAGCCGCTTATAGTTGTGTTGCACGAGAATGAAAAACGCCGCGAGCGCGAATGAGATGAGTCCGAACAACGCCAACAGGCCGCCGGTAAATTCGGGAGACACGGCCTGATCGGCGATACCGCGGCAGCGCAGGATCGCATATACCGCCACCGTTTCGAGGACGCCGGCCAGCATGGCCGCCACCGGCGC
>JARDZZ010000221.1 GCA_029240595.1 Nitrospira sp. | reverse complement strand
TTATATAGGAGCGGTTGCCATTGAGATCGCGGGTTCTCTTTCTCTCCTCCTCGGGTACCGTACGAAGGCGGGCGCGTGGCTCCTGTTTGTATTCATGATTCCCACCACGCTGGTCTTTCATACCAACTTTGGAGATCAGAACCAGATGATCCACTTCCTGAAGAATCTCGCGATGATGGGCGGCCTGTTATACGCCGCCACGTACGGGGGAGGCCGCTTGAGCATGGATGCAGGGCTAGAACGCGTAGAGCGAACAGAAGAGCCGCGTCGCCCCTTGAGAAAAGTCGTCCATCAATAAGCAAGTCACTAAACAGGCAAACGAGGACACGCGCGTGCTACCGTCATTACGACTCGGCCGCCTGGCTGGCATAGAGGTCGGCATCCACTATACGTGGCTGCTGATTGCGGTGCTGCTGACGGGCTCGTTCTTCGGGTACTTCTCCAACACCTATACGCATTGGCCGCTGCGAACGACCTGGTCGGCGGCTATCGTGATCAGCGTGCTTTTTTTCGCCTCGATCATCCTGCATGAGATGGCTCACGCCCTCGTGGCGAAAGCTTATGGGATGCAGGTGCGCACGATCACGCTCTTTGCGTTGGGCGGGGTCGCGCACATCGAGAAGCAAGCCGCCACGGCTCCTGCTGAGTTCTGGATGGGACTGGCCGGCCCCGTCATGAGCGCGGCGGTCGGCTTCCTATGCGGATGGCTAGGGTCCTGGTTGGGCGCATCAGCGCAGGGTGGATTTACGCCGGTGGCGGCAGTATTGCTCTCGTTGAGTTCACTGAACTTGATGTTAGCCATGTTCAATTTGATTCCGGGGTTTCCATTGGACGGCGGCAGAATATTACGAGCAATCATTTGGGCACTCAGCGGAGATGAGAATCGCGCCACTCGAATCGCCTCGCGCGCCGGACAGGGAGTGGCATTGGGTTTCTTCGGGCTGGGATTATGGGAATTCCTCGGAGCCGAAAGTCTCAGCGGTCTCTGGCTTGGATTACTGGGATGGTTCTTGCTGGACGCGGCGACTGCCAGTTACGTCCAGGCGGAGGTACTGACGGGCCTCCGAGGAATGCGGGTGAGCGAGCTCATGTCCAACGATTGTATGACGGTGCCCGGTGACATGCCGCTGCAGCGGTTTGCTGATGAGTATGTGCTGAAAACGGGGCGGCGATGTTATGCCGTGGAGGACCGAGACACGATCATCGGATTAATCACGGCTGCGGATCTGACAAAGGTTGACAGTTCTAGGTGGACGCAAATCCCGGTGATGCAAGTGGCGCATCCCCTTGCTGAAGTCCGGTCGGTGTCTCCCGATACTCCAGTCGCCGAGGCATTACAGACCATGGGACGGGAGGATCTCAACCAACTGCCAGTCGTCGAAGCCGGACGAATGGAAGGTATGCTGTCGCGCGGCCATATTTTGCGAGCCCTGCAGACCCGAAGCGAATTGAGTATGTAACGCCACCACAGGGAGGTCAGCATGCACGGACGAACAGCTTCATTGACGGTGATGCTCCTGTTAGGCGGTTGCGCAGGCGGCGGGCAAGAGTTCGGAGATGCAGGAACGGCATCTTCCCAGCAGGAAGCCGCGTCCCAGCGCACCGATTATCGAACGCAGGCAAACGCGTTGCGCGAAATGGCCGACCGGCGGCAGCTCGAGGCCGACCTGTTAGCCCGGGAACTCGGTGCCACCGATCCCAGTGTCGAGAAGAAGCGTCGGTTAGCGGAAGAGCTTCGAGCGGCCGCGGAGGATGCTGACAACAAGGCCCGCAGTCTCAGCCGCAACGTGCCTCACGGAATGGTGCAGTAGACCGTGCGACTGTGCCGGCCTGATTCTTCATCTCATAACCATTGGAAAGGATGCTGATGAGTCATGGCATCCGACTGAGCAAGAAGGAGGCGACATGCCAACGGCAATGATACAGGATCCCGCCAAAGCCAAAGAGTTTTTCGAGGCCAAAATGGCCTTCACGACCGGCCCAGTAGAGTTGGAGCGCATGATGAAGGAGGGCAGCGTCAACGTGGTCGACGTTCGAGCGGCCGATGATTATGCAAAAGGGCACATACCTGGTGCGGTAAACCTGCCGAAAGAACGCTGGGCAAGCCTTCAAGGATTACGCAAGGATCGCACAAACGTGATCTATTGTTATTCGATCGTCTGTCATCTCGGAGCCACTGCCGCCGTGGAATTCGCTGCCCGCGGGTTCTCCGTTATGGAGTTGGACGGCGGGTGGCGATGGTGGAAAGACGACGGGTTTCCCATCGAAACGTAACCGCGCCTATCCTTATTGGAGACTTCGTGATACCTGAGGCCTCACCTTGACGGCCTATCCCCCGATCCACGACTACGCCCTCATTGGCGACTGCCGGACGAGTGCGCTCATATCCAGCAGCGGGTCTATTGACTGGATGTGTCTTCCCCGCTTCGACAGTCCATCCTGCTTCAACCGCCTGCTGGATTGGGAACATGGCGGGTACTGCGCCATCCTGCCTACCGCGCCTTTTCGGACCAGACGCTTTTATCATCTGAATACGGCAATTGTTACCACAGAATTTCGAACATTCGATGGCCTCGCCCAGTTAACCGACCTCATGCCAGTGACTGCCGATGGAGAGCTGGCAGCTGTTCCGCACCCATCGCGCCAGGTCCTGCGTCGTCTTGAGGTGTTGGAAGGCACGATCGAATTTTCCCTCATGGTGAAACCGAGACCGAACGACGGCCGGACAGTTCCTTGCTTCGAATCTCGAGGGAGGGCCGGGTATTGTGCTGATTTTGGAGGGTCGGTCCTGTTTGTGGCTGTGGACAGTCCAATGGAGATCCGAAATGGAGACCTCACCGGGCGTGTGGTCATGGACCGAGGTGAAAGTCTCACCCTGTGGATGGCCTACGAAGAGGAGGCGCCGGGGGTGTATCCCCGGCTCTCCGACGCGAAGACCGCCATCGCGGATACAGAAGCGTACTGGTCTGGCTGGGCAGCGCATTGTCAGTACGTCGGTCCTTTCAAGGATCAAGCTCTCAGAAGCGCTATCACCCTGAAGCTGTTGAGCTATGCGCCGTCGGGAGCTATCGTGGCCGCGCCCACCACATCGCTTCCCGAGCGAATTGGCGGCGAATTGAACTGGGACTATCGGTACTGCTGGTTGCGGGATGCTTCATTCACCGCACACGCGTTTTTTCGCCTGGGATTTCACGCCGAAGCCTTAGCGTTCATGCAATGGATCACGCATGCGACCACGCTGACCTATCCCGAACTGCAAGTCATGTACACTCTCCATGGTGAAGCCTCGATTCCGGAACGCACCTGGCCGTTCTTTGAAGGCTATCGAGGATCACAGCCGGTCCGCTTTGGGAATGCCGCCTCACAACAACATCAGCTCGATGTGTACGGTGAAGTGCTTGATGCCTTATCCCTGTCGGTTGAAGCCGGCTATCCCGTGGATCGGGATACCAGACGCTGGATTGTGGAAGTCGGCAATCTCCTCTGTGCTTCATGGCCGTATCCCGATCATGGAATCTGGGAAGTGCGAGGAGAGCCCCGGCATTATGTCCACTCGAAAGTCATGTGCTGGACTGCACTCGATCGCATCGAGCGTCTGACGAAGAAACTCGGCTTGCGTGCCTCTACCGGCCCATGGGTCCAGGCACGCGACGCACTGGCCCGCACGGTGCTTAAAACAGGCTACTCGAAAACCCGGCGGAGTTTTGTGCAGGTCTTGGGCGGGACACGCTTGGATGCCGCCGCTTTGACCTTCGGACTTGTCGGCTTTATTGATGGACGCGATCCGCTAATGACGTCAACGATCTTAGCGATTCAACGCTGGCTCACACGGGGGCCTTTGGTGTATCGGTATGTGGCGGAGCAGGGAACCGGTCGCGAAGAGGGCGCATTTCTGCCGTGCAGTTTCTGGTTGGTGGAGGCCCTCGCTCTTGCGGGACGGATGGGTGAAGCCGAAGACTTCGCGTACCGGCTGCATGCGCATGGCAACGATCTGGGGCTGTTCCCAGAAGAGATTCGCCATCAGGACGGTGCGTTTCTCGGAAACTTCCCTCTTGCCTTAACCCATGTGACCCATCTCAGTGCACTCCTGCGCATTGCCGGTAAAGAGTGAAGCGTGACCCAGATAGGCGGAGGCTTCATCAGCCCTTGTTATACCTGGTAAAACGCGCCGAGGACGGTGCCATAGGCGATGTGGGCAAGAAGGACGGCGAGGGGAGTGCGGAAGCCGTAATTCAGGGCCAGGAAGCCCGGGGGCTCTAGCATTCTCGTAGGACCCGGTCCTGTCACATCCGAAGCCATGCGCGGATGAACTCCTGGCAGAGAAGGCAGGACGGCTACCAGGATG
>JARDZZ010000051.1 GCA_029240595.1 Nitrospira sp. | reverse complement strand
CCATGAGGTAGACTGAGGATCGCCAGATTTGCATAGAGACCTCCTTGAACGATAAGGCAGGAATAATCACTTCCGCTCAAACGGAATATAGGATTCGGCGATGATTTGTCGCCCAGCGGGCGATAATGCGAATTGTCCAAAGGCTTCGACCAACGGATTCGGATCCTTCTTTGACAGGAGCAGGACGGGACGACGAAGCGGATACCGGCCGTCTTTGACCGTGGGCACTTCCGGTTCCACTCGATCAACAGGCAGTAACCGGACGGCGACGCCGCTGGTGACCACAGATAATCCCTGGGTCAGCGAGATATACGCCACGGCGGACATGGGAGGAAGGGTGCCGACGACGGTCTTGATCACTTTGTCGTCCTTCGCGATGACTTTGGCGTTGTCCGGAATCTTCCCATCAATGCCCAGTTGGCGCTCGAACGCGTCGCGGATGTTCTGATTCTTCGGGCGATCGATCAAGAGAATCTTCGTTTCCGGGCCGCCCAGCTCCGACCATTCCTTGACCTTGCCGGAGAACATGTCGGCCACCTGCTGTTTCGTGACTTCTTTCGTGAAGTTCGAGAGGTGAACGAGAATGCCGATGCCGTCCCAGGCAATTTGTGTCGCAGCAAGGCCTGAGTCTTCGGATCCGGTTACCGCGATATGGGCCTCACCCGCCTTGACCATCTCAACCGGCTTGGAATGATCGTCCCAGATCACATCGACATACGCCCGGGGGTTCGCTTTCTCAAAGGCGCGGGAGAGGGATTCGATGGTGGTGAGTTCCGGTCCATTTCCGACGATCACCAGATTACCAGACACCTCGGCCCGGACCCAGGCAGGGAATGCGACCGCCAGGACGAGCCCTGCGGCTAAGAGCAGCGATCCACAAGCAGAAACAGCTCGGAAGTTGCGGTTGGGAATCCGGAAGCGGAACGAAAGGGTCGACGAGTCCATGCGGCAAAATCAGCTTCCGGTCTTTTCCGGAGGAGTCTCGGGCTGCGATTCGGAACCAGAGAAGACGTCCTGGATTGCTGGTGGCGCGCTTCGCGCTCCGAACAACGGCGGCAGTTTCGAAAAACTGGACGCCCGCTTGTTGTGCATCTCGTATGCCTTCATTTCCTTGAAGCCGGGCTTGTGATCGCCCTTGACGGTCGAAATGAAGGAGGAGAGCAGACGTGTGGCCTCTTGGGCCTGGCAGAAGGGACAGACCGTATCTTCCACTCGGGCATGGACGGATTGGGTGACGTCGAAGTGCTTCTCACAGCGGCCGCATCGATATTCGTAGAGTGGCATAGCGTTTCCCCGCCCGATTTGACGATCACCGGGCGGATGCGCCCTTGACCATCCGTTAAAGTTTGCCTTATTGTAACACACCTGCCTGGTTCCAAGACTAGCGGGAAATTTACAGGAACGTGAACCGGGCCGACTATCATCTACAGTGGCCTCCTGCAGGGAGTTCGAACCCCGCACAGATACACTCGCCGGTTTGAGGGAGGCACGTGGTTGTAGTGAGGCCTGGTGACACGGCAAAAAAGACGGGCGGACTGTTTCAACTTTCCTAAAGGGACCGAGTCATGAAGAGGGAGGATGTGCGATGCCAGTGCTGATTCGACGATACAAAGGTCATAACGGCATGATGCAGGAAGAGCGGATCGATGACGATGATCGAATCGAGCGCTATTTTCGGCTCTTCGAGAAAGAGGACGTCAAGAAACTGGAAACCGGTGTCAAAGTGTTTATCGAAAAGGACGAATGGCAACTGCTTCCCTAATGGACGGGCGGTTCCATCACGATCCGCCGTTTGCAACACCTGCATGATTTATTGGATACACGTCGCGCACTCCATCGATCGGGTGACGTTGCACAAAGATCGATGCTCTGAAGTGCCATCTTCGCAGACCTCAACCGACTATTGGGGGGGAGGCTGGTACGATTATCCGGATAAGGAGCGCGCGCTTGCGGCGATGGAACAAGCTGGACCCACTGACCTTCGCCGCTGCCCCCTATGCAAGCCTTAGCCAGGACGTTGGAAAGAGAGGCGTTGCGCTTCGCTCGCTCCACGTGGACGGGGAATGGCCTGTCCCGCGAGAAACAATCGGTGGCGGGCGGGTGAAAGCAATCGTCGAAGTTGGTGGGGTGGGGACCAGAGGCTTTGTGAACATCCTGCAAATGATCTGAGCTGACGCCGCTCTTAATTCCGGAAATCCCAACATTTTCCACGTTCATGCCTCGACTCGCACTGCTGCTCAGCACCTTTATTTGGGGGGCCACGTTTCCGGCGACCAAAGCGGCTCTGGAGCAGATGCCGCCACTGACGTTCCTGTGCGTGCGTTTCCTGCTTGGCACGGTGCTCGTGGCGGCCTGGTTTGCGTTGGTGCGTCATCGCCTTCGCCGGGAAGGCGGTGTCTTATCTGCAAGCGCGACCGCCACCATCTTCTTGTTTTTCGGGTACGTGCTTCAGACCGTTGGCTTGTATTACACCACCGCTTCGAACAGCGCATTTTTGACTGCCCTGTATGTCATTATTGTGCCTCTCATGTTGCGCCGGTTCGATCGTCGTGTGATTGCCGCCACGACGATTGCCACGGTGGGATTGTGGCTGCTGGTGAAGCCAAGTGCTGTCGTGAACCTGGGCGACGTCATGACAGTCGGGTGTGCCGTCGCCTTTGCCGGCCACATCGTCTGTCTGGAACGGTATACCCGTCTTTTTGATGCGCCCTCGTTACTCTTGTGGCAGGTGAGCGCCATGACGCTGCTGTTTTTGCCGATGATGGCCTGGGAGCAGCCCCCGGCCCATGCCTTTACGCCCTCAACGGTGCTCATGATCGGTCTTGCAGTCACCGGCATTTTCGCCACGGGGGCATTTGCCGTGCAAATGTGGGCGCAGCAACTGATTCCGGCCCAGCAAGTCGCGTTGATTTTTGCCTCTGAACCCGCCTATGCCGCCTGGCTCTCCTGGTATTTTCTCGGGGAAACACTCGATCTTCAGGGATGGATAGGAAGCGGATTGATTTTGATCGCGGTGCTGATCGGAGCCTTTGCATCAAGCCCGCCAGAGGCTGCCGCAATCGTTGAACCAGCGTAGCGGAAGGTCTGATGGCTCAGAAATTCGGGAATGGGCGGTGGGTACAGGAGGGGTTTCTGGATAATCGTATTCCAGGGACCGTCGTGGGCCGTATCGTGTTCGCTGCCGTTGGTCCAGTCGACCTGTATCTGCGAGGGGATTTCAAGCCCGACATAGCCGGCCAGGTCATCCAGTTTCGGAACACCCGCTTCGAGGACGATGAGTTAGCGGGTCACGTGATCGGCGATATGGAGAATCCACAGATCGGAACCGTCAACCTCATTTCATTCGATCCCCACCCGAATATGGTTCCGCATCCTTACGTGGAATGGTTTTCCACGCGATCCGATCATTATCGATTTGAACTGGACCCGGAAGACGCCTGGCTTGTGCCGACCAGTGATTGGGAAATCATTGATCAGCAAAGCCGGCAGATTCGAATGGCATTGGCCGCCGCACAGGCCATCGAACGGCCCAAGCGGGAAGAATCGGATTGGACGTAAGCGTCGGACCGTCTAACTCTCGACTGCGGTGAGTGGGACCCCGATCGTCTCCTCTTTTCGTTTCTGCTCGCGAACGTAGACAGGCACTCCGCGCACATCCCACACAAGCCCTAACCACTCCATGAGCTTCAGGCAGTAGTAGGTCATATCGATGTCCCACCAGTAGAATCCCTGCCGCGTCGAAGCAGGATAGAAATGGTGATTGTTGTGCCAGCCTTCGCCCATCGTGATCAGTGCCAGGAGGAAGTTGTTGCGGCTGTCGTCGCCTGTCTCATAGCGCTGTGATCCGTACACGTGAGAGAGAGAGTTAATCGTGCATGTGCCGTGGATGAGGGCAACGGTGGAAATAAAGAACCCCCAAATGAGCATTTGCGGTCCATTCGTTCCGAGATGGGGGGCATAAATCTCCAACAGCTTTCCGAACCCGAACATCGCAAAACCGGCGATTGTGGGAACCAGGATGTCGAATCGGTCCAGAAAACGCAATTCCGGATACTTGGCAAAGTCGGCGATGCCTTTTAACCGCGGGGCAAAGTGTGTCTGCGAGGTAAACCATCCGATATGAGACCACAGAAAGCCTCCATGACGAGGCGAGTGCACGTCATCGGCGGAGTCTGAGGCGATGTGATGATGGCGATGATGGCCGGCCCACCAGAGGGGCCCGCGTTGCGCGCAGGTTCCGCCGAGCACGGCGAATGCAAACTGCACGGCACGGGAAGTCTTGAACGTGCGGTGTGAGAAATACCGGTGGTACCAACCCGTGATGGCAAACATTCTCACGAAATAAAACGCGACCGCGACTGCCACCGCCGTCCAGCTGGTTCCTACCCAGATGACGCCCAGGCACATGGCATGAACGGCAATAATGGGAATGCATCGCAGCCAGTCCATCTTAGGGACGCCATCCGTTTTCATGTGCTCAAGGCCGGCCCAGGAATCGAACCATCGCAAAATCGTAAACCAAAGGTCTTGCGCCTTGGTCGGTTGAAGCGTACGCACATCGGACATTCGGATTACCTCCAATTAAACCCGGTGCATCTTGCCGGGCACACACAGTGTTCTGAATCTCAGTAAGGCCTCGGCACTTGAAGGTGTTTCACGAGGCGGGCTGCACAATCCAAGGCGCTCTAGAAACTCCATCACCAGCCCTGGACGACGGGACTGCATTATACATCATATTTCTCCAAATAGTAGACTTGCTCGGATTCTTTAATTGTACCGGATACTTCCGCGCTGTCTACTCACGCGTAAAATCACGAAGTTGGTGGGCCGGTAGTGGCGAAAATTGACCCAGCTATTGCACATCAGTTTCAAGTCCGTCCGAGAGAACACCGAGCGTTTGAACGTGAACCCGATCGGGCGTCAATAGAGACTTTAGTCCCATCCTGCTAGAATGCCGCACGTATGAATGATCGCTTTCTGAAAGCCTGCAGACGGGAGCCGGTCGATTGCACGCCCGTTTGGTTCATGCGGCAGGCCGGTCGGTACATGGCCGAGTACCGCTCGCTTCGCGCGAAACACTCCATGCTCTCTCTCTGCAAAACCCCGGAATTGGCGGCACAAGTCACGCTTCAACCGATTGAGCGCTTTCCCCTGGACGCCGCGATTATCTTTGCCGACATTCTCCTGCCCTTAGAGGCGATGGGATTACACCTGGAATTTGCCGAGGGCGAGGGACCGGTCATCCATAATCCGGTACGGTCGCGCGCCGATGTCGACGGCCTGAAAGCGATTGACGGCACAGAATTAGAGTATGTGGCCGAGGCCGTGAGACAGGCGCGGAAGGCGTTGAACGGCCGGGTCCCGCTTATCGGATTTGCCGGGGCGCCGTTCACGCTCGCCAGCTATGCAATCGAAGGCGGCGGGTCCCGCAACTACGTCCTGACAAAGTCCCTGATGTACCGTGAACCGGACGTCTGGCATCAGCTGATGGATATGCTGGCCAGGGTCGTCACCGGCTATCTGCGGCGGCAGATCAGGGCAGGAGCTCAAGCCATCCAACTGTTCGATAGCTGGGTCGGCTGTCTCTCGGCCGGTGATTATGCCGAATACGTCAAACCGCACGTGCAGCTGATTTTTGCCGGATTGGAGCGCGAAGGCGTACCCCTGATCCATTTCGGGACCGGCACGACGGCGATCTTGCGGCAAATGCGTGAAGCGGGCGGAGATGTCATCGGAGTGGATTGGCGCAGTCACCTTGATGAGGCCTGGGCCGTGATCGGGCATGATCGGGCCGTCCAGGGGAACCTCGATCCGGTTGCGCTCTACGCACCTCTTCATGAAATCGAGCGTCGCGTCGAGGACATATTGCGGCGCGCGGGGGGCCGCAACGGACATGTGTTCAATCTTGGGCACGGTATCCTGCCGACCACGCCGGTCGAACATGTCGAGGCCGCGATCAACATCATCCACAAACTGAGTATGAGATAGCGGCGCGGCCGTTCGGGCACATTCACTGCGTCCCGCCGCCTGCTACTGAATAACACGAGAGGGTGATCGCCCGATGCCGAAGCCACTTGCAGTGCTGTTGATGGCCATGGGAGGCCCCGACTGTCTGGAGAACGTCGAACCATTCCTTCTCGACGTGCGTGGCGGTCGTCCCACTTCGCCGGAGCTCGTGGCTGAGATACGGGAGCGCTACCGGGCGACCGGCGGAAAGTCTCCCGCAGTCGGCATCACGATGAACGTGGCGACGAAGCTCGAACGGCGGTTGAACGAGTCCGGCCGTGCCCAATATCGGGTTTACGTCGGCCTGCGGCATTGGCACCCGTTCATCAAAGAGACCTACGCCCGGTTGATCAAGGACGAACCCGACCATATCATCGGATTGTCTATGGCGCCGCAGCAGTCGTCGTTAAGCACGGGTGCCTACCGCCGGAAGGTGGAGGAGGCCCAGGCCGGGTTGAGCGATCATCGCTCGGTGAGTTTCGTCGGAAGCTGGAACCGGCACCCGCGGCTGATCGCCGCCATCGCCGAGCACGTCCAAGAGGGGCTCCGCAAGTTTTCTCCCCCGACACGGGCGGACGTCACCGTCCTCTTCACGGCCCATAGCCTGCCGGAACGGATCGTCGCGATGAACGATCCCTATCCGGATGAGGTGAAGGGCACGGTCGCAGCGGTGACCGCGCTATTGGGCCAACAAGCCACCGCGTTTGCCTACCAAAGCCAGGGACGGTCAGGCGAGTCCTGGCTTGGGCCCACCGTCGAGGCGACGGTTGAAGAGTTGGCTCGAGCGGGACGACGACATGTGCTCGTCGCGCCGATCGGGTTCCTGTGCGATCACGTGGAGACGTTGTACGATATCGATATAGAATTGAAGCAATCGGCGGCGCGAAGCGGCGTTCAGCTTGAGCGCATCGCCATGTTGAACGATGGTCCCGCCTTGATTGAAACTCTCGCGGATGTCGTCACCGCCCATGAAAGTTCGTTAGCCATCCCCTCGTGAAGAATCCCTCGACAGTCGCAGTTGTCGGTGGCGGCATTTCCGGCCTGGCGACGGCGCATGCGCTCATGGAGCAGGCCGAGGCAAAGGGAGTGGCGCTACGTTGTACCGTGCTGGAAAGCGGTGCGGCCTGGGGCGGAAAGATCGTCACCCACACCATCGGGGATCTCGTCACCGAAGCCGGCCCCGATTCTTTTCTGTCCAGCAAACCGGCCGGTTTGCAGCTTGTGGAAAAACTCGGCTTGAACGATCAGCTCATCAATACGAATGAAACCGGCAAGAAAGCATTTGTCTACCTCGGCGGCCGACTCCGGGAACTGCCCGAAGGCCTCATCGCCATCGCGCCGGGACAAATCCGACCGTTCCTGAAAAGCGGCCTGTTGTCCTTGGGTGGCTTTGCCCGAATGGGAATGGACTTCGTGTTGCCCGCCAAGCGGTCCTCGGTTGATGAATCGCTCGCCTCGTTTATCCGCCGGCGATTCGGACAACAGGCGTTTGAACGCATGATGGAACCGTTAATGGCAGGCATCTACGCTGGTGACGCCGAAGAATTGAGTGTCCGCGCGACGTTTCCGCGCTTTGTCGAGCTGGAGCAGGAACATGGAAGCGTTCTGCGGGGCATGATGAGCGTGCGGGCGAGGCAGAATGGCGCCGGCCGGAGTGAAGCCAAGCGGACGATGTTCGTCACGCTGAAGCGTGGTCTCCAAGAGCTGGTGACGGCGTTGGTCCGCCGGTTGACCGATCAGGGCGTCCTGCTGAGAAGCGGCATGACCGTGGAATCGTTGCGAGTGCGTTCCAATCAGGCCGGGCGGTGGATCTACGACATAGTGCTCCAAGACAGGTCCTCTCTTTCGGCGGATAGTCTCGTGCTGGCAACCCCGGCCTATGTCGCTTCGGATTTGTTGCGGCCACTGACGCCGATCGCGGCGGGACTCCTTGAGATGATCTCCTATGCGTCGACCGCGACGATCGCACTGGCGTATCCGGCCTCCGTCATTGGCGGAGCCGTACAAGGGTTTGGGTTTGTTGTCCCGCGCCTTGAGAAGCGGGACCTCATCGCCGCCACCTGGACGTCGCTCAAGTGGCCGCATCGTGCGCCACCAAATCAGCTCATGGTCCGTTGCTACGTGGGCGGGGCGGGACGGGAATCCATTCTCGCGCTCGAGGATTCGGCGCTCATCGGCCGAGTCAAAACGGAACTGAGAGAGATCTGCGGCATCGCAGTTGAACCGACCTACACGGAAGTAAACCGCTGGATGCACGCGATGCCTCAATACCGCCTCGGACACCTTGAACGTCTCGCGCAAGCTGAGGTTGCATTGAGCCGATACGGCGGGGTATTCCTCACGGGCTCCGCCTATCGGGGTGTCGGGATACCTGATTGTATCCGCGATGGCGCGGTTGCGGCAGACAAAGTCATGCGATACCTCTCGGGAGAACGTCTATAAAGGATAGGTGCAATGGCGACGACGAATGCCCTGAAGATTCTTGGAGTGGCCGGTCCTTTTCGTGAACCGCGCGAACCGGCATTTTCCTACGATTATTCCATCCAGCGGCCCCAATGGCCGATGCCCCATGCCGTACGCGTGAAGGTCGCCATTGCGGAAGAGTTGGACGTGCTGCGAGGCAAGATTCTTGGCCCCGTCACCGGCTCGCCCGGGCAACAACTGCTCGTGTCGCAGCTCCTCACGCGGAAGATTGCCGACGAAAAGTTACGGATCGCAGATCAGGACGGCCTGCTGTCGGGGCGTGCCGATGTCGTCGTCGCTCCCTTTGCCGGCCCGCTCGCGCACTTATTTTCCCGGCTTGAATCCTGGATCAACGAGCATGGCGAGGCCGTGCGTATCGAAATCAAGGAGCGAGTCAAAATTTAGCACGCTGCCGGAAGCATCGGGATGGGGAGTGGCCCGCCCTTGATTAGAACGACTATCTAGAAGAGTGTCCTAAAATGCTTGGAATGAACCCCCGACTCGTCTGCAAACCCGATCGATCCGGTATCCGGCGCGCCGGTATTGTTGAGATCGATGCGGTAATGCCCGCGGATTTCTTCCATGGCCACTTCGAAGGGGACGCGATCGGGATACAGCCCCCCGGGCGCGTGGGCGCCCCGAGAGAGTGTCCGAATCACGTCGGCCTCGGCGTAGGTTGGATCGGAAAGCACATAGATTTCCGCCACGGCATGGTCTCCCAGCTTGTGGCCGGGAGTCGTTGCGGGAATCAGGTCCCGGAGTGTCCCGGCCAGGCGTTCTTTCTTCAACCGTTTCAGTAACCCCACGACCTGACTTTCTGTTGCCTGCGGCGGCACGACCAGGCTTACGGCATTCATATCGGGAACGGTTGCATGGACCTTGAAAATCACTGGAGCGGCCTCAGGATCCTCAACGACGGGGCCGGCAGGGCCTTCCGTGCCGGTGGCCTGCTTGTTCCGCGAACTCGGGACAATCAGGGCGACAAACAGCCAGAGCCCGAGCAGGATGCCAAAGACGACGACCAGCGGATGCAGGCCTGCACGCTTGCCTTCCTGATAAGGACCTTCGTCTTGTGCCATTACCGCCTCGCGTCGCGTGGCGACTCCCGCTCTTTCGCTTCTTCCCACCAACGGTTCATCTCGTCGAATGACAGGTCAGCGACACCGCGGCCTGCTTGGGCCGCTTGTCGTTCGATATAGTGAAATCGTTCTGCAAAACGATTGACGGCCTGGCGCAACGCATCTTCCGGATTCACCTTGACGAAGCGGGAAAGATTGACGAGCGAAAAGAGGACATCTCCGAATTCTGCAGTGATCTCCCGTTGTCTGGCGCCCGTGTCGCCTTCCTCCGGCGGCGGCCGCAAGGCCGCGCGCAGTTCGCGAATCTCCTCCTCGATCTTGTTCAACACCTGATCGAACCCGGCTTGGTCGTGACTCCAATCGAACCCCACCCGTGACGCCCGTGCCTGTACTTGATACGCCCGCAAGAGCGCCGGCAGGGTCTGCGGGACTCCGTCGATCGCCGATGCCGGGCGGCCTTCTGCCTGACGCTCCGCGCGTTTGATTTCCTCCCATTTCGCGAGAACCTGTTCGGCATTGGTCGGGGTAGGATCCTCGGCGCCATTCGGAAAGACATGGGGATGCCGCCTCACGAGCTTGTCAGCCAGTTGGCTCAGCACATCGTCGATGGTAAACGTGCCGGACTCCGCCGCAATTTGGCTATGAAAGAGGACCTGAAGCAGAACGTCGCCCAGCTCTTCAGCAAGCTTTTTGTGATCGCCTCGATCGATGGTTTCAAGGGCCTCGTAGGTTTCTTCGAGCAGGTAAGGCTTCAACGACTCATGCGTCTGTTTCCGGTCCCATGGGCAGCCGTTGGGCGCACGCAACGCTGCCATCAGGTCCGTTAATTTCTGAAATCCTTGGGACATTGCCCGGCTCCTTGTCGTTTGCCAAAGGCGCTATTATACCGCGTTCCTCACGGCCTTCAACGAGTTGCGTGGCTGCAGGCCCTGTGGTAGGCTCGAAAATCTTTCATGGAGGCAGGCGTGGCAGGCGAAAAAGAGGAAGGGTTCGTCATTCGGGATCGTCGAGGCAGCGGCGCTGGGTCAGAGCAACCGGCTTCACCGTCCGCGGCAGCGCACGAAGCCCACTCTGCGCCGACACCAGGCACTGAGGCCGGCAGCGGCGTGCCCGTCACCTTCGCTTCCTTTGTGATTTCGCTCGGGAGCTCGTCCCTCATGCTCATGGGAGAGCAATTGGATCCGCAGCAGCCCGCCATGCCGGTCAATTTGCCTCAGGCGAAAGAGATCATTGATCTGCTGTCGGTCTTGGATGCCAAGACGAAGGGTAATCTCACGACCGAAGAACAAACGGTTTTGCGGGATATGCTCTACGCCCTACGCATGAAGTATGTCAGTTTGACTTCGAAGTAATCCTGCTTGTCCTGCACTCCTGCTCCGCAGCGGAGCCTAGCAACCTTTTGAGCCTGGCCTCTATTTCCGCTATAGTGAGTGCTCTTACCCGTCATGCGATTGCGCCACGGAGAGGGCTCCCGGGGTGACTGAACAGCGGAAAAGCATGGTGACTCCCGTCTGGACCGGTCCTGAGCGCCGGGCGGCGCCGGATCAGCCGCGCGGCGGATCGACGCCTGAGGGCACCACTCTCCTTCCGGAACCGGAACGGCATAAGCGTCATTTGCGGCCGGTCTGGATTCTGCTGCTGTTCCTCATTCCTTGTCTGGCGCTGACCTTCTATTACGGACAGGTCGTGGTACCGGGCGGCGAAGATCCGGATTCCTTTTTTCCGACCACCAGCTATGCGCTTGTCCTCCTGCTGATCAACCTGGATCTGATCGGCTTCGTCGTGCTGTTGCTGCTCCTCTCTCGAAACGTCATCAAGGCCTACTTCGAACGGCGCCACCGGTTGTTCGGTTCCGGCTTTCGCACGAAACTTGTGGCCGCCTTTATCGGATTTTCGCTCATCCCGACGGTCCTGTTGGCTTTTGTGGCCAGCGGACTTGTGAATAAAGCGGTGGACGTCTGGTTCAGCGATCAAATCGATCACGTCATGCGCGACTCTTATGAAGTCGCCAAGATGCAGCATGCCGGTCACATTACGCTTGCCGTAAACAGTGCCCGTGCCATCAGCCACGAAATTTTCAGGGAAGACATGTTGCTGCCCGAACAGCGCGATCTGTTGGTCGCGGCCATGGGGCGCAAGCGGGTGGAATTTGGTGTGGCCGGCATCGAAGTGTACTCCGCCAAGATGGAAACGCTGACGAAGTCGCTCGATGCGGAGGTGCCCGCTGGCGTCCTCGATCTGCCGATCGGCCAGCTCGTTCTGCAGGCGATCAATGGAAAGCAGGAAACGAACACCGTTCAGGAGGCCGCGACGGGCAGGCTGGTTCGGGCCGCGGCGCCGGTGGCCGCAAGCGGACGGGGAAACGAAGTCGGGGGGGTGGTCGTGGTCGACGCCTACGTGCCCGAATCGCTGTTGGCCAAAATGGACGGCATCGGGCGGCAGTATGAAGAGTATAAGCAGATCAAGGCGATGAAGAACCCCATCAAAGCCGGCGCCTACTTGTTCGTCGCGGTGATTACGGTGTTGATTCTGTTTGGAGCCTCGTGGTTCGGGTTCTATGTGGCGCGCAGCATCACGGTTCCGATCCAGCGATTGGCACAAGCCACGGATGCGATCGCCCAAGGCGATCTCTCGGTGCGCATCGACGCCAAAGCGACCGATGAGATCGGCACCTTGATTGATTCGTTCAACCGCATGACTGCCGACTTACAAAGCAGCAAGTCGACGATCGAATCCGCCAACCTGTCCTTACGCCGGACCAATGTCGAGTTGGACCGGCGCCGTGCGTACATCGAAACCGTCGTCGACACGATTGCCGCCGGACTGCTCTCGATCGACAAGAACGGGATCGTGACCAATTTCAATCCATCCGGCGAGAGAATTCTCGGCCTGTCCGTCGGCCGCGTCCAGGGACGTCCGGCGAACGAAGCCTTCAAGGAATTCGGCCTGACGCTGTTTCAGACTATCTACGACCGCATGCTTCAGGATCAGCGTGATGATCTGACGCTCGACGGTACGATTGAAGTCGAAGGAAAGTTCCTGACCGTCGCGCTGCATGCGTCCAGAATGAAAGATGAACAGGAACAGGATCTCGGCGTAGTCCTGGTGTTTGAAGACTTGACCGAACTACTCAAGGCACAGAAGGTTGCGGCTTGGCAGGAAGTGGCGCGCCGGGTCGCGCATGAAATCAAAAATCCTCTCACGCCCATCCAGCTATCCGCCCAGCGAATGCGGAAGAAATTCATGGAGAAATCCCCGGACTTCGATCGCGTATTTGACGAGTCGACTAATGTCATCGTGAACGAGGTCGCTAGTCTCAAGCACATGGTCGATGAGTTCTCGAAGTTCGCCCGATTACCGGCTCCTCAGTTAGTGCTGCAGTCGTTGCATGACGTGATCAACGAAGTGATCTCCTTGTATCGCGGGGGGCATAAAGACATCGAATTGATCGTGCATCTCGATGAGGACTTGCCGCACTTGAAGTTTGATTGGGAACAGATCAAGCGTGTGTTGGTCAATTTGCTGGACAATGCCATTCAGGCCATGAACCAAAAAGGGCGGGTGTGGATCACGACCCAATATGACACCAGACGGCGTCGCGCCGTGGTGTCTATTGCCGATGAGGGCAACGGCATCGCGATCGAGGATCAGGAGAAGCTGTTTGTGCCCTATTTCACCAGGAAGAAAACAGGAACCGGCTTGGGGCTGGCGATTGTCCGCCGCATCATTACGGATCATGACGGCCACATTTCGGCCGGCAACAACCAGCCGCGCGGCGCAGTGTTTACCTTTGAATTGCCGGTGTAGGGGAGGCGCTTCAAGCCTATGTCAGCGTCGATCTTGGTTGTAGATGATGAGGAAGCGATCGTGTCGTCGCTGGGCAGTATTCTCCAGGACGAGGGCTATGAGGTTGCCGTGGCCAAGAGCGGTGTCGAAGCGCTGAAGATCTATACGGTCGATCCTCCCGATCTCATGCTGCTGGATATTTGGATGCCGGAAATGGACGGCCTGGAGACCTTACGCCGCGTCAAAGAACTCGTGCCGACCGCTCAGGTCATGGTGATGTCCGGCCATGGCTCCATCGAAACGGCGGTCAAGGCGATCAAGCTGGGGGCCTATGACTATATCGAAAAGCCGCTCTCCCTGGAAAACGTCACCCTGCGGGTCAAGCACGCGTTGGAGCAATTCCGGCTGGAAGAAGAAAATCGGTCGCTCCGCACCAAGGTGCAGCGGAAATTCGAACTTGTCGGGCACTCTCCCGCCATGCAGCAATTGCGTCAATTGATCGATACGGCGGGGCCGACCAACAGCCGCGTCCTTGTCGGTGGCGAGAACGGGACCGGCAAAGAATTGGTGGCGCGTGCGATTCATCTTCAGAGCGCTCGAGCGGACCGTCCGTTCGTGGCGGTCAATTGCGCCGCGATCCCCGAAACCCTCATCGAGAGCGAGCTGTTCGGGCACGAAAAGGGATCGTTTAGCGGCGCCACGTCGATGAAACGTGGACAATTCGAGCAGGCCGACGGCGGGACGCTCTTTTTGGATGAGATTGGCGACATGAGTTTGAATACCCAGGCCAAGGTGCTTCGTGCGCTTCAGGAACAACAATTCAACCGGGTCGGCGGGACCAAGCTGTTGAAGGTCGATGTCCGCGTGCTGGCCGCCTCAAACAAAGATCTCATGAAAGAGATTGAAAAAGGCACGTTCCGGGAAGACCTTTATTACCGGTTGAACGTTGTGCCGATTGTCGTGCCGCCGCTTCGGGAACGCCGGGAGGATATCCCGCTGCTCATCCGCCATTTCATGAAGCTCCATGCCGAGGAGCAGGGCTTGCGGACGAAAGAGGTGACGCCC
>JARDZZ010000220.1 GCA_029240595.1 Nitrospira sp. | reverse complement strand
AACAATATTGCCGGGATCGCGCCGTACTGAAAGACGAACATCTCACCCGGTTCCGGAGGCAGGCTGGCCTGATAGAAAAACACTAAGACGCAAATGGCAATGAAGCCGATGGTGACCACCGGGGAGCGTTCGGAGGGATTGTCGTCCTGAAGCGGGATCATGAATCCGCTTAGGTGGAATTGCGACGACGGTCGACGATGGATCGTGGAAGCGCCGGATTGTCAGGAAGCGAGCCATCAGGACCCAGCGGAATGGAGAAGCCCGCAGCATGGGTATGGCCGCCGCCGCCGAACGATGCCGCAATTGCACCGACGTCGGTTCCGTCTTCGCGGGATCGCATGCTGTAGTATCGCCGTCCGTCACGATCATGCCAAATGATGCAAAACGGCGCCTCGGCGGAGAGTCGCTCGCCGATCTGGCTGGTCAAGATGGCACTTTGCACAGAAGGCACGGTTTCGCCCTGGAACTCGACGAGCACCGCTTGTCCTGAAAGCTTGTTCACCAGTTCGTGTTCGTATCGCAAAATGGCACGGCCTTCATGCTCCAAGTCCTTCTGTTTGAAACTACTCCAGAGTTGGAAGTCAAACGGATGCGAGGCCACCGCTGCGTTGATCTCGCGGCTCATCGGTAGGGACCACGTCCACAAATCTTTGTCCTGGATATAGTCCAGAAGCCAGGGAACAGGATGGTCGTGCGCCCACTCCCAAGCCAGAACCGCCCCCGACTTTTTCATGTCGAAATAGGCATACGGTAGACCAGCCAACGCCTTTTCGGCGGTGATATGATGATCCAGGATGAGTATTCGATCTGTTTCTCCTGCCATCATTTCCAGCGTCTCCCGGCCGTAACTGAAATCCACAATGACGACCCGCTGCCCCTGCAGTCCGTCCGGTGGTGGAGACCCATGCTTGACTGGAACGAATCGCGCGTCAGCAAAGCGCCGCCACAGCGCCCAGGCAGCACCAAAACCATCCGCACATTCCGCATGGTACAAGACGACGGTAGGCGCAAGCGGAAAATGTTGTCGTGAGTCGAATTGGCCCATGGAGTTCGAGCATACCACGGGATTCTGAGAGACTAAAGGCTCATTTCCGGAAGAGTCTTTCCCCTCTCTTGGCGACGCCAGGACCGATGCGCAGTCTTTGGGATTTAAAATCGGCTAGAGGCGGTTTACGTGGTTGATCAACTGTCGCAGGCGCGCGGCGCTGCGGCGGTTGGAGGCGAAGACGAGACGGGGTAAATCTTTCAGATCCGGCTCATCGAGTTCCTCTGGCAGCGCGCCGCGCAGTTCAAAGGTGCCTTCAAGCAGCAGATCGGCAAACTGCTCATGAATGGCCGCCACCTGCTCCGCGGATAGCGGACTCGTCAGACGCATGGCGAGCTGGCGTCCCACATAGCGGATCGAGTGGAATCGGGTATAGAACGTCCGAATTTCATCGATGGCTTCTTGAACTGAGGAGGTGATTTTGAAGAGGCCGAGGTCTTCCGGACTGATCAAGCGACGATCCAGCATCTGCCGCTTGATGAAGCCGTACCAGTCGTCCCAATAATCGCAGCCCGCCGCCTGAAGGCAGATGATCGGTTGGGGCTCACTTTTACCTGTCTGAGCGAGCGTCAGGATTTCAAACCCTTCGTCATGGGTGCCGAAGCCCCCGGGGAACAGTGCGATGGCGTTGGCCTCTTTCTGAAAAATTAACTTTCTGGTGAAAAAGTATTTGAAGGTCACCAGTTTGGGATCATCAGCAATCGTGTTGTTAGGTCCCTGTTCAAACGGCAGCATGATATTGACGCCGAAGCTGTTTTCACGTCCGGCTCCTTCCTGCGCCGCCCGCATGATGCCGTCGGCTCCTCCGGTGATGACCATGAAACCGGCTTCGACAACGCGGCGGCAAAAGTCGAAGGCGATCCGGTAGTTCGGATCGTCCGCGGTCGTTCTGGCTGATCCGAAAATGCTGACTTTTTTTCGATGATGATAGTCTCGAAAGACGCGGAACGCGTGACGAAGCTCTTTAATGGCGCGGTTGACAATTTTGAGATCGAGCGGCTCGAGATGAGCGTCGTGAAGCTTGATGATTCCGGCCATGAGTTCTTTGAGCAATCCGGCCGAAAGGTCGTCCTCCGGACTTTCGAGCAGCGAACGGATTTGCCTCAAGATCTCGTCGTTCGTCAGGATGGTGCGAGAACGGCTCGGTGTGGTTTTCATGAAATGGCGTCCAATTGGTGCATACTGAGTGAGAGAAAAATCTTATCAGTTGATGGTCATTTGGTCAAAGAAGTTGCGTCGAATGCAATTAGGGCCGATCGAGAGAGGAAGGGATCGCTTGCAGGGTCCACGCCTTGAGGCGAGCCAGGTCGGTGGCCGAGAGGTCAGCGAATTGAATTTCAACGGCGACGGTTCGTTCGGCTGATTCATGTGCCGCGGTCGCTGGAAGCGTCTCGGACGACAAGACTTTCCCGTGAATGGACAACGGCGTGTGCTGTCCCGGTAGGGAGAACGCCAGAACGACACGCGTCTTCGGGTGCAAGCTGGAAGCCGATTCGATCCTGGCGCTCACGTGGCTCAGTTGCACAATGGTCGCATTATGCGCCTGCCGCTGGGGCACCGCCTCATCGACGACGGTGACGATGGTGGGAATGTTCATGAGACGCCGCGCCGGAGTCAACATCAGATCCTGTGCGCTGAGCACCCCGACCGGCTGGTTCTCCTTCGTCACGATCAAGAGTGACGCGCCTGTTGACACCATCATGGTGGACGCTTCTTCCAGCAGTTCATCATATTCGATGAATTGGACCGGACGGGTCATAATGCTGCGCACTTCAATGTCATGCGGTTCCAGGCCCTGGGCCACGACCTTTTTCACAATGTCGTGAGGGGTCATCAGTCCAAAGACCGTGTCGGTTTCTTTCACCAGCAGGCAAGGTGCATGCTCACGTTCGAGCAGCAGTGCCGCCTCGCTGACAGAGACGTCTCCCGGCACCTGTACGACTCCCGGAGTCATCATATGGGCGACCACGATTGGTGTGGGATGATGGGCCTGTGGGGACGGTTCATTCGGACCGAGCATCGATAGACCCTCTCCGATTCGTGCCTCATTGACGATTCGTGAGAGGCCGGCCCCCTGCGGCGTAAGCCAAGTATAGCAGACAGGGTTGCCTGACCCTCAGCGGCACTTCCCTTGTCAAACAAGGGGTTCCAAGACTAGACTAGGCCAATTATTGTCTCAGCACAAGTGGCGACCATGGGTGGTGAACGCTCTGTGAATCAGGTGTTTCAGCGTCGTGCCGAGGAGGTCCAACAGCAGGGCTTTGGACTGTCCGTCGACGTCTACTCCCCCAATCTCTTTGAACTCATGAGCCGGTTCGAGCGTGCCCCAACCCGACCGGCATACCTGGAGATTTTTCGAGCGGCGGGGGCGGCTTTGGAAACAGTCACCCGCCGGGTAACCGGTGTTTCCTTTGCGTACCACGGTGAAGGGCTGTGGATCACACAACCCGATTTCGCAAGGGCGCCGCACGTCCGCGACGAGCTCGACGATGTCATCTCCCAATTGCATATTCTAGCAAGTCCCTGGCTCAACCATGAATGCGCGACCAAGCAGATGGCCGGCTACTCTTTTGGCACCTATCTTCCTCCCCTATACACGGCCGAGAGCGCAAAAGTCGTGGCAGACAATATCGAAATTGTGCAAGCGAAAATGGATGAACGGCGGTCGCCAGGCCAGAACTTCGGACCCTTGTTCCTGTTGGAGATGCCGCCACTCACCTACTTTATGGCCGGGACTCTGGCGGTTGCATCTTACTTCCGGCTCGTCGCTGATTTGACGTCCTGCGGGCTTGTTCTTGACATCGGGCATCTCTGGACGGTGTACCGGTATTCCACCGCCCGTCGCGAGATGAATCTCGAGGCATTCGTCGAGCGGTTCTTAGACGAATTTCCTCTGGAGCGTGTGATCGAGATCCATGTCGCCGGCCTGGCGCCGCATGAGGCGTCGGTGTCTCGAGGACATTCTGATCGAGGGCATCCCGAGTGGATCGATGCCCATGCTGCACCGATTCCGGACGTGTCCTGGATGGTGCTTGAGCAGGTCCTGGCTCACCCCCGACTGTGCAATCTCCGCGGGATCGCGCTTGAAGTCGACAACAAGCCGATGGAGCAGATTGTGAATGAATTTCAATATGCCCACAGGCGGTTTCGCTCTGCAATCGACCGCTGTTTGTCACACCACCTGTTGGCTCCGGACACTGGTGGGCCAGCGAATGAGGGTCGGACTGCGCCTGTCGCGTGCGACATCGACCGCGAACAATTGGTGGCGGAGTATGCGCAATACGCACAGATTGTATCTGGTCGACAGCCGCCGACCGGTCCGAACTGGGAGGCAGTCGCCGCA
>JARDZZ010000219.1 GCA_029240595.1 Nitrospira sp. | reverse complement strand
TGTCGTTCGCCGTCGTGACGAACGGTCCGGCCGCAACGGCGGGATCAACGCCCATCCGTTTGAGTACAATCGGCATAAATGTGGCCATGCTGGTGGACACGAGGAAGGCGGTGATCAGCGACACTCCGACCACGACCCCGAGAAAGCCCTGATGCCAGATCCATCCAACTAACGAGAGGATGACGCCGCAGGCTACACCCATCAAGAGACCGATCTTGACCTCGCGGAAAAACACGTTCCAGACATCCGTCACCTCCACCAGCCCTGTCGCCAACCCGCGGATGATCAACGTGGACGATTGTAACCCGACGTTCCCTCCCATTGCCGCGATCACAGGGATGAAGCTCACAATGGCCACCACCTCCTGAATCGTATAGCGGAATTCCCAAAGGATCGCGCCGGACAGTAAGCTTCCGACCAGATTGGTAAACAACCAGGGCAGCCTGACTTTTGCCGCAGCGACGCTCGAGGACTTGGATACCGCGTCTTCTTCCACGGCACCGGCCATTTTCAACATGTCCTCCGTCGCCTCTTCGCGTATGACGTCCACCACGTCGTCAACGGTAATGATGCCGACCAGAACCCCCTCCTTATCGACGACGGGGATGGCTAATAAGTTATAGCTCGCGACCTGGCGGGCGACTTCCTCCTGATCCATGTCGACCGAGACGCTAATGACTTCGCGGGTGGCAATGTTCTTGAGCGGCGTGGCCGGGGGCACCGTCAACAACTGTCTGAGAGACAAGACCCCGACCAGATGGTCGGTCTTGTCGGTGACATAAATGTAGAAGACCATTTCGGCGTCCATCGCCTGCTGAAGGCGCCGAATCGCATCCTGCGCCGTTGCATCCTCGGACAGGGCGAAGAACTCGGTGGTCATGATGCCGCCGGCCGTGTCCTTGGGATACTTCAGAATGTCGGCAACTTCGGTAGAATCCTCGGTCCGCATTAACGAGAGGATTTCCTTGGCACGCTCTTCAGGCAAGACACCGAGAATGTAGGCGACGTCGTCGGGAGCGAGATCCTTGATCAGCCAGGCAATGTCTGATTGAAGCAAATCGGATAACACCTGCGTGATGCTGTCGGTATCGAGTTCGGACAACACCTGGCCACGCTTCGAGTCGCCGCGGACTAACTCGAAGACTTCACGCTTCTCTTTTGGAGAGGATAGGTGAACGATGATCTTTGCGACGTCGGCGGGATGCATCCGGCCCAACATCTTCGCCAGATTCGTGATGGCGCCTCGTCGTAGCAGGCGTTGGACGGACAACAACACGATATCCGACTTGTTGTGCCCGCGATCGGCCTGCTCCTTCGGCGCATTGCGCAGCACGTCTTTGTCCCCGACACGGGGTTTCGGTTCGAGCGGACGCACGTCCGGTACTTTTTCTATCGGCTGCATGTTTCGCCTTTATGCTGCCGCTACATACCTATTAATCCTACAGGATGCTCAAAAAGGCCTTCCAGCGAGGCCGCAGCCAGCGAAGAGGCGCAGGCGTACTTTTTACCGTACGTTGAGCCTCTAAGCGGGGCGAGAACAAAGCTGGAGGACTTTTTCAGCATCATGTTAGTAGCCCAGTTCGATGAGCGCTAGCTCATCTTCACGCCACGCTTCCCGCACCTTGACCCACAACTGCAAAAACACCTTCATGCCGAACACCCGCTCCATATCGAGCCGCGCTTCCGTGCCGACCGTTTTCAGGCGTTCGCCATGCTTCCCGATCACGATCGCTTTATGCGACTCTCGTTCAACCAGCACCGAAGCGGTGATGCGTGCCAGTTTGCCTTCTTCGATGAACTCGTCGATTTCTACGGCTAACGAATAGGGTATTTCTTCATGAGTTTGCCGCAATAGCTTTTCCCGGACCATTTCGGCCGCCAAGGTCCGCATCGTTTGGTCGGTGACCGTGTCGTCATCGTAGGCCGCTTCTCCCTCGGGAAGCAGTGACACCGCGACGGTCAGTAACCGTTGGACATTATCGCCCGTGTGTGCCGACACGGGTACGACTTCCGTCCAGGCGAACAATCTCGCGTAGCTCTCGAGCACCGGGAGCAGCTTGATCTTGTTCACGAGGTCGATCTTGTTGAGCACGAGGAGGACGGGGCGCCTTCGCTTGTTCACGGCGGCCGTCACATGATCCAGCACCAGCAGATCACCCGGTCCCGGCAAACTCGTCGCATCCATAAGGACAAATAAGACATCGGCTTCTTCGAGCGTTTCGACGGCCGTGCGGACCATGCGCCGATTCAAAAGATGCTGCGGCTTATGAAGGCCTGGCGTATCCAGCAGCGCAATCTGCGCGCCCGGTGCATGCACGACACCGAGAATCCTGGTTCTCGTGGTCTGCGGCTTCTCTGAGACAATGGCAATCTTCTCGTTCAACAAGCGATTCAGCAATGTGGACTTGCCCACATTGGATCGTCCGATGATGGCCACGGTCCCGAATTTCACGGCCGCGATCGCTCCTGTCCGTCATCCGGGACCAGTTGATACACGGTTTCGCCTTTTCGAACGTACCCCAGCCGTTCCCGGGCCAATTGTTCTATCCGTGCGGGATCACGTTCCAAGCGCTCGATGTCTCCGCGCAACATTTTGGTCATCCTCTGAAGGTCCTGGATGTCCCGTTCCAGCTCTTGAGCATGGTCGCGCATGGAAAAAAATCGCGGGAGACCCATTTCACCAAAGCACAAGGCCAGGAGTAACAGCAGGCCCATGCCGGCGGCGACGTAATGGGCGCCAGTCACCATCCGCCGTTGCCAGTCCAACCACGCGCGCCCGCGATTACGCTTGACGATCATACGTGCCTATCGACTGCGACCAGGCATCGCCTCGCGTCCACGATAGACGGCTGCGGCGCCCAATTCTTCCTCGATTCGCAGGAGCTGGTTGTACTTTGCCACCCGATCGGTGCGGGACAGAGAGCCTGTCTTGATTAAACCGCTGTTCGTCGCTACCGCCACATCTGCAATCGTTGTGTCCTCGGTCTCTCCTGATCGATGCGAAATAATCGCCGTGTAGCCGGACCGCTTGGCCAGTTCGATCGCCTCTAACGTTTCGGTCAATGTGCCGATCTGATTCAACTTGATGAGGATCGAATTACCGATGCCTTCATCGATGCCTTTAGCGAAAATCTCGACGTTGGTCACAAAGATATCGTCGCCCACGAGTTGGACCCTCTCACCCAGTTTCTCGGTGAGCATTCTCCATCCCTTCCAGTCGACCTCGCTCAAGCCGTCTTCGATCGAGAGGATCGGATAACGATCCAGCAACTTGCCATAATAGGCAATCATCTCTTCCGACGAGCGCTCCCGTGTTTTCTCCGCCTCCAGCACATAGCGATTCTTGTCATACAGTTCGCTGGCTGCGCAGTCCAACGCCAGCGCCATATCCTGGCCCGGCTGATAGCCCGCTTCCTCGATCGCTTCCATGATCAACGTGAGGGCTTCCTCGTTGGATTGAAGGTCCGGCGCAAACCCGCCTTCATCGCCGACGGCCGTACTGAGGCCTTTCTTTTTCAATAAGGCCTTCAAAGAATGAAACACTTCGGTCGACATCCGAACCGCCTCGCTAAAATGACTTGCTCCGATCGGCACGATCATGAACTCTTGAAGGTCCAGCCGATTGTCGGCGTGGGCTCCGCCGTTGATAATGTTCATGAGGGGAACCGGAAGCACCCGCGCATTGGTTCCACCGAGATAGCGATACAACGGCTGGCCGGTTTCAATGGCAGCGGCCTTGGCCACAGCCAGCGAGACGCCCAGGATCGCATTGGCCCCGAGCTTTCCCTTGGTCTTGGTACCGTCCAACTCGATCATCGCCTGGTCGATTCCGACCTGATCAAGGGCGTCTCTTCCCAACAATTCCGGTGCGATGGTCTTGCTGATGTTCCCCACCGCCTTCGACACGCCCTTGCCCATCCAGCGTTTTTTGTCTCCGTCGCGCAGCTCGATCGCTTCCTTTTCCCCCGTTGATGCGCCAGACGGCACCGCCGCCCGACCTTTCGCCCCGCTCTCGAGTGTCACTTCCGCTTCAACGGTGGGATTGCCCCGCGAATCGATGACCTGCCTGCCCTTGATCTCTCTGATCGTGCTCATGCTCTCGTTCTCCCCCTGCTGGCTCGCTCCTTCATCCCAACTTCTTTTTCAATAACTCATTGACCTTGCTTGGGTTGGCCTTCCCTCCGCTCGCTTTCATCGCCTGACCGACCAAATATCCCAGCACTTGCTGCTTGCCTTCCTTGAATTGGGCTACTTGGACAGGATTGTTCAGCAGCATCTCGTCGATGATCGTTGAAAGCGCCTCTTCATCGGACACCTGGGTCAGACCTTGCTCTTGCACGATCTGCTCGGGCGCTTTTTCGCTGCGATAGAGCTCAGGGAAAATGTCACGCGC
>JARDZZ010000050.1 GCA_029240595.1 Nitrospira sp. | reverse complement strand
AAAGCAAAATGTTCGCCGACATAGACGTCCGATACCCGTAGCCGGCGATGGAGGACAATGTCCGCAAACTCTTCCGGCGTCATGGCGGCAAGGGCGGGGGTAAATTCGAGGAAGACGACTTCGTCAATGCCGGCCGCCTTGAAGCGTGCGAGCTTCTCTTCCGGACTCGTGAGAAATCGCAGCTCGACGTGAGGGGCGAGCACCCTGACCGGATGTGGATCGAAGGTCAGGACCATGGCCGTGCCTGTGACCGCGCGCGCCCGCTCGACAACCGTTTGCAACAGTGATTGATGGCCGCGATGATGACCATCAAAGTTTCCGATCGTGACCACCGGATGAGGTCTGGACCGGGCGTCGCCGAGGTCGCGCGTCACCGTGAACGTCATCGTCAGCGGAGAAACGGCGCCGCGTCTTTCGCGAAGTAGGTCAGAATCAGATCCGCTCCGGCGCGCTTGATGGCGAGCAACGACTCGAGCATGGCTCGCGACTCGTCCAGCCACCCGGCTTTTCCGGCGGCTTTGATCATGCTGTATTCACCGCTGACTTGATAGGCGGCGACAGGAAGAGCCGTGTGCGCTCGAGCGGCGGCGATGACATCGAGATAGGGCAATGCAGGCTTCACCATGACGATATCAGCTCCTTCTTCCACATCAAGTGCGATCTCTCGCAACGCTTCGCGCCGGTTGGCGGGGTCCATTTGATAGGACTGCCGGTCGCCGAACTGCGGCGCGGAGCCGGCCGCATCGCGGAAGGGAGCGTAGAAACACGAAGCGAACTTTGCCGCGTACGCCATGATCGGTAGTTCCGGGTATCCCGCATGATCCAATTCCGATCTGATGGCGGCCACGCGCCCGTCCATCATATCCGACGGCGCCACCATATCGGCGCCGGCCTGGGCGTGCGTCCGCGCCATCGCGCGGAGACATTCCAACGTTTCATCGTTCAGGATGCGGCCGTCCTTCACGATACCGCAATGGCCGTGACTGGTATATTCATCGATGCAGACGTCGGTGACCACGATGAGGCCGGGCACGTGATCCTTCACCGCTTTGATCGCGCGCTGCACGATGCCGTTTGGGTCCACCGCCGAGGTACCGCGGTCGTCTTTCCGGTCCGGAATCCCGAACAACATCACGGCCGGAATTCCCAACCCGGCCACCTCCCCTGCTTCCTTCACCAGCAGGTCGGTGGACAATCTGAACTGTCCGGGCATCGAGGCGATCTCACGCCGCTGGTCTTTGCCCTCCATGACGAACATGGGATAGATCAGATCCGAAGCCGATAGACGAGTTTCCCGGACCATGCGGCGGAATGTCTCGTGCTGCCGGAGCCGTCTCAGCCGTTGAATCGGAAACGCCATGGGCCTTACTTCCTCGGCAGATTCGTCAAGAAGACGACCAAGTCACGTACGGAAATCATGCCGACCAACTTGCCGTCGCGTGTCACACCCAGATGCCGCACATGGGCCTGCGCCATCAGGTCGTTCGCATCCAATAACGTCTTGTTCTCTTCAATGGTGAGAATCGGTGCCGACATGATCTGCTCGACGGTCGTCTTGTTCGGATCACTGCCCGACGCCACGACCCGACGCATCATGTCCGTGTCCGTGAGAATGCCGATAATGTCTTTCTGATTCGTCACGAATAAGCTGCCGATGCCGCGGTCGCGCATGATTCTCGCGGCGGCCTGTGCGGACGTATCGCGCTCGACCGTGACAAACTTTTCTCTGGGAACCATGAACGATTTCACCGGAACCATGAAAACCTCCCCTCCTCTGATACCACTCGCCTATCGCGAGACCGGAATGGCAACTCGTACCCCTTCGCTGTAGTGCCGGACAATCGCGTGGGCCAGAGCCGGCACCGTGTTTTCCGTCGGCAGAATTCCGACGGTCAAGCCATGCTCCTCCGCCGTATGGGCAGTCACCGGTCCAATGCACGCGACGTTGGTCTTGGCCGCTAGCCGGCGCGTCTCTTCTCCGCCGCCCATCATGTCGACAAAGTTGGTGACCGTCGACGAACTCGTGAAGGTGATGACATCGATGAGGCCTGCCAGGAGCTGCTCTTTGAGACGGCTCAGGTCGGCAGACGGCGCAACTGTCTTATAGACCGGAATCACATCGACCGACGCGCCCTTCAACCGCAATTGATCCGGCAGGATCTCGCGTGCGACCTCCGCCCTCGGAATCAACACTTTTTTTCCATGGAGGTCGTGATCGCTCATTGCTGCCAACAGGCCTTCGGCTTGAAACTCGGAAGGGATGATGTCAGCGGTCAATCCATGACGAGTGAGTTGCTCGGCGGTCCTCGGTCCGATGGCGGCGATCCGGAGATGAGCCAGCGCTCTGACGTCCTGGCGGGCGCGTCCGAGCCGCTCCATAAACGGTGCCACGCCATTGACGCTGGTGAAGATCACCCAGGCATACTCCCGCAGCCTCGCGATGGCCCTGTCGAGAGCCTCCCAACTGGCGGGCGGCACGATATTGATCGTGGGGGCCTCGATCGGCTCTGCGCCGAAGGCGGCCAGCAGACGGCCGAACTCCTTGGCCTGCTCGGGGGCCCGCGTGAGCACGATCCGCTTGCCGAAAAGCGGCCGCTTCTCGAACCAGTTCAATTGCTCGCGCAACTTCACCACCGCTCCGACGACGATCACCGTCGGGGGTTCTAGCCGCGCCCGTTCGGTTTTCTCGACAATGTCCCGCAGCGTGCCGATGATCGTTCGCTGGTCGGCTCTCGTGCCCCACCGCACGGCGGCAACCGGCGTGTCGGCCGACCGACCTTCTTCCAACAAGCGCGAGACGATCAGGGGCAGTGTCTTCATGCCCATCATAAAGACCAGTGTTCCCGATGTACTGGCCACCTTGGGCCAGTCAATCACGGTCGTGCCTTTGGCCGGATCCTCATGGCCGGTGATGACGGTCAGTGAAGACGCGAGTGTGCGATGGGTGACTGGTATGCCGGCATAGGCGGGAACGGCGATGGCCGCCGTGACACCTGGCACGACTTCGAAAGGCACTCCGGCAGCGGCCACCGCCTCGGCCTCCTCTCCCCCGCGCCCGAAGACGAAAGGATCGCCGCCTTTCAGCCGCACCACCACGTCTCCCGCCTTTGCGCGTTCGATGAGCAACCGGTTGATTTCCGCTTGGTCCTGATACTGACCGCGTCCCCGCCGTCCCACGTAAATGCGCTCGGCTCCCGATGGCGCATGATCCAGCAGCGCGGGATTCGCGAGATAATCGTACAGGACGAGATCCGCCCGCTCAAGGCATTCCTTGCCTTTCACTGTCAACAGCCCGGGATCGCCCGGCCCGGCACCGACGAGGTAGACAATCCCCTGACGTCCGGTAGTCATGACGCCGTCCCGTAAATCGCATGAAGAATTCGCTCGGCTCCACGTCCGATCAACCGCTCTGCCAGCTGAATGCCCGCCGCATGCGGATCAGCGGTCGTCCCGTGCACACGGTCGCGAATGACCTCCTTGCCGTCCACGCTCGCGACCAGTCCATCCAACACGATTTCCGATCCGTTCACTGTGGCATGAGCCGCAATCGGCACCTGGCAGCCTCCCTGCAAGCGGTGCAGTAACGCCCGCTCGGCGATCACCATGGTCCTCGTCGCTGCATGCTCGAGACCGCTCAAGACTTCCCTCAAAAAGGCGTCGTCTGTTCTGCCCTCGATGCCTAATGCGCCCTGGCCGATGGCAGGCAGACTGATCTCTGGAGCCAGATACTCGGTAATGTCCCTTTCCCATCCCAAGCGGCGCAGACCGGCAGCCGCCAGCACAATGGCATCGAAATGCCCTTCCCGCAGCTTCTTCAATCGGGTATCAAGGTTTCCGCGCAACACGCTGATAGAGACATCGGGCCGCGCTTGGAGCAATTGCGCTTGACGGCGAAGGCTGCTCGTGCCGATCCTCGCGCCGGATGGCAGATCTTTAAACCGTCTGCCGTCGCGACTGACCAGGGCGTCTCGCGGATCCTCTCGTACGGGCACGCAGAGCAAGTCCAACCCCGCCGGTAATTGCGTCGGCACATCTTTCATGCTGTGGACGGCGAAATCAATGTCGCCGGACAAGAGCGCCTCCTCAATCTCTTTGACGAAGAGGCCTTTGCCGCCGATTTTAGCCAGCGGAACGTCGAGGATTTTGTCGCCGGACGTTTGGATGCGCCGCAGCGTGACCGTAAGGTGCGGAGCGAGCTCCCGGATTCGGGCCTGCACCCACTCGCTCTGATGGACCGCCAACTTGCTGCCGCGTGTCCCGAGAACCAATGTGGATCGCTCATGAATCACGCCCGTCATGTCAGCGATCCGCGCCGCGTTCCGGCGGGTAGACAAACGGCGACCGGTCTGCTCCCGGAAGCTTTTCTAGACCCGATGCAGGGGCAGACGTGGAATGTTGCGAGGTGGATCCGGGACTTGTGGTCACGGATTCAGTAATCAGACTGCGATAGGAAGACGAGACAAGAAAATAACTGAGCATCCCCAGCACCGACAGCAGATAGACGAGCACATCCCACCGAAATCCGCCTTTCGCACGATAGTCGTAGCCGCAGGAGGGGCAATCGGGTACCGGATCATACCCCAGATAGGTTTTCCGGCACTGCGGACACGTAAAAAGTTTCGGACCTGTCCTCGCCAATCCCATGGATGTTCCCTGCGCCATCAACCGGGTTTGTTGACGCTCGTGCGAGTCGTGGACTCGTCGATCTCAATCTCGTCACGTATAGGCCCGGCCTCTCCCAGGTTGAAAAACCGCCGGGCCGCTTCGACAAACGCCGCGCCATCTGCGGTAGTTACTTCCGACTTCAACGTCACCATCGTGTTATGGATTAACTTGTTCACGATCGATGAGGCCATGGCCTCCACCAGCGCCCGCTCTTGTGGTGGAAGATGCCCCAAGCGAGCGAGGGCCTTCTCGACCTCGGCCCGCTTGATGTCCTCGACACGACCCCTCAGCGCGACGATCGTGGGTGTGACCTCCAGCGATTGCAGCCATTGCCGGACTGCCGCGACTTCTTCGATCACCATGTGCTCGGCCCGTTCGGCCTCTTGGAGGCGCTCCCCGCGATTTTGCTCGACCCTGAATTTCAAATCATCAATGTCGAAGAGAAATGCGTTGTCAACGTGTCGGACCGCCGGATCGATGTTACGGGGAACGGAGATGTCGATCAAGAACATGGGCCGGTTCATGCGTTGCTTGACGGCTCGTTGAACGTCGTCGCTGCCCACGAGATAATGTGCAGCGCCCGTCGAGACGAGCACGATATCGGCCGTGGCCATTTCCTCCCGGAACTGCTCGAACGGCACGGCGGTCCCGTTGAACCGGTCGGCCAAGACGACGGCATGCTGCGGCGTTCTCGTGGTCACGAGCACATGCCGCACACCGGCAGCCATAAAATGCCGCGCCGCCAGCTTGGCCATTTCGCCGGCACCGACGAGCAACACGGTCTTGTCCCGCAGATCGGAAAAAATCTTTTTCGCCAACTCGACGGCCGCATAGCTGACCGAGACGGCCGTCTCGGCAATTCTCGTATCTGTTCGCACCCGTTTCGCGACCGAGATCGCCTTCTTGACCACTTTGTTGAGAATCAGGCCCGTGGTTTTGTGGGTGAGCGCAGTCTCAAATGCGTCTTTGACCTGACCCAAAATCTGAGATTCACCGACCACCATGGAGTCCAGACTGCAGGCGACGCGAAATAAATGCGTGATGGCCCGATCGCCGGTTTGCCAGTATAGATGAGGCGTCAATTGCTCCGATGCGACCGACAGGTGCGCATCAGCCAGGAATTCCTGGATGCGGCTGTACCCCGCTTCAAGATCCTCGACGACGGCATAGACTTCAACCCGGTTGCAGGTCGACAAGAGGATGCCTTCCTTGATTCCTTGATACGCGCACAATCGAGTCAGGGCTTCTCCGAGGCGGCTTTCGGGAACAGCCAGTTTTTCCCGGATTTCCACGGGTGCGGTTTTATGGCTGAGTCCGACAACGACGATATGCATATCAGGAGACTGACCCGAAGCTTTTGAGGGCCACACCCACCAGCGTCAGCACCACTCCGGCGAATCCAATAATCGTCAAATAGGCGGCGCGTTTGGCACGCCATCCGACCGTGAGCCGCCCGACGAGCACGCAAAAGTAAAACAGCCAGGTCACCAACGCCCAGGTCTGTTCCGGATTCCAATTCACGTAGGTGCCGCGTGCGAATTCGGCCGAGATTGCGCCGGTAATGATCCCAAGCGTGAGAAGCGGAAAACCCAACACAATCGACTGTTGGTTCAAATCGTCGAGAAAATCCAGGGCGGGCAGCTTCGAATACAGCACGTTGAATCGTTTGGACTTGAGAAGGCCATCCTGAATCAGATACATGACTCCCGCGACAAAGGCGACGGCAAAGCCGACCGTGCCGAGCATGCTGAGCGTCACATGAACCCACAGCGTACGAAACACCGGCTGAAGAGTGGGAACCGTTTCGGGAAGCGCAGCGGCCGACACCAGAGAGACGAGCGCCAGCGGCACGATGAACGATCCCAGCACATGCAGGCGGTGACGAAATTCCACGGCGAGAAACACGAGGATCAACATCCAGGAGAAAAACGACAGCGCTTCGTGAATGCTCGGTGTCGAGGCCCCCGGCCCCGTCAGCATCCGCATAACAAGCGCGACGGTGTGTGTGGCAAAACCAACGGCAGTGATCGTGAGCGCGAAGGTTGACAGGGCATCAGCCCGCCGCAGCAGCAGGGCAAGGAAGGACACCGTGGCAGCAAAATACAGTGCCATAGTGACCATGAAAAACACGGCGGCCATGAAGTCTATCCCCTGAACTTTTCAGGACAATTGGCCTGGGCGAGTGCGTAGAATTATATCGATGGCGCGTCAAAAGAGTCAACAAACCTCTCGGAAGGCGTCCAATTCTCCGAAGAGTCGTCGTCGCTCAGGCACGCTCTTTATCGTGGGAACGCCTATCGGATCGCTGGACGATCTCACTATCCGCGCGCGAGCGGTCCTCAGACAGGTTTCCATCGTGGCGGCAGAAAACCCGCTGGCCACTCAAGCGCTGTTTTCAAAACATCGAATCAGCAACACCATTACCAGCTATGGCCGCAGAGACGAAAACAAGATTGCCATCCTGCTGGACCGGCTCAGCGCAGGCCACGATATCGCACTCGTCTCTGACTGCGGCATGCCGGTCATCTATGATCCAGGGCGACTCTTGATTACCGCTGCCCGCAATGCCGGCTATCCCGTTACGATCGTGCCGGGCGCTTCGGCAGTGACCGCGGCCGCCGCCTTGTCTGGATACTCAGGCGACCGTCTCATCTTCCTCGGTCGCTTACCCCGGACACGTCCCCAGCTGGATCAATTGTGTTCGACACTCAAACGTGAATCAGCAACCACAGTTATGTTTGTGCATCCACCGATTCTTCCGCATATCCTCAACAGCATCGGGCGCGTCCTTCCCAACCGAGCCGTCACACTGGCGGTCAACATGACGAGAAAGGATGAACGGCTGTGTCAGGGATCCGCGACATCGCTGCTTGAGATCGCTCGGTCTCTTTCGCGAGACGCAGAACTCACGCTGGTGCTCGCAGGCGCCGGGAAAGACCGGCGATGACTCAGCTGCGTCGGATAAATACGCGATAGGATTGTTGGAGAGGCTCCTGGGACAACACTTCGTGGCCTTCGTTGCTGACGCTCATCGGGACGTTTCTGATCGGATCCCCGGCATCGAGAATCACCGAAAGGATCTGTCCAGGCTCCATAGTTTCCAGCTTCAACTTCGTCTTGACGAAGTTGTAGGGGCAAATCACCCCTCGCAGATCCAATTCGGCGTGCGGTTGAACCGCTTGCTGCTGCTTGTTCACGTCTTTCCCCATCAGGCGTTCAGAAAATCCTATCAAGGACATCAACCGGCTGCAATGAACTTGAAACCGGTCCTGCCAGCCTCAGACCAATAAAAAGGGGCAGCCTTGCGGCTGCCCCTTCGCATCGTTCTCGAGGCAAAACTTGGCTTACTGCAGACCCTTGACCAAATTCGGCTTCGACACCTCAGTTCCGTAGTCTGATTTATTCTGCACCTTGGTCTCCGGCGCGACGGTCTGATAGCCCCATCCTGGCTGCGGTTCGCAGTTCCAGCAAGGTGCTGCACCGGTGAACTCGCCGATCGTGGTGCTGATCGATCCACCCTGTGCCGTACCTGGCAGAACTCCGCCGCTGATACCGCCGGTGATTCCACCGCTGTTCGTCACGATGCCGCGCTCGGTCATCGGGTTCGGGCGTTGGCCCAGACCGCCGAAGCCGGCGAGCTTCTCGTTCCCGCGAAGCACGCTGATTTCACGAACGAGCTTGCGGCCTGTCCCAAAGGGCTGTTGTTGATTCGTTTCCTCGAACACTTGCAGAATAATATCGTCACCGGCTTCCAGGGCTCTCACCTGGTCCATGTTCGTCTTGTCATCAAAATACACCGTGCGGTAATTCATCGCGCCGCCGCCCGCACGGCCTTCATCATGAGAACTGCCGCCGCTTTCCAGATGCAACTTCCTTCCGGGTAGATCCACTCCCAGCACTCGGCCATACACCGTTTCAGCCTGCGATAACCGCTCAAGAAAGCTCGTCCGGTCAAACACATTCACGCGGGTACTATTCCCGGACACGTCACCGACCCCTTCACCGACGCCCATACCGGATTGGTTGCTCTGCAACCGCTCCTGGGCGACCGCTACACTCACGGAGCCGACAAAGAGAACTGCCGCTCCTAGCGCCAACACCTTACGCATGTGCTGCCTCCTTGGTGAGTAGAAAATAAAAATAATACAGAACAACAGGATGGTACGACGGGTGATCCATGATTTCGTTTGATTTTCATAATGCTAGGGGCCGGACTATAGGCCAGTCTAAAAAACAAGTCAAGAGGGTTTGAATGCGAGGTTAAAGAGGACCATCCGTCTTCCGCCTGGCTCTCATGAGCCACCCTGGTGGTGCCCGGAGGGAGGGTCGAACTCCCACTCTCTTGCGAGAACCGGATTTTGAGTCCGGCGCGTCTGCCAGTTCCGCCATCCGGGCAGAGAAGTGAAGGGGCGCCACTTCTAACACGAAGGTTTCACAAGGGTCAATTGTAAGGTCCCCCTTTTAATTGGCGGAAACCCGATGGTACAATTCGGCCGAACCACCTACATTAGAGGAGGCGGATATCTTATGGCAGACGTGCAGTGCGTCACCTGCGGCCAGACCGGGGAACCGATTACAGACCCCTTGTTCATGGGCAAACTTGAGACAGAGATTAAGGCCAAGGTGTGCAAACCTTGCTGGAAAAAATGGGAATCGATGCGGGTGATGGTGATCAATGAATATCAGGTCAACCTCGGCGATGAAAGCGGACGAGAACTCGTCAAGAAACAGATGAAAGCGTTCCTCAAGATTGGCGAAGAGCAAGCGGACACCGCCAAGTTGGATCAAAATTATCGCCCTCAATCTTGACCCGGGTATTTCGGAACTCTCCAGGTCACAACGTGCGGCGGTTTCTTCAGCGAAGTCGCCGGCTTCGTTGACATGCGAAATTCAAAAATGCTAGGGTGCACAGTTCCTGTTGCGGTCTGGAGATTTCTCTTCCCAACAGCCGGTGGAGCTTCGTTTCCTGTGATCACGCAGATGCATCTCAAAGGCTTGATGTTCGATCCCTACAATAATGCCTACATCGTCGTCCTGCGCGACGAAGAGGGCCACGAGATGCTTCCAATCTGGGTCGGCAAGGCCGAAGCCGGCGCCATCAGCATGGCATTGGAAAATGTCGCCCCTCCCCGTCCGATGACCCATGATTTTATGAAATCGGTTCTCGATGCGTACGACGCCAAGGTCATCAGCGTCGTCATCACAGACCTCAACGAAAATACCTACTTCGCGAAAATCCACTTGATGTATGAAGATTCGGAATACACCGTGGACGCCCGCCCCAGCGACGCTATTGCGCTGGCGCTCCGATCCAATGCCCCGGTGTTCGCCAGGGAAACCGTGCTCAACAAGCAAAGCTCAGAAGAACTCGAACAGTGGCTGGAGAATCTGAAACCCGAAGATTTCGGGAAACTGGACTCATAATGGAACAGCCGCCTTCCTCGCCCGATCAGGGACTCATCGCCTATAAAGTGGATCGTGTCCTGGATGAGACCAACACCGACACGAAAATCCTGGTGTTGAGCCGTCAGGACGGCCAGTCGGACACCTTTCCGATTTGGATCGGTGCGGCCGAAGGTCATGCCATCAAGCTGGCGCTCGACACGACGTTGACTCCTCGGCCGATGAGCCATGATTTGATCAAGAGCATCGCAGAGCATTTGAACGTCCACGTGCGACGTATCGTCATCGGTGACGTGAAGAACAGCACCTACTATGCGACGGTGTATCTGGAAAACAACGGCGTGGAACGCACCGTGGATGCTCGGCCAAGCGACGCCATCTCGCTCGCGTTGCGCACCAATGCGCCGCTGTACATCACCGAAGACGTGCTCGCGCGCCGGAACACGGCCAATCTCGATTTGTGGCTGGCCAAACAGGATAAGAACAGCATGAACCAACAGGAAGTACGAGAGTCTTGATCTTTCAATTGTGAATCCCTTGGCGTGAAGGAGCGCGGCGAGACGATGTCGACTTATTTACAGAAACCAGCAGACGTGCAAGAGAAATGGTACCTGGTCAATGCCGAAGGCAAAACCTTGGGACGCCTCGCAGCCCGCGTGGCAGGGATGCTTCGGGGCAAGCATCGGCCGACCTTCACCCCGAACGTAGACATGGGCGACCATGTGGTCATCATCAACGCCGAAAAGATCCATTTGTCCGGCGATAAGATGGAAACCAAACTCTATCGACACCACAGCGGCTACCCGGGCGGCTTAAAGACCGCGACGGCCAAGCATGTCTTCCGAAAAGATCCGACAAGACTGCTTGTCGCGGCGATCGAAGGCATGTTGCCGAAAACGCCGCTTGGCAACCACATGGCAAAGAAACTTCGCGTCTATGTGGGCGCCACCCATCCGCATCAGGCACAGAATCCGGAACCGATCACGCTAAATTGATTGGCTTGTTCAGCATCCTCACAAATAAGGAGAGAGCATGGCAGTAGCTACCGAATACGCGACAGGACGAAGGAAATGCGCAATCGCCCGCGCTTGGGTGACCGCCACGGCGGGTGACATTACCGTGAATGATCAGCCGCTCGAAAAGGCATTTCCTCCGCTCACACTTCGCCAGATCATTCAGCTCCCGCTCGAGATGGCCGGGGTCACTGGCAAGTTTTCCATCAAGGCAACCGTGCACGGCGGCGGACCGACCGGACAAGCCGGTGCACTGCGGCATGCAATCGCGAGAGCCCTGGTGTCTTTGAGCCAGCCGCTGCGTGCTCCTCTTAAGAAGGAAGGTCTCCTCACCCGCGACTCGCGCGTAAAAGAGCGGAAAAAATACGGCCAAAAGGGAGCGAGAAAGCGGTTCCAGTACTCGAAACGCTAAGCGTCGGAGCCAGCATCTGGAAAAAGGGGAAGGCTTCCGGCCTTCCCTTTTTTTATGTCTACAGCTATAACCACTGTGATTATTCAGAAGGATGATGAACACGTTCTTCCAGCAAGGCCACAGCAAGCGAAAGCCCGAGGCGTATGGCTTGAGGTACGTTGAAGGTTTGAGCGCTGCGAGAATCCAGCTGGAGGGCTGTTGCCGCATCGGCACACCACTATGAGAAAGATTCGCATCGCGATCGCGGGAGCTAGCGGCTATGCCGGAGCCGAACTCGTCCGCCTTGCCGCGCTCCATCCCTATTTTGAAGTCGTCATGGTCACGTCGGAGAAATCCGCAGGAACCCCCGTCGCCACCGTCTTCCCCAGCCTGGCGGGCACTGTCGCGCTGACCTTTCAATCGCTCGCCCCGGAGGCCCTGGCTCAACAGGCCGATGCCGTGTTTCTCGCCCTGCCACATACCGCATCAATGGCTCCGGTCGCGGCCTGTGCGGAAACCGGAACGTTCGTCGTCGACCTGAGTGCGGATTATCGCTTGAAAGATCCGGCCGCCTACGAACGCTGGTATCAAACGGCTCATACTCATCCTCAACTCCTGAAATCCGCCGTCTATGGACTACCGGAATTGCATCGCGAAGCCATTGCCAAGGCGAAGCTGGTGGCATCGCCCGGGTGCTACCCGACAGCGGCAATTTTACAATTGGCGCCGCTCTTCGCCCAGGATCTCGTGCAACCGCACACGGTCGTCATCGACGCCAAGTCAGGCATCTCCGGCGCCGGAAGAAGCCCGGCACTGCCCTATCATTTTCCCGAGGCCCATGAGTCGCTTGAGCCCTACAAGATCGGTCAGCATCGCCATATTCCTGAAATCGAGCAGGAACTCCAGGCGCTGCTGCCACGTCAGGCCGGCTCAACCAAGGTGGATCCCGACTCCAGTACCGTGACCTTTACGCCGCATCTCGTCCCGATGAATCGCGGCATTCTCAGCACAGCGTATTGCCGCTTGAAGAAACCTCTCCCGCTCGCAGATGTACGCGCGCTCTATCATACGTTTTATAAAAACGATCGTTTCATCCGACTCTCTGACGACATTGTGCCCAATCCCCGGTACATCAAAGGGTCGAACTATTGCGACATCGGTGTCTACGCCGATCAACGGGCAGGCTGGCTCGTGACCGTCGCGGCCCTGGACAATCTGGTGAAAGGTGCCGCCGGGCAGGCGATCCAAGCGATGAACTTGATGCTGGGACTTCCGGAAGAGACCGGCCTGACCGCGCCCGCCGCCTATCCCTAACCCTCCGGTCATCCTTCAATGCACAGGTCTCCATGAGCCAGAACGACTCTCGTGGCATTACAGCGCCCCTGGGCTTTCGTGCCGCCGGCCTGCATTGCGGCATCAAGAAGGCGGGGGTACTCGATCTCGCGCTCGTAGTGTCTGATCGCAGCGGCCCCATCGGCGGCGTGTTCACGACCAACCGGGTCATCGCCGCACCGGTCGCGCTCGACCGCCTGCACCTGCGCCACGGCGTCGGGCGTGCCATTTTGATCAACAGCGGCAATGCGAACGCCTGCACCGGCCGTCCGGGCATGGCTGCGGCCCAACGCACTGCGGCGGTCGTCGCACGAACATTGGGCATTCCGATTCACGAAGTCTTCATCGGTTCGACAGGAGTCATCGGACGCCCGCTTCCCGTCGACCGCATCATCAAGGCGGTCCCCGCTTTGGTCGAGCGCGTCAGCAGCCTGGGCGGACTGAGCGCAGCCCGTGCCATTCTCACGACCGATCTCAAACCGAAAGCCATCGCCCGGCGAGCGCGCATCAACGGCCGGATGGTCATCATCGGAGGGATGGCGAAGGGCTCGGGGATGATCCATCCCGCCATGGCCACGATGCTGGGCTACCTCACGACCGATGCGGCGATTACCCGTACCGCCCTGCAAAGAGCGCTGACACAGGCGGTCGATGACTCCTTCAATTGCATCTCCGTCGACGGAGACACCAGCACCAATGACACGGTGCTGTGTCTCGCCAACGGCTTAGCCGGCAATCGTCCCATTACGGAGGGAACCTCGGCCTTCCGGCAGTTTGTGCGCCTGTTAACTGAGGCCTGTCAGCCGTTGGCGCTGGCGATTTGCCGTGACGGTGAAGGGGTCACCAAAGTCGTCAAAATCGAGGTGGAGGGTGCCGGTACGACCCTTCAAGCCAGGCAGGTCGCCAACACGATCGGAACGTCGAACCTGGTGAAAACCGCCCTGTTCGGAGAAGACGCCAACTGGGGCCGCGTCATGGCGGCCATCGGTAGAGCGGGAGTCACCATGGATCCCGCGAAGATCCATGTGTCCTTTGGAGGCGTGCCGATGGTCAGGAACGGAGTCGGTCTTGGACCGGCTGCAGAACGAAGAATCGCCAAGGTCTTTCATCGCAAGGAGTTCACGATACAGGTGAAACTGGGACAGGGCCGTCACCGGTCCCATCTGTGGACGACAGACTTGTCCTACGACTACGTGCGGATCAATGCCAGTTACCGGTCATGAGGCCACCTGCCTTCACCTTGAAACCTTGTAAACTCGGGGGCATTGTGCTAACGTTCCAAGGCTTTTGGGCTGACGTATCCAGGCCCCCTCTTCCGCCTCGCGGCGAGCGAGAGGGGAAATTATTAAAATCCACATCGGCGTCTTCGACGTCGCTTGGCTTGAGAATAAGGGAGGCGGACTCCCTCGCCCGTCACACGGCGCTCTGCAGGCCTTGAGGGGAGGTGAAGGTATGGGAGTCGTGTCAATCAAGGAATTATTGGAAGCCGGTGTCCATTTCGGACACCAGACCAATCGGTGGAACCCGAAGATGAAGAAATTCCTCTTCGGCGAACGCAACGGCATTTACATTATCGATCTGCAGCAGACGGTCGCCAGAATGGAACAGGCCTATGCCTTCGTCCGTGACACCGTCGCCTCAGGGCAGTCCGTGCTCTTCGTCGGCACCAAGCGTCAAGCGGCGGAAATCCTCCAGGAAGAAGC
>JARDZZ010000049.1 GCA_029240595.1 Nitrospira sp. | reverse complement strand
GCCCATATAGCCAGCCAATGGATACTAGAAAATTACTTGTTGACAAATATGATCATATTAATTATAAAACTATCATTACTAACTCTACTGAGTTACTGGTAATTAAATTAAACGTACTGGAAAATATGAGGCCCAGCATGCACACAACGGATCAACATTACCGGGTAGAACTGGCCATTCAGGAGGCGTTGAGGGATCTCCATTTCGGATCCGTTGAAATCACTGTCCACGATTCGAAGGTAGTGCTGATCGAGCGTAGAGAAAAGATGCGCCTGGACTCACCTGTGCCCCATTACATGAAAAAAGCATGATGAGACGATTCTAGTCCTGAGGAGGGACGACGACTTCTTGTAATCACATCGTCATGAACTGACCGGACCACCGGAAGTTCCTATGTCACGGAGGACCTCGACATGAGAATTTCCGGTGCGTTCGTCCTTGCCATCGCAGGCATGATGCTGTTGAACCATGCCGGACCTGCAGCGGCTGTTGAAGAAGGACAGTTCGTCAAGAAAGAGGGAAAGTGGGAGTACTACTCGGGCGAAGATCCTGGCCTCAAGTATCTGTATCTCAAAGGCCTTATTACGCAGGAAGAATATGACAAGGGTCTGCGAGTCATTGAAACCAAAGAGCGGCTTTCTCGACCAAATTTCAGCGTTGACGTCAACAACGGCCTCAACATCCGGGTTGGAGACAGGTTCTTGCTCAAGCTTCGCCTCCTTGCTCAGGCCCGCTACAGTTATGCCACGTACAATTCGGCCTGGGGAACCGTCGGGGACTCCCGAAATCCCGAAATCCTCGGTGGACAGGTCGAATATCGCGCCGTCCGGTATCAGAGTAATTCCAGCAGCTTCACGGTGCCGCGAACGCGGCTTCAATTTCTCGGATACGCATGGGATCCGGATTTCCGGTACAACGTTTCCTGGGCGTTTGATCAGACCGCCTGGGATCAAGAAGGCGGCAGCGGAAGAGCGCGGCTCCTCGATGCCTACATCGCCTCCTGGCATATCCCATGGGCGACCATTCAGCTCGGGCAACAGCGCGTGTGGTTCAACCGTTCCCAGATCAGTTCGATCGCGACCTCGACGTTCGCGGACAATATGAGAGTGCAAAACGCGTTTGCGGCAAACCTCATCAGCAACCGGGACGTGGGCATCAGCATTCTCAGTGATGAGGACCAGTATCGTTTCAATTATGCATTGGGCATTTGGAATGGAGCCGGACCTAATCTTGCCAGGGATGGGACATCAGTCAGCCAGGCCGTGCTGCCCCCAACCGGTGCCGGCGGTCCGCCCGCGGGAACGACACGAACGTACAACTATAATACGCGCTTTCTGAACGGTGAGATGATGTACACGGCCAGATTGCTGTTCAAGATCGCAGGCAACCCCGGCTACGGCCAGGGAGACATTCTGAATTCACGGACACCTCAGGCCGCGATCGGGTTCGGCTATGCGTATAATCCCGGTCAAAACTATTTGAGTTCTATTCGGTCAGATATTGTCGACCGCGCCTATCGCCAAGGGGTCGCAAAAAACGGCAACGGCAGGCTCCTCGCGGGCGGCGTCTACGATTTCCAAACCTATGAAGTGGATCTTATCGCGAAGTATCATGGGTGGTCCCTTCAATCGGAAGGCTTCTATCGGCATCAGCGGGTCAGACATACCGACAGTGGAACGGTGCCGTTTGATCTCAGCACGATCCCCGCTCCGGAGTTTCTCGGCCCTCCCGTAGATCTTGGCCAGGCGTGGGGATGGTATGTCCAGGCGGGAAAATATCTCATCCCTCGAAAACTCGAGGTGGCGGTTAGATATGGCATGATGGATCCGTCCACCAAGCAGCAAGACGACCTGACCAAAGAGTTCGGCGTCGCGATCAACTACAGCTTTGACGGCACCTATAACAACCGTCTTGTCGTCGATTACTCCAATATCACGATGGGAAGCGGCGGCCGGGCTCCGGATCGATTCCCGTTTGAAAGCCAGCCCGGCTTTGGTCGCGACTTGATTGAGAATCGCATCAACGTGCAGTACCAGTTTTACTTCTAAGGATCACATGGTCACGCCACACCGACATGAGATGAGGACCCCATGAAAGGACGACGATTGCTGCTCGGCTTCTTCATTCTGACCCTTCTGGCACCACAGTATGCACTCGCACAGCCGGAGACCTTGACCATTGCCGCCGCCAACAGTGTCAAAGACGCCCTGCGTAAAATGCTGCCGCTGTTTGAGGCGGAACACCCTCACATCGCCGTTCGTGTGATCTATGGCCCTTCTCAAACGCTTCGCAAGCAAATTGAAGAAGGCGCTCCCGTGGACGTCTTCCTTCCCTCTCTGTTTGATGAGATCGAACAGCTCGAGAAAAAAGGGCTCGTCATTCAAGGCACGAAACGCGTGTATGCCGGCACCTCACTCGTGTTGATCACAGGCACCCTTCTCCCCGCCCCCATCAGATCGATCGAGGACTTGCACACGGTGCCCGTGCACCACATCGCCGTCGGCGATCCCAAAACCTCGTCAGTCGGTAAGGTGGCAGCTCAATTCCTAAAGTACAGCAAGCTCGAGCCGGCATTGAAATCTCAATACGTCTTTGGGGAACACTCCCGTGCGGTTCTCGACCTCGTGTCCAAAGGAGAAGCCGAAATCGGCGTCGTCTATCGCACCGATGCCGTGGCTGACGACCATGTGCGCATTGTTGATACCGCCCCCGCTGAAAGCCACAGCCCGGTTCGTTATGGCGTCGCAGTGGTGTGGACGGCTAGAAACATTTCAGGGGCCGGTGATTTCATCGAGTTTATGCTGTCCGCGCCAATCCAGGCTCAACTCAAGCAGTATGGATTCGACCAGGCGGTATCCGATGCCGGGCTAGTCCGGCGACAGGAGGTGAAACCATGACAAAGCGGACGCGAATCGACACCCAAAGTGCAAAGTGGTCCGCGCTGTTGCTCGTCCTGGCCGCATCGATGATCGGTGCCGGTTGCGCCGGCACTTCCGACCCGCCGCCAAAAACGATTTATGAGTCGGGGCGAAATCAGGTCCGTCTGGTCAAGGATCCCGATTCAAGCACCAACGCGCATCCTGCCACACTTTCTGCTGCGGAAGTGGGAACCTTGCTCCGAAGTGTCCGGAGTTGGGAGCGGCGCAGTTTTGTTCACCGCCTGTTTTACGGAGAGGCTGACAAGACCCGAGCGTTTCGCAACGAGGAGATCACGGTCCTGGCGCCGGCACTCTCAAAGGCACTCGCGCAGGCCGCACCCGACGAACGCGCCTATTTTCACCTCAGCCATGCCACCGACCAGGGTGACGAAGAGAGCACGACGGGATGGCTATCGATTCGAAATGGCACGTTGCACCTTTCGTTGAGCGAAGTGCACGATCGCCACGGACCAGAACCGGACATCAGCAAGTATGATCGCCAAATGCCGAACGTCCGGGAACGATCGGCTGAGTTTGACGTGACATTCGAGCCGGAAGATTATCTGATCAAGGTAAAGTCCGCTGGAAAACTCTTTGCTCCGGACCAGCGTGAGGAACTCCAGATCAAATATCGAGAAGCGCTTGCGGCGCTTCCGACCTATCCGGGGTTGGAACCGCGTCAGCCGAGTCAGCCCTCACAGCCCTGAGTGTGTGCGGGCCTGCCGCTTGTCGCTGTGTAGACTCAAGGAGATATCACGTGGACGTATTCGAGTCGACCAGACCTCATATCGGTATCGTCGCGGGAACCGCCGACGGTGCTTCGCTCTGCTACCGCAGTCTCTGTTATGAGGCGGTGCGTACCGGCCGGCCGGCCCAGCCTGAAATTACGATGCACACGTTCCCGCTGGAGTGGTATCTGAGTCTCATCGAACGGGATGACTGGGCCGGCGTGGCAGCGCTGATGTCTCGATCGGCGGGGAAATTGGTCCAAGCAGGAGCCGAGCTGATCATTTGCCCGAACAATACGTTGCATCGCGCGTTCGACCATGTGGTATCGGCGGTCCCCTGGCTGCACATTGCGGAGGCGGTAACGGCAGAGATCAGGCGGATGAGACTGCGCCGTGTGGGGCTGCTCGGCACAGCAGCGGTCATGGAAGGGCGCATCTATCATTCTCGACTCAGCCAAGCGGGAATTGAGGTCGTTCTTCCTGAGGAGCATGAGCGCAGTCGCTTGCACCACATCATCGGAACCGAGCTCATTCGGGGGCAGTACACCTCGCCCTCTCGCTCGTACGTGCAGGAGATGATTGAAAGCCTAGCAGCGAGAGGGACCGAAGCGGTCATCCTGGGTTGCACCGAACTTCCACTGTTACTTGCCGACGAGCAGTCGGCTCTTCCCCTGCTGGATTCAACGCGCCTGCTCGCCACAGCGGCCTTGCAGCACTGCGCGCCGACTGTCACATCCCGATCTGCGCTGGCGAAGAGAGTTTCCGCGCCTCATGTTTCTCTCTCACAATAAGGTGAACCTATGCACATGATGATGTGGATCGTCTTACTCGGTGCCTTCATGGCCACTGCTCCCTCCGTCGTGAGCGCCGGAGACACCATCCGGGTCGGCCATTTCCCCAACGTCACGCATGTCCAAGGCCTTGTCGCGCATCATCTCTCGCGAACCGGACGAGGCTGGTTCGAACAACGGCTCGGACCCGACGTGAAGATCGAATGGTATATCTACAACGCCGGCCCAAGCGCCATGGAAGCCATTTTGGCGGACTCGATCGATCTCACCTATGTGGGACCGAGCCCGGCCTTGAATGCCTATACAAAATCCAATGGTGAAGAGATTAGAATAGTCGCGGCCGCTGCCGCCGGAGGTGCGGCGCTGGTTGTACAAGCAGATTCGGGGCTGAAACAGCCGTCTGATTTTCGTGGAAAGACCATCGCGACTCCGCAGCTCGGCAATACTCAGGACATTGCCGCCCGGGCCTGGCTCGGAAACGGAGGCTTGAAGATTACCCAGACAGGCGGCGACGCCTTCATCATTCCGACGCCGAACCCGGATCAACTCGCGTTATTCAAGAATAAGAAGCTCGACGCGGTCTGGACGGTCGAACCTTGGGTCTCGCGTTTGGAGCGGGACGCCGGAGGCAAGGTGCTCGTCGAACAATCCAACGAGAGCATCACGGTCCTGGTTTCGAGTGTGAAATTCTTGAAGACGAAACGTGATCTGGCTGCCAGGTTCATTCGTGCGCACCGCGAGTTAACGGATTGGATTGTCTCGCATCCGGAAGAAGCCAAACAGATGGTGCGACAGGAGCTCGCCGCCGAAACCAAAGCCGACGTATCACCGGAGTTGATTGCGCAGTCATGGAAACGTATCGTACTCAAGAACGACGCGTCCCTGGATGAATATCAACATTTCGTGGCTAATGCGCAGCGTGCGGGTTTTATCCGGTCCATCCCCGATTTATCGCGCCTCATCGAAAGGGTCAATTGACATGTTCACGACCGAGCATTCCCAGGCACGCCCCCAGGCATCGAAGCTCGTCCTTGAACATGTCTCGAAGTGGTTTCAGACCAGCTCCCTGCATGTGCATGCCCTCGATGATGTGTCGCTGCGGATTGCAGAAGGGGAATTTGTCTGCCTCGTCGGCCCCAGCGGGTGTGGAAAGTCGACCCTGCTCAACATCATTGCCGGCTTGGAACATCCTGATCGTGGGACTGTCCGGGCCGACGGCCAGGCCGTCGACGAACCCGGACCTCATCGTTTGATGATGTTTCAAGAGTCGGCTTTGTTTCCATGGCTCACGGTGCTGGGCAATGTCCTGTTTGGATTGAAGCTCCGCAACGGCATGAGCGCAGCCGAGCGCCGGGAGAAAGCGGAATATTTTTTAGAACTCGTTGGACTCAAGCGATTCATGCATTCGAATGTTCATGAGCTCTCGGGCGGCATGAAGCAACGCGTCGCCTTGGCGCGGGCCCTCGCACCGAATCCGAGCGTCCTGCTGATGGACGAACCGTTCGGTGCATTGGATGCCCTGACACGGGAACAACTCTACGGCGACATTCAACGGATCTGGAGTCAACACCGCAAAACCATCGTCTTCGTCACCCACAATGTCCGCGAAGCGGTCTGTCTCGGAGACCGCGTCATCCTCTTCTCTCCCCACCCCGGGCGCATTCGTGAAGAATTTGCCATCCCCCTTCCCAGGCCGCGCGACATCAACAGTGTGGATCTGGCGCGGTTCGCGACCGAGATTATGGGAGTCTTGAAAGGCTACGTCCAATCGGAGGTGGCCGGTTGATCACACGATGGTTGGCTGCATCGTTGTTTTTTGTGGGCTTGGTCGTGGTCTGGCATCTGGTGGTCAAGGCTCAGATCTGGTCACCGCTGTTACTACCTTCTCCTCTGAGCGTCCTCGACTATCTGCGAAGTGCTGCAGAAGACGGCACTCTCTGGGAAGCCACGTTGGTCACCGTACGACGGCTGCTGATGGGCTATGGCTTGGGCATTCTCATCGGACTACCCCTCGGGCTGCTGACCGCCTCATCGCGGTGGTGCCATGACACGATCGGTATTCTCGCGCTTGGGCTCCAAACGCTCCCCAGCGTGTGTTGGGTGCCGCTGGCTCTGCTCTGGTTTGGACAGAGCGAGGCCGCCATGCTGTTTGTCGTGGTGATGGGGACGCTGTGGTCACTCATCATCGCGACAGACAACGGTGTACGGACCATTCCTCCGATCTACCGCCGGGCGGCCCGCACCATGGGTTCGACCGGCTTGCACACGTGGACCCATGTGATCCTTCCCGCAGCCCTTCCATTTTTGATCAGCGGGATGAAACAAGGCTGGGCGTTTGCCTGGCGCTCGCTGATGGCGGCAGAAATCTACGTGACCATTCTGAGCGGCTTCGGTCTCGGTCAACTTCTCCACTATGGCCGGGAATTGCATGCCATGGACCAGGTCATCGGCGTCATTATCGTCATCGTGCTGATCGGCCTCGCGGTTGACAAGTCACTGTTCGCCCCCACCGAACGATTCATGTACCGGCGATGGGGGACCGAACGCGCGTAACGGACGCGTGCTTCCTCTCACTGGCACCCGCATGGTGCCTATGGTACCGTAGCGCCATGAACCGCTCTCTGACGGGGTGGTTTCGCCACCTGTCGATCAGTCAAAAACTTCTCATCTCGTTCGGATTGATCCTGAGCCTCCTGGCGTTAAGCCTCACGGCGCTGCTCTTTTATCTGGCCCGTATCAATAGTTATGTGGACCGGCACAAGCGAATTACGGTTCCCGCCATCGTCACCGCCGCGAACATGCGGCGGGAGGCCTACGATGTGAAGCTGGCTTTACACTCCCCTATCCATACCGAGATCGCCAGGCAGCTTGCACACCATGCTTCCCAGCTCACGAGCGCACTCAATCTGTATAAAGGAACGCACGCCGCCCGTACCCATCCCATTTTGTATGGCATGCTGGCGGAGCATCGCCGACTCGATCTGGCGGAACAGGAGGATCGGGCGATCGAAGACATTGCCAAATCCCTTGCCACATTGACCGCAAATTTGCCCCATCTTGAGGAGTCGGAAGCCGACGGCCTGATCACGCGCGTCACAGATGGTCTCGACCAACTGATGGACGCTCACACGCAGATTGATGTGGAGATGAAGCATGAAGGCGATCGACTGGTCGGCCGCGCCCGCTTGATTGCCCTTTCGCTGGCTCTCTTACTCGGCCTTGTCATCGCCATCACCTACGTGCTCGCGGTAAGACACGTCGGCCGGCCGCTGATGACGCTGGCCGCCACCGCGGACCGGGTGGCCCATCACGATTTCTCGGCCCGATTTCCCGCGTGGCCGAGCCGAGACGAAGTCGGGACTCTCGCAGCCTCCCTGACGACGATGCTGGCCAGTCTGCGGGAGCACAGCACATCGCTCCTGCGCAAAACAAAAGAATTGGAAGCCTTCACCTATTCGATCGCCCATGATCTAAAGGGACCATTGCGTGAAATTGAAGGTTTTTCCTCTCTGTTGGAAAAGCACTTTGCCGAAGGCGGCGATCAGCAAGTGAGGCACCACATCAGGGTCATCAGACACTCAGCGCTCCGCCTCACGCACATGATCGATGCCCTCCTCAAGTATTCGCGTTTAGAGCAGCAGGAATTGCCGAAGCAACAGTTTAACGTTCGCGACATGATCACGAACCTGGTGAACGAGCGAGTCAGCTTTACGCAGAGCCCGAAACCGAAAGTAGAGCTCGACCTGCAGCTGGACGATCTGTACGGGGAGCCAGTCAGCATCCGCCAAGCGCTCGCGAACCTGCTGGATAACGCCATCAAGTTCTCACGTTTCCGGGCCGACCCGGAGATACGAATCAGCAGCACCAGGACCCAGAACGAGTATGTCTTGTCTGTACAGGATAACGGCATCGGTTTCGACATGGCTCAGACCGAGAAGATCTTCGGCCTGTTCGAACGCTTGCACGGTCCGGAAGACTATGAAGGAACCGGAGTAGGCCTGGCGATCGTCCGACTCGTCATGGACAAACATGGAGGCCGGGTGGCGGTCGAATCTGCCCCCGGCAAGGGAAGCACCTTTACACTCATGATTCCAATTGACGCTGATTCCGAAGGTCACAGGCCCGGGTAGCGGTTGCATCCAGGCGGAGACACACCTCGAGCATGCGCGCGCTGATTATCGACGACGAAGAATATGTGCGGTTGGTCTTGGGGCAGACGCTTCGTGCGGAGGGATGTGACGTCGTCCTCGCCACGCACGGTGAGGCGGGGATCCAATTGCTTCAAACTCAAGCCTTTGACTGTGTGATTACCGATCTACGCATGCCGGGTGTTGACGGACTGGCCGTCTTGAAGTGGGTCTCCGATCACCAACCCGGGGTCGACGTAATGTTGTTGACAGGGCACGGAGAGGTGAAAGATGCCGTTGAGGCGATGAAGCAAGGCGCATGGGATTTTCTCATCAAGGACACGCCGTTCGACGGCACTGCGGTCAAAGCGGCGTTAGCCAAACTGAGAACCGTACGAGCCTTACGGCAGGAAAACCTCGCTGCGCGCCGCGGCGGATATACACGGGACGTCATCATTGAAGGATCAAGCCCGGCATGGAAAAAGCTGCGAGGCCAGATTGCACAAGCCGCCTCATCGAAAGCCCCCGTGCTCATCCAGGGAGAAACCGGCTCAGGCAAGGAAGTGGTGGCCCGCCTACTTCATGATCTGAGCAGCAGAGCGAGGGGGCCATTTCTTGCCATCAATTGCGGAGCGATGAACCGCGAACTCCTCGAGAGCGAACTGTTCGGTCATGAAAAGGGCGCGTTCACCGGCGCCGTCGGTGCAAAGACCGGCTTGGTCACGACGGCGGAAGGAGGCACCCTCTTTCTTGATGAATTGGGAGAGATGCCAACCCAGATGCAGGTCAGTCTTCTCCGGTTTTTGGATCGAGGCGAATATCGACCGGTCGGCAGCACCCGGACCCTCCAAGCGGACGTCCGTCTTGTGGGAGCGACCAACCAGGACATCAACGTCCTCGTCACTGAACGCCGCTTTCGAGAGGATCTGCTGTATCGTATCAATGCGGTCACCGTGCACGTTCCTGCGCTTCGTGAACGCCAGGACGATGTGATCATGCTCGCAGATCATTTCCTGCACAGCGTCCGCGCGGCGGGACTGTCTCCTCGACCGCTCTCCCCGGGCGCAAAAACCGCACTCACCAATTATCCTTGGCCGGGCAATGTCCGGGAATTGCACAATGTCATCGAGCGGTTGGTCATGTCCGGGCAGGGCATGGAGCCGATTTCGGCCGACGAAGTCTTAGCCGTCTTGCCACAATCACAACCAGGATTACAGCTCCAACACCTTTCACAATGCTCACTGGAAGACGTCGAACGATTACACATCCAGCGGGTGTTGGAAGCGAGCGGGGGCAACAAAACGCATGCCGCCAACACCTTGGACATTGACTATAAAACGCTTCTTGCGAAACTCAAAAAATACGGTCTATGATTCGCGGGTCGTCTCAGTCAAATCGATTACCGGGAAGTTCACTTTCATCAAGGAGGATCGCCATGACCCGTCGGAGTCCGAGTCGTCTCAGTATCCTCTTAGGCTGTTCGATCATGATACCTGCCCTGGCGCTCTCAGCCGACAAGCCGCCTCAAAAAGGATCGTCGGTCAAAGAAGTCAAGACGATGTCCGAAAAGGACCAGACTGCTCTCGCTTTGAGTGCAGCACCGGCGCACATTTCCAAGGATGCCAGCGTGATGATCTATGGCGCCGACGGCAAACTCACAGAAGTAAGAAAGGGCACGAATGGCTTTACATGTATCCCGACTGTCATGAACCTGCCCGTCCCCGATCCCATTTGCATGGACGGCGCCAGCAACCAATGGATGACTGACATCATGAACAACGCTCCTAAACCGTCCAATACCGTCCCGGGGATCGCCTATATGGCACGGGGGGGATCGCACTTGGAAAAAGACGGCAAAGTCGTGATGTCCGGTGATGGCGCCAAAGTGGTCAAGGAACCGCCGCATTGGATGATCATGTGGCCGTTTGATGCCTCAGCCTCGAAGCTGCCGACCGCCCCCAATCCGTCCGGAGTGTACGTCATGTTTGAGGGAAGTCCCTACGCGCACATCATGGTGTATCAGGATCCGAACAAAATGAAGTGATCAGTTCCGGCGACGTTGGCTGCTGGACTGACAAAACCCTAGCCGCCACGAGCGTATGCTGACTGTGTGAAGGTTCGAGACAAAGAAGAACAAGCCGACACCATCGCGCGCATACTTGACACTGCGCTGTCCGTCCCGGGATTGCGTTCTCGAGTCGGCTTCGATCCGTTGGTCGGCATGCTTCCGATCGTTGGCGATCTGCTCGCGACAATGACCGGCGCGACGATCCTGGTTATCGCCCGGCAGTTGCATGTCCCGTGGGACATGCAACTGCGAATGGCTTACAATCTGCTGAAAAACGGGCTGATTGGAACGATACCGTTGCTCGGCGACGTGTATTCATTTTTCTTCAAGAGCCATCAGCTCAATGCCGCGTTACTGATTCGTTCCGTGAAACGAGGTGAAGACGGACAATGCCTGTTGCAAACGAAATCGCTGACGATGCAAGACGCCGCCGCCTTAGCATTGCTCATCCTTCCAACCGTTGTCCTGGTGTTCGCTGCCAGCCTGTGGTTCTGGAATCATGATGCCTCGCTCTTGAATCTCATTTATCCGACACCCTATCAAAGCCGGATGGAATAGTCCGCCGCAGATTGGCGAGCAGCCTCCGTCTCACTACCAGCGGACCCCGTACTGCGCCAAGCCGTGGCCACGCTCGAGGACACCCAAGTCCGGTGCTTCACCGCGATAATCGTCATTGATATTGGGGAGACGCACTCCGGCATCGATGGCATTACTTGAGGCATGCAACGTCAGGGACAAAGGTGGTGGCATGAAGGATTCGAATCGGGTCGGCTGGATGACCGGCTGATCGAAGACGGGCGCTGTGAGCAGCCTTCCATGTCGCTCATAAGGAGACTCGCGATGCAAGGAGGAAAATCCTGTCCATGTGTAATCGAACTTGAATTCTCCGTCAGGACTCCATCCGTTGTAGTCAATGGCCGCCGCCTCAATAGCAGGCGTCATGTAGACGGCGTTCTCGGTGCCGATGGTCAGGTTGTTGAAGAAGGTAAAATTTGAGACGAGTTCTCCATATTGCAACCATGCCCAGCCGGAACGGATAGACGTGTTGTGCAGGATGAAGAAGCCGCTCGGTTCCTGATTCAATTTGTAGGGCGCGGTTGCCGTGTTAAAGATGACGTTGCGAAACGCATACACCGGTCCTCCCCAGATGGGTTGGAAGCTGATGCCCATTGCCACGTTCCCGAACCGATTCCTGAACGCGCGCACGTTCCGTTCGCTATAGTCCAACTCGATTCCGTCGTCGCCGCCCCAGACGACGTCGTTGCCATAGAAATCGATCGCGCGATTCGGTATCACCGTGGGCTGTGAGAGGCCCAGGGCATCACCGAATCCCGCAAGCGTATTGTGGCAGATCACATGTCCCGTGCCGGTCACGACAATCCCCTCGTAATCCCACGTTCGGTTACTCGTATCCGGCCACACGACTCCCCTTCCTTCCAAGAGGTTGTCGCAGATATATGCATTTCGGTTGCCGCCGCTTCGGGCGTTGATGCCGTACTTCACATCTCTGATGTGCGTCCGGTGAATGACCACCTCGTCAGTGTTGACGAGTTTGATCCCCCAGGCGCTGAGTCCGATCGTCAGATCTTGGAGATGGACGTGAGAACCGGTAATAAGGACACCATAGTCCGCTCCCGGCGATTCAATGACGGTGGCTTCGCGACCGCCGCCTTTGATGATGATCGGATCAGCGGCGGTACCACTCCGATCCACCGTGAAGGGACCGTGGTAGTGGCCCTTGGCGAGCGTGATGACATCACCGGGCGCAGCTTGCGCCAGGGCGGACACCAGCGTCTCGGCTGAATCGACCTGCACAACATGAGGCGAGAGTGGAAGGTCCCGAGGCACCGCACGCGTCCGCACAAGGCCCATTCTGGTCGTCTCTCCTTCGTCCGGATCTTCGATCGTCAGCTTAACCTCATAGGCGGAATCAGGACGGAGATTGAAGATGCTGCCGGCAAACTGCTCGGCGATGGGAAATGTACTGGGGACCGCCCGAGAGAGCATATCGGGTCGCACGCGTTGTAGTGGCAGCGCCGTCTTCCAACTGGTGGCACCAACGACGCGATAGGACACCCGGACCACGGCATCGTAGTCCTCGTCGCCTCCGAGAATCGGCAGACTGATTCCTATAGACTCGATCGTCGACGGATCAAATTCGATGGGACCGACAGAGATGGGATGGACTGCCAAGGGGCCGATCAACCTACAGCCTGCCAGCACGAGGAGAAGAATCGGCCACAGCATTTTCATGGGACGGAAGGATGAGGGTGAAGCCGCTGTTATTCTACTGGCGAGATCCCTAACGAGCCGGACAGCATGACCAGGTGCCAGTCTGAAAAGAGGTTGACGGATCACGCTGACCTTGCTCCCTTCAAGGCGAGACCGTTATGATGGCCGACCATGACGCCGGATCAAGCGCGCGCTCAATACAATTTTCTGTTGACCCTGTGCATCCGTAAAGCTGAGGCATTCGGCCCGTTGGCTTTTGCCTTCATCAAAGATCACGAGCTGAGCGCCATCGGTCTCACGCCGGAAGAGCAATTTAATCTGCTCGTCGCGACGGCCGAAGCGTTTGCCGAAGAACCGAAGCGCTACACGCACAAATTGGATTGCCTGCAAAAAGCGCTCGAGATTCTTCCCACTACGAGTTTTTTTGACCCGGAGCTCGCTCGACAGCTCCAGCACGATATTCAGCGCTTGAAGGCCGAGCTCGATCTGTATTCGGCAGCCATGAGACCGGAACGTCCGAGCCCCGCCGCCGGGAAGCTGGCTCAGCGCATCGTAGTCGAAACCGACATGCCCGACTATTACTTATCCATCGCGCAACAGCGGGCGGCGGCCTATTATCAGGAGAAATATCGCCTGACGAAAGAATCGAAGATCGCTCAGCACTTCACCTCTGCCACGCGACGATTCGAACCGGACACCGTGGCCGTGCAGAAGGAGTTCCCTGGTGCCTGTGCGCCGTTCGTTGCGGCTCGAACGGGCGCCTGGCATGTCATGTTGCCGTTCGACCTTAAGATCAGCCGATCACCCGAAGATCCTTTGGACGCCGCCCTGCGCATTTGGTACGCCAAGATCGGATATTCTTTCCCGTTACGCTATGACATGGGACGACTGTGCAGCTACTACGATGATCAAGTCCTTGATATTGACATGACGGATCCACATTTGCTCTTCGTCTCTGCGGCGCCGCTGAGAGAAACCAACCTAGGCCAGGTTGATCGACCAGTGGCAAACGATGTGCCGTTTGAGATCGCGTTGCCTCGTGCATTCCTCGAGGGGACCAACTCGCTCGGTCCGTACACGCAAGTCGGCTGCAACATCAAGGTCTGGTTTGATGCCAGTTCGGTCAGCCTGCTCGTGCAGGGGGCACCGGATCTGCATGAGTACGGCCTAGAAGGTGCTGCCGGATTACTGACTCGAACCTATGCATCAGAAAAAACGGCTGCCTATGCCGGCGCCGGCAGTCAGAAATGGCATGAGGGACTGAGCTTCAATTTCGTGAACATGCATCTGCAGTTGCTTCCGGATGTGACCACAGCCGTGGTCCCAGCCCATACTCCGATTTTTTCCCTCTATCCTGTGATGGCGAGAGGACAGTATCAGGTGACGGACGCCCGTACTTTCGGTCACTGAACCTCGACTCTGATCGGGCACCCCGCTTTGTTGGGAGCAAGCAGGGCACTTCGATTCACGGCCGGCATCGAGTAAGCTTGTCACCAAAATCTACCTGACGCCAGGCCTCGTAGATGACCACCGCTGCGGCGTTGGAGAGATTGAGGCTCCGACTTTCCGCGAGCATCGGTAGCCGGATCCGACGTTCAGGAGGAAATTGCATCAACAGGTCGGCCGGCAATCCCCGGGTCTCAGGACCGA
>JARDZZ010000218.1 GCA_029240595.1 Nitrospira sp. | reverse complement strand
GTCGACGGCTTGCGACTACGCGTCAAACCTTACCTGAGGAAGAAAGAGGTCCACACATGATTCTCCCCATCAGTCCTTTTGCGATTCTCGTCCTTGGCCTCGTGCTGATGCTGATGGGCTTTAACGTGCTGCGAGAGTACGAACGGGCCGTCATCTTCCGCTGGGGCCGTCTGGCCCGCGGGCTCGTGGGCGGCAATGGTCCCGGCGTCGTCATTATCATCCCGTTCATCGACAAGCTGGTCCGCGTCAGTTTGCGGACCGTCACCATGGATGTCCCGCCGCAGGACGTCATTACGAAGGACAACGTCACCGTCAAGGTCAACGCCGTCATCTATTTTCGCGTCGTAGATCAGGAACGAGCCATCATCCAAGTCGAAGACTACCTGTACGCCACGTCGATGATGTCGCAGACGACGCTGCGCAGCGTGTTGGGGCAGAGCCAGCTCGACGACCTGCTGTCCAAGCGGGAGCAGATCAATGCAGACCTGCAGCGGATCATCGATCAACAGACAGAGCCCTGGGGTGTGAAAGTCACCGCTGTCGAGGTGAAGAACGTGGATCTGCCGCAGGAAATGCAGCGGGCAATTGCCCGCCAAGCGGAAGCGGAACGCGAGCGGCGGGCGAAGGTCATCCATGCGGAAGGCGAATTCGAGGCCTCACAACGGTTGGCCGATGCGGCCAACGTCATCAGCCAGAATCCTGCGGCTTTGCAACTCCGCTACCTGCAGACGCTCGTCGAGATCGCCGCTGAGAAAAACTCCACCACAATCTTTCCGATTCCGATCGACACCATCGCACCGTTCTTCAAGCAGTGGACTAAGCCTGCAGACGCCACCTGACCGGCAATCATCGTCGCCCCTCTTGCGGCGCTCGATCGAGCCGCAACAGCCGCGTCATCCAAGGAATCGGCGGCCCTTGCAGGAGAACAGACGTGAGGGCGATGAAAAAAACGAGGTGAAAGATCGTGTCGGCCTTTTGGATGCCGGCCAGGACCGGAAACGTTGCCAAGACGATCGGCACCGCGCCCCGCAGACCCACCCATGCCACCAGCGTTTGCTCGCGGAACGAGAGCCTGGACAATGCCAGCGACGTGTATACGCTGACCGGACGGGCGATGAAAATCAGGAAAAGGGACACGAGGAGACCGACGCCCACAATGGGAATCAGGCGAGCTGGAAAGACTTGTAACCCGAGTATCAGGAACATCGTGATTTGCATCAGCCAGGCCAGACCCTCGTGAAACTGCACCAGGTTCTTCTGGTGGACGACCGAGTGCCGCCGCATGAAGAGTCCCGCCAAATACACTGCGAGAAATCCGCTGCCATGCAATTCGGCGGTCAGCCCATAGGTTAAGAGCGCAAAGGCCACCGACAACACCGGGTAGATGCCGCGTAATTCCAACTTCAACGTATTCAGCGTCCACCGGATGAGTTCGCCCATCGCCACGCCGGCCACCGCCCCGACTGTCATTTGTATAAGAAAAAACCAGAGGAGGTCCCACAAGTTCGTAGTCGGATTGGTCATGAGTTGAATCAAGGCCACAGTCAGCACCACGGCCATCGGATCGTTGCTGCCGGACTCCAATTCCAGTAGATGCGCCAACGGTCGCGGCAGCTTCACATTTCTCGCCCTCAACACCATAAAAACGGCAGCCGCATCCGTTGAGGCGACAATCGCCCCGAGCAGGAGTCCCTCCATAAACGAAAACCCCTGCACCCAGGACACAAACCAGCCAACCAGCAGTGCCGTGAGCACGACGCCGATGGTGGAGAGCGCGAGGCCGTTCCATAGCACCGGCCGCACACCGGTCCATTCGGTATCCAGTCCGCCGGAAAACAGGATCAAGACGAGTGCGATGACTCCCAACGTCTGGACAAGAGCGGGATTGTCGAAGTACAGCCCGCCCACCCCGTCGGAACCGGCCAGCATGCCGATCACCAAAAAGAGAGTCAGCGACGGAATCCCCAACCTGACGGACAATTTGATTGTGAGAATACTAAGAATAACCAATGCGGAAAAGATGATGATCAACAGCTCTATCGATGTCGGCATGGTTTGTGCTGGCATCACACTCCGTCAAGCACTGCCTTGAATGATTTCCTGGTAATAGGTATGAAGCATCGCGGCTTGCGCCGGTTCGACGATCACCAACTGGCGCTGGTCGAATGTATTGGCGCAATACAGGTAGCGATAGCCTTCGGCGGTGCCCAGTTCGACATGAAGTTGACGGCCGTCGGATTCTTCGGCAGACGCTTCCTTGATCACTTTCCTATCGTGTAGCTGCTCCCACTCCCGCTGCGCCGATGGCCAATGGTTTTCATAGAGCGGCGCCTCCGGACCTGAAGAACGGGATGTCAGGCCTACACGATCAAACGGCAGCCCCTCATCCGGCTCCGGGTCCTCAGTCCAGGCACACGCAGGTTCCTCCCCGAGCGCGAGCACAAAAAGCGGCCCGTCGTCAGAGACCTCTTCAACCAACGAATAGCGGATGGGGCGCGGCGGCTCAAGCAGCTTCAGGCCGCGTACCGAAAACGCCCGCTGTAGGGGAATCCGCCGCGACAGTTGACGCGTTTTTTCGAACACGACGAGACGTCCGGTCGGAACCAGAGCGGCGGCCACCCGATCAAGACGGCGACCGAGCCCTGTTCGGTCCTCAAACGCCGCTTGCGCTTGCGCATCCCGCGCCCGTTCGAATGTCCTCCAGCTGATGCTTGGTAGTCCGGGATCCCGCTCCGATTGAACGAGGGCATGGGTGGCGACGACCCGTTCGTATGTCCCGATGGCTGGTCCTTCGACGAGATCGGCACACACAAACCGAACGTTCTTCAGACCCAATTCGTCGGCCTTGCGTTGGGCCTGAGCGATGCAGGCGGCTGACCGATCGATGCCGGTGACTTCGGCATGCGGAAGCCGCCGGGCATAAAATGTTGTGAGGATTCCGGGACCGCATCCGAAATCAAGAATCGTCATGGCCTCGCCCAGATGAGCCTCTACGATCCTCCCAATCGCCACATAGTACTCATAACGCTGGCTGTAAAGGACTGGAAGAATGCGTGGTGAGGCGGTCAGATCGTAGAAGGCCGTTTCGTCGGCGGAAGAGCCATGCCGCTTTCGTTCGACATGTTGATGCAAGGCTGAAAGTTCGTCCGGAGACAACTCCTGCCGCTGCCAGCGAGCGTACGCCTGGTCGCTCGAAAATAGTCGCAAGCCCCATTGGGCAAGATGATCGTGAAGCGCTTCTTGCAAAGGCGAGTGGGCCAAGGTACCTCTGAGCAGGATCACGTGCGAAGGATATTCAAAACGCCTGCCCGTCAGGCCGCAGTGAGGTCCGCGACGCGAAGACTCATGAACGTGACGTTTGCGGACGGGCGCGAGTTGATGAGCGCCGAGTGTTTTATGTCCGAGGCGTACGCCATCTCACCCACCCACCGCCTGTAGAACAGGCATTTGCCCAAGTGGTGCGTCGAGGATCCGAACGATGTAGGAGCGACGCAGGCGGGCGTTTTCAACATCCTCTCACGGACGTTTGAGCATAATGGCATCAAAGTACGTCTCGGGTACCGGATGAGGCATGCGCAGCTGACCGTTTCCGAATACGACGTATTTCTCACAGGTCAACTGCTCTAACCCGATCGGACCCTTGGCATGGAGCCGCGCACTGCTGAGCCCGATGTCGCTGCCGAATCCGAATCCTTCCGCATCGTGAAGACGCGACGAGGCGTTCACAAACACGGCACTGGCATCCACTTCGCGCGTGAAGCGCAGAGCGGACGAGTAGTTAGAGGTCGCAATCACGGCCGTCATGCAGAGACCGTGCTCGGCAATATGTGTCAGCGCTTCGTCCATGTCGGTAACCATTTTCACGGCCATCGTGGGTGACTGGAACTGTCGTGACCAATCTTCCTCCGCGGCTGGAATGATGGACGTGTGGCCGCTGATCGGCATTTGGCCCATGAGTGCCAGCGTTTTCGGGCACCCGCGCACGTCGATTTTGAACTCGACGAGCAGACGGTTGATCAAGGCGGGCAGGAATTGCCGTGCGACGCCCTGCTGAACCAGCAAGGTATCCAGCGCATTGGTGGCAGCCGGTCGCTGCACTTTTGAATTGATCACCACGTTCTGCACCAGCGGCAGATCCACGTCGGCATCCACATAGAGGTACGTCTGACCGCCGTCGTGGCAGAGGACCGGAATCCGGGCTCCTTCAAGCACCGCCTTGCGCAACCCGGCCCCTCCCCGCGGAATGATGGCGTCCAGCGCCCTGCCGGACCTGATCAGCTCCACCGCCACGTCTTTCTCGGGCCGATCGATGAATACCCAGGCGTCTGGAGGAATGCCCTGCTGCGCGGCTGCTTCGCGCAATCCCTTGCCGATGACCTCGTGCGTTTGGCTCCAATCGGGTGCGCCG
>JARDZZ010000217.1 GCA_029240595.1 Nitrospira sp. | reverse complement strand
GGCCCGCGCGCCGCGCATCGTCGTGTAATACGCCAATCCCTTGTTCAACGCTTCCCGCCGGATCGACAATGAATCGGCATGAGACGCGGCAGTCCCCACAGTATTGACGACGAGGGCCACGTCGCCATTCTTGATGAGATCCACGATGTGTGGCCTTCCCTCCGTGACCTTCAGTACTGTTTTGACTTCCAAGCCCTGGTCGCGCAGATAGATGGCGGTGCCGCTCGTCGCCTGAATCCCAAATCCGAGCTGATGGAGCTGTTTCGATACCTGTAACGCGGCGGGTCGGTCGCTTTCTTTGACGCTGATAAACGCCATTCCGCTCATCGGAAGCATGGCGCCGGCGCCGGCCTGCGATTTGGCGAAGGCCCAGCCGAAATCCGCGTCGATTCCCATCACTTCACCGGTCGACTTCATCTCCGGGCCGAGCAGGACGTCGACGCCGGGAAACTTGTTGAAGGGAAAGACGGCTTCTTTCACCGAGAGGTGGACAGGCTTGGGCGCCGTCACGAATCCAAGATCGTCCAACGATCGGCCGATCATCGTCTTCATGGCCAGCTTCGCAAGCGGCACACCGATCGCCTTACTGACAAACGGCACGGTTCTGGAGCCGCGCGGGTTGACTTCCAACACGTAGACGGTTTTATCCTTCACGGCAAACTGAGCATTCATGAGGCCGACCACCCCCAGCTCCAATGCCAAGGCCGTCATCTGGCGTCGTATTTCCTCCACCACGGTCTCATCGAGTGAATAGGGCGGCAGCGAACAGGCCGAGTCGCCGGAATGCACGCCGGCCTCCTCGATATGTTCCATAATGCCCGCAACGACCACCCGCCGGCCGTCACAGATGGCATCGGCATCAACCTCGATGGCATCAGAAAGGTATTTGTCGATCAACACGGGATGTTTGTGCGAGGCTTTGACGGCCGATCCCATGTACTCGAGCAGGCCGGCTTGATCGTACACGATCTGCATGGCCCGTCCGCCCAGCACGTAGGAGGGCCTGACCATCACGGGATAACTGATGTTCGCGGCAATCGACACCGCCTCATCCACGGACCGGGCGATGCCGCTTTCGGCCTGTTGCAGCCCAAGCCGATTGAGCAGGTCCCGAAAGCGTTCACGATCTTCAGCACGATCTATCGCGTCCGGACTCGTGCCGAGAATCGGGACGCCGGCTTTCGACAACGGGATGGCCAGCTTGAGTGGCGTTTGCCCGCCGAACTGCAGCACGACGCCGAGCGGGTTTTCACGCTGAATAATGTTCAACACATCTTCTTCGGTCAGCGGCTCGAAATACAGGCGATCGGACGTATCATAATCAGTGCTCACCGTCTCGGGGTTGCAGTTCACCATGATCGTTTCGAGTCCTTCCTCTCGAAGCGCCATGGCGGCGTGCACGCAACAGTAATCGAATTCAATCCCCTGGCCGATCCGATTGGGTCCGCCGCCGAGGATGATCACTTTCTCCCGAGCCGTCGGACGTGCCTCGCACTCCGTTCCATAGGTGGAGTACAGATACGGGGTATGCGCTTCGAACTCGGCTGCACAGGTATCAACGCGCTTGTAGGTGACCGATCTTGTGCTTCCTGGTGCCGATCGCTGCGCCCTGATTGAAGCGGCCGCCAGACCCGTCAGCTGTGCGATCCGCTCGTCCGAAAACCCTAGTTCTTTGGCTTCCCAGAGCAGCGCGTCGTCCAAGGATCCCTGCCCGCTGGCCTGTTCAACCAGCCGCTGCTCGACTCTCATCAGGTCCCGCAACTGATCCAGGAACCACGCGTCAATTTTGGTCAGCGCAAAGAGCTCATCGTTCGACATCCCCAACCGGATGGCATCCGCGACATACCAGATCCGTTCGGCAATGGGACTTCGCAGTTGCTGACGGATCCGTTCCATGGCGCCTTGTCGATCGAACCCTTCGGGAATGCCGCGGTCCAAGCCGACCCTGGAGGAAAGGCCGCTCAGCTCCAGTTCAAGCGAACGGATCGCTTTCTGCAGCGACTCTTTAAACGTCCGGCCGATCGCCATTGCCTCGCCGACCGATTTCATTTGCGTGGTTAATGTCGGATCGGCGCCTTTGAATTTCTGAAAAGCAAAACGAGGAATTTTTACGACGACGTAGTCGATCGTCGGCTCGAACGAGGCTTTGGTGACGCCGGTGATGTCATTGGTAATCTCGTCGAGTGTGTACCCGATCGCGAGCTTTGCCGCAATCTTCGCAATGGGAAAGCCGGTGGCTTTCGACGCCAATGCCGAACTCCGGGACACCCGCGGGTTCATTTCAATCACGACCAGCTCCCCGGTGTCGGGATTGACGCCGAATTGAATGTTCGAACCGCCGGTATCGACCCCGATCTCCCGGATGATGCGGAGCGCGGCATCACGCATGCGCTGGTATTCTTTGTCCGTCAGCGTCATGGCCGGTGCCACCGTGATGCTGTCGCCGGTATGCACGCCCATCGGATCCAAATTTTCTATGGGGCACACAATGACGACGTTGTCCTTGAGATCCCGCATGACCTCGAGTTCGTATTCTTTCCAGCCGATCAACGACTGTTCGATCAAGACTTGGCTGACCGGACTCATGGCCAAGGCCCATTCGATTAATCGTTCGAATTCTTCCCGATTGTAGGCGATGTTGCCGCCGGTGCCGCCCATCGTAAATGACGGCCGGATGATGGCGGGAAATCCGACGCGGTCGAGCACACGAATGGCTTCCTCCCGGCTATGGGCGGTCCCGCTTTCCGGCACGCGCAGCCCGATCCGTTGCATCGCCTGCTTGAAGGCATCTCGATCCTCGGCCTTGTGAATGGCCTCCGCCGAAGCTCCAATCAGGGTCACGCCATACTTATCCAGCGTTCCTCGCTTCACCAACCCCATCGTCGCATTGAGCGCCGTTTGCCCTCCCATGGTCGGAAGCAGCGCATCTGGGCGTTCTCGTTCAATGACTTTTTCGATCACATCCAGCGTAATCGGTTCGACGTACGTCCGGTCCGCGAATTCCGGATCCGTCATGATGGTCGCCGGATTGCTGTTGATGAGGACCACCCGGTAGCCTTCATCCTTCAGCGCCTTGCACGCCTGGGTCCCGGAATAATCGAATTCGCAGGCCTGCCCGATCACGATGGGCCCCGATCCGATTAAGAGGATGCTTTGGATATCAGTGCGTTTCGGCATGCAGACTTAACTGGTCTGAGGCAACGGCCCGATGGCCGGTTTGTAAGGGGCAGGAGCCGGCATAGGCCCTCCTCCCGCCCCGTGATAATACCGCATCGCTTCAGGTAACCACGCCTCCAATTGATTGATGCGGGTCACATCGGATGGGTGGGTCGAGAGAAACTCAGGGATCGCATGTTGCGAGCGGAAACACAACTTGTCGATCATTTGCCGCGGGCAACCGCTCATGCGCTCCCAGAAGGGCACCGCCTCGCGTGGATCATATCCGGCTTGCGACATCAATCGAAGTCCGATGTAATCGGCTTCCGACTCTTGTTTTCGGTTGAACGGCAGCGAGACATTCACGCCATAGGCACCAAGCAATCCTTGGATGGCGCCTCCGCTCGAATGACCTGCGGCCGCCGCACCGAGGGCGCCGAGTTGGGCGATCTGATCGATGATGCTTCGGCTCATTCGTTCCACGCCGTGCCGCTGCAGGGCATGAGCGATTTCATGCCCCATCACGGTCGCCAATCCGGCGTCGGTCTTCGTGTGTTTCAGAATGCCGGTGAACACGGCGACTTTTCCCCCTGGCAAACAGAACGCATTTACCATCTTGTCGTCTTCGATGACGGCGAACTCCCACTGATACTCAGGCTTGTTCGCCACATCGGCAATTTTTCGACCGACCCGCTGAATCTGTTCATTGATCTCCGCGTTTTCACTCAGGCGTGCCTGCCGCAACACTTCCCGATACGCGCTAAGCCCAAACTGCAGCTCCTTTTCTTCTGAAAAGAAAATCAGCTGATCGCGGGCCGTGCCCGGGGCGCGATAACACCCGGAAAGCGCACTGAGGACCGCAAGCGCACTTCCTGTTCCCAGCGCGGTCCACAACCCGAGGGCGCCGCGTGCGCCCCAGGCCAGCATGGCTCGTCGTCCGACCGGCGTCGCCAGGACTTGTGGCAGCGCGTCGGAATCCGATCGGTACGTATCCTTTGCCGACAACCCCATATCACTCCTACGGCATCCACAGGTACATGAACTGTGGGCTCCCACCGCGAACCATGGACAAGAGGTCCATGCTCGCGAGACTGCTGAGGCCGTTTCCGCTTCCAAACACCCGGGAATAGATGTTGTTTTGATATTCGCCATGCCGGCGGTACGTGACCACACGCGCCTCTTTCAGACCGGCATTTTTCTTCGCCAAGTCAATCGCTTCATCGAGGTATCCGATGTCATCGACCAACCCCGCCGCTTTCGCTTGATCA
>JARDZZ010000048.1 GCA_029240595.1 Nitrospira sp. | reverse complement strand
CATCGATCGGTCTTTGCGTGGGGGGTGGGCGGCATGCCTGATTGAGCGTGCCGCCGTCTTCCAAAAAGTCTTGGGGCCGCCGAACGCCCGTCAGGTTGAGGGGAGCAGAAAGTAAATGATGACGGCGATCACCGGTCCCCCTACATAGAACGCTTTCTTCCCGAAGGCGTCCCACAAGCCGTACGCCAGGATGCCCCAGATCAGCGTGTAATAGATAGACGCAATGCCGCGGTAGCCTGCATGCGGGGCCTCTTCAGCCAAGGCCCAATCCGGCCACGACAGCAAGAGCATAATCAGGAGATGGAACAGGACTTTCATGGAGCCTCCTTTGACTGCTTTTGAATGGTGAATGTTCTTCTTCCCGCCTACTGCCCTGACGTCGTTCACCGAGTACCAGGGGGATCGAGGCGATCAGCCAGCTCAAACAGCCCGCGCGTGGCGCGAGTCTAGACCATCCAGATGTCGGGGCCTGTACAGAGGTGGTTACTTGAACGTGCCCTTCGCCTGCGCTCGCTCTTCACGCTGGTCGTCGGTCTTATCCGGCGGACCTCGCCGGCCGGGTTCGGATCTGCTCAGCGTTCGACCCAATTCCATATCGAGCTGTTTCAGTGCGTTTTCAGGGGCTGACATCCCGGAGGTACTGGAGAGCTTGTCTGAGGATAGACCCGCAGCTTCGGGAAAGCGGAGCGTCGGGACGCTGATCGGCCGATCGGGAGAACGGAATTCTACGGGTCCGCCAAATCGATCGGACTGCGCTGCAGCTGGCAGGACGGCGACGCTCAGGAGAAAGCAGAAAGTCAGGCCGCTTTGCATAGTAGACTGCATGCTGCACGATCGCTCTTTTTGCGCCACTGAGGCTCTCGTTCTTTCCCTAGATTTGCTTCGAGGGTTCCCTGACCCGCGATTGCGCACAGAGGTTTATCCCAGTACACTGACAAGGGTGGGTATGATTTCTAGGCTGAAACCAGGGAGGAGGATAGCCTATGGCATTCTTGTTGCTGGTCTGGCTGTTGTGTCCCGGAACGGTTGACTCGGCATTCGCGGAACCATCTCAGGCGACCGCCGCCAGGGAGGTCAAGGGCGATGTCTTGTATTGGGAAGGAGAGGAACTGGTCGTGAAAGACATCTCCGGCCGGGAGGTACGCATTCGAGTGACCGCCGACACGAAGATCCAGGGTGCGTCCGCGAGACTGAAGACAGGAGACAAGATTTTGGCGCAGGTTCCGCCTGAAGGACCGGCGATTTCTATTACCCTTCAGATTCCGGACAGCGGACCGCCGGTCCGCTAGTCGCCTGAACCCTGTTCGCAGCCTTTTACTCATGCCTGCCAGGCATGGCTTTATTCATCGAGCCGTCCTCTCTTCTGCTCGGCAGGCAATTGACTCCTCGAGGCCTCCCACGTAGCCTACTCACCCACAGCGCTCCAAACGGATTGTCGAGACTTCCATGGAAGGATTGCACCAGCTCGAAATCGTCATTCTTCTGCTGGGCGTCGTGCTCGCTCTGACGACGATCGCACAGAAGATCGTGGTGCCCTATCCCATCCTCCTGGTCATCGGCGGATTGATCCTGAGCCTCATACCCGGCGTCCCGACGGTCACCTTGAATCCGGATCTCGTCTTCCTGGTCTTTCTCCCGCCGATTTTATGGGCGGCCGCATATTTCACGTCCTGGCGGGAGTTTCGTCGCAACCTCCGCCCGATTTCGCTGCTCGCGATCGGGTTGGTGGTCGTGACCAGCGGCGCGGTGGCGGTCGTGGCGCGCTGGCTGCTGCCCGGCATGGGATGGGCGGAGGCGATCGCCCTTGGCGCCATCGTGTCACCTCCGGACGCGGTCTCGGCCACCGCGATCGGGAAGCGGCTGCGCATCCCCCGCCGGGTGGTCACGATCCTCGAAGGCGAAAGTCTGGTCAACGATGCGACAGCGTTGGTCGTCTATCGGATGGCCGTGGGGGTTGCCGTCGGAGGAAGTTTCGCTCCGGGACAAGGACTCTTGACGTTTGTGTTTGCGGCCAGCGTCGGGGTGGCGATAGGAATCGCCGTGAGCATCGCCACACGCTGGGCATTGTGTGCCACTCACGACAGCTTTACGGAAATTGCCATTACGCTCCTGGCTCCCTACGTCGCGTGGGTATTGGGGGAACAGCTGCATGCGTCAGCCGTGTTGGCCTGTGTGGCGGGGGGCTTACACCTCCGGCAGCATTTCAGTGCCGTCGTGTCGCCGATCACCAGAATTCAAGGCCGCGCGGTCTGGGATGTGCTCGTGTTTGTGTTGAACGGATTCATCTTCATCCTCATCGGCTTGGAACTTCGTGCCTTGAGCCAGGCGATCCCCCCCGGCGGCCTAGGCCCGGTCCTCATGACCGGCATCGTTGTCAGCCTCGCGGCCATCGTTGTCCGGCTTGGGTGGGTGCCGCTCGCCGCGCTGATTCCACGCTGGTTGAGCGCGTCGCTGCGGGCGCGCGATCCGCTTCCTGCCTGGCCGAATATCTTTTTGATCGGCTGGACGGGCATGCGCGGCATCGTCACCCTTGCTGCGGCCCTCGCCTTACCGGTGGCCACCGCAGCCGGCACACCGCTGCCCTTCCGGGCGGAAATCATCCTGATCAGTTTTACGGTCATCCTGGTCACACTGGTGCTGCAAGGGCTGTCGCTCACCCCCCTCATCCGGGCCTTGCATCTTGAAGAGGATCGAGGGTTTGAGCAGGAGGAAATGCTCGCGCGCGAACATGCGGCTTCGATGGCCCTGACACGGTTGGACACATTGGCTGGCGAGTCGTGGTCCGTTGGAGAGCAGGTTGAGCGGCTGCGAGACCATTATGGCCGCCGGATGCAACGGTTTGGAGGGAACGGCCACGTGGATCCGGAATGTTCGCTGGAGTCAGCCGAGGCCTTTCGGCGGCTCCGCCATGAGACGCTTACTGCCGAACGGATGGCGTTGATCGGCATGCGGAATGACGGGACGATCAGCGACGAGGTCCTCCACCGTCTGGAGCATGAATTGGACATTGAAGCCGTACGCCTCGGCATCGGTGAACGTCGCGTGCACGCCTAACCGCTTAGTGAGAGGAGAGGAATTACCATGTTCGGACCCATCACAGTGCCATTCGGAGCCAAAATGTTGTTCAATACGGTGACGCTGAAACCCGGCATCACCTTCGAGGATATCGAATTGGCTGTCGGCGAGCTGTGCAGCGTCGTGAAAGATACCTACGGAGGAGACAAAGGCGGGTTTCTCGCGGGGCAGGTGTTCAAATTTTCCGGTTTTGTCTCGGAGGAGGGCTCGCTTTCGTCATCCAAGACTGCAGAAGATCATTACGTGATCGTCACCTACTGGAAATCCTTCGAGGATCATGAGCGCTCTCACGCGAACGAGCTGTTCACGAAAAAATTCTCCGCTCTCGCCTCCATGTGTGCCGAGACCAAGGAATTGGGTTATGACCTGCTGTGGCAAGGGCAGGCCGGGCAGCGCTCGTGAAGATGTGAGGTCTCGCTCGAAGGCAGGGCGGCAGACATTTAGGCCGTCTTTCCCATGCGCGTCGTTTCGACGAATTGCTCCGTGGCGTCGTCCAGGACACGGCCAGCGCGGCCTCGTGCGTGGTGGATGTACAGTAAGTCCGTACGCACGCCGGACGTCTGCCTTGGAGGCAGCGGCATTTCGTAGAGGACCGGACGCGCATGGTCCGCAAGTTGGAGGCGAGGGTCATAGACGCTGTTGAACTTCCACAGCATCTTCACGAAATTGGTCTGCCCTCGGAGTAAATGACCTGCGGCGATACGGGCGGTCGACTTCAAGGCATTCCAACCCAAGTGCTTACGATTGAGAATCTGCTGTGTCTGCACGAGTTCATGATAGAACTCAGGTAGTGGCAGGTGAGTGGGGAGGACGGCGTGCTGAATGTCGTACAGCCGGTAGTCCCGTGTCGTGACGTGCCTGGCTTCGGTATGCCAGGTCTCCGTGCCCGGATAGGGAGTGTTGACGCTAATGTTGACGATTTCCGGGATTTCGAGACACCACTGACGCACGATCTCAAAACGTCGGCGATCCCATGACGGATCGGCGATGAGATTGATGGCGACCGTGATGCCCAGGGACCGCGCGAATTCAAGCGCCTCAAAATTCTTGCTGAGCGTAATGCGTTTCCGGTGCAGTGCCAGGCCTTCCTCGTCGATTGCCTCGATCCCGATAAACATATAGGCAAGTCCAAGGGTCTTCCACATACGGAAGACGTCTTTGTTTCGCAAGAGCACGTCGCCTCGTGTTTCCAGATAATAACGCTTTTTTATGCTTTGCCTGGCGATGGCCTCGGCAATGGCCAAACCATGTTTGGCCTGGATAAATGCGACGTCATCGACGATGAAGACGCCCGGCTCACGGACAGTCTTCAGGTCTTCAACAATTGCTTCGGGTGTACGGACGCGATAGCTCCGACCGTAAAAGGTCCACGCGCTGCAAAAGGAGCAGTCCCACGGACAGCCGCGGGTGAACTCGATTGAGGCGCAAGGATCCAAGACGCCGATAAAGTATTTTCTGCGGTGACGGAGCAAGTCGCGGGCGGGCCGATGAGCGTCGAGGTGCTCGAGCATTCCGACCGGCGGTCCCTCGCCGGCGCTCGTGATCGCTCCCGGAATCACGCCTGGCTGATTGTCCCGATCAGCGAGCGCAGCGAGCACGGGGCCGACGGCGGTCTCCCCTTCGCCCTTTAAGATGCAATCGATTGCTCCGTCGCCATGAACGAGAATCGTCTCAGCGACGAATGACGCACTATGACCGCCGACGAACACCGCACAGCGGGGAACTACGCGTTTGGTGAGTTTGGCCAGGTCCACGACTTCCGGCACGTTCGCCAGGTAATTGCATGAAAAGCCGACGGCGTCGGGACGGTGCTCGCGTAGCAGGCGGACATAGTCGGTGGACGATTCCACTTGCAGATCGAGCAATGTCACACGATGTCCGAGTGCCCGTGCCGCTGAGGCAACGAGCTCAAGCCCGAGCGGTTCGAGACGCAGATATATTTTCGTATACATGAGCGGGCCTGGATGCACGAGCAAGACGTTCATGAGCACCTCGCCAATCTTAGTAAAGAACTCTAGAGAGTCTCCCCGCTGACAGCAACGAGGTATTGACCTAGTTGAGGGCGGCAAGGGAGTGAATTCGGTCGCGACGCACAAGCGGGCATTCATTCATAAAGGGTCAACCCAGCCCTTGCAGATGCGCCTCCCGCCTCCTCGCAGTGATGTGGTATGCTGCGCGCCATGATGCGCACGGATACGACCGAGCACAACGAATTGGCAATCGCCACCGCCAAACGACGGACCTTTGCCATTATCAGCCACCCGGATGCCGGAAAGACGACCCTTACGGAAAAGCTCCTCCTGTACTCCGGCCTGATCCGGACCGCCGGCATGGTCCGGGGGCGCAAAGGTGGAAAAACGGCCGCCTCGGACTGGATGGGCATGGAGCAGGAGCGGGGCATCTCCATCACGGCTTCAGCGATGCAGTTCCCCTACAAAGAGGCCATTATCAATCTGCTCGACACGCCGGGCCACCAAGACTTTTCGGAAGACACCTACCGAACCCTCACGGCCGCAGACAGCGCGATCATGGTCATCGACGCGGCAAAAGGCGTCGAAGCTCAAACGCGTAAGCTCTTTGCCGTCTGCCGACTGCGCCGCATTCCGGTTCTGACGCTCGTGAACAAGATGGATTTACCCGGCCGTCCGCCCTTGGACTTGATGACGGAAGTCGAACAGGCGTTGGCGATTCATGCCAGCGCCGTCAACTGGCCGATTGGATCGGGAAGCGACTTCGCCGGCATCGTGACTCGAGCCGACAACCGTGTCGCGCTGTTCAGCAAAACGGCGCACGGCGGCGCCACAAAAGTGGACGTGCAGACGATGGCATTGGAGGACTTGGCCAAAAGCGGGCGTGTTTCTCCTGAGGTGATGGCACAGGTCCAGCACGATCTGGAACTGCTCACCATTGCCGGCAACCCCCTCTCCCATGAACAATTCTTAGGCGGAGAGGTCACGCCGGTGTTCTTTGCCTCGGCGCTGACGAATTTCGGCGTCGAGAGCTTTCTGGATGCCTTCGTTCAGCTGGCGCCGGCTCCCGGTGCCCGATTGGCGGATACAGACGACGGGGGAGAGCAGTCCATTGATCCGATCGAACAACCGTTCAGCGCCTACGTCTTCAAGCTCCAAGCCAACATGAACCCGAAGCACCGGGACAGCACCGCTTTTCTCCGTGTGTGCTCCGGGCGATTCGAGCGGGACATGGTCGTGAAGCATCATCGTCTCGGTCGTGACGTTCGTTTGTCCCGGCCGCACAGTCTCGTCGCGCAAGAGCGCAGCACGGTCGAAGAGGCATTCCCTGGCGACATCATCGGCATTATCAATCCCGGTGTCTTCGCCATCGGCGACACCATTTCCGTGACGGGCGGCTTTCGCTTCAAACCCTTGCCGCAATTTCAACCGGAGATATTTGCGCGCATCCGTCCGACCGATGTCGGCAAGCGGAAGTCGTTCGACAAGGGAATGGAGCAGATGGCGCAGGAAGGGACAGTGCAGATCATGCGGAGCCTCAATGACTTGGAATCGCTCGTGGCTGCCGTCGGCCGGCTCCAGTTCGACGTCCTGCAGTATCGACTGCGTCATGAGTATCGCGTCGAGACGGTGCTTGATACCTTACCGTTCACGTGCAGTGCCTGGTTGGAAGGCGACCCTGAAACCTTCAAGCGTCCGTCCGCATCCATGATCGTCAAGGACCAGCGCGGCCGGGTGGTCGTTCTGTTCGGGGATCACCTCATGAAAACGATTGCACGGGACCGCAATCCTGACCATGTCTTGAAGGACATGGGATAGCGTATCGGTTTTGATCCGTATCTTCGTCTAATTTGATTCAACTCCGTAAGGATTCACCGGGAATTCTTCCTGCAATTCTCGTCACATCGGCGGCCGATACCATGGCGCATTTCTTGCTGAGTCCACCGCTGAAAGGGGAGCGCGATGGGCATTCGCATTCTGGTCGCTGACGACGACCCCGACATTGTCATGAGCCTGTCTGAGCGGCTTCGCTGGTTGGGACACGATGTGGTCACCGCAGCAGACGGTCAGGCGGCCTTGGCGGCGGTCGAGTCGCACGCCCTTGACCTTGCGTTCTTCGATGTCTCGATGCCGCGGCTGAATGGCATCGAGGCGCTCAAAATCGTCAGAAAACGATGGCCGGATCTCCCGGTCGTCGTGGTGACCGCCTACGGCACGATCCGCCTCGCCGTGGAGGCAATGAAAGAAGGCGCCGTCGATTTCATTACGAAGCCGTTCGAACAGGGACAAATTGATCAGACGGTGACGACGCTCATTGCGCGCATGGGGCAACGGGTCGAGATCACGCGCTTGATGGGTGAAATTACCCATGACGTCAAGAATCTCTTGATGCCCCTCGTCGCCGGCACCGACCTTCTCGCGGAAGAGATCGATGATGTATTCAAACATCTTCCGACGCCGGCACCGGCTCAGGCTGAGCAAAGTCACCTGGCCTGCGATGAAGTCATTAGCATGTTCCGTAATACATCACGGCGGATTCAGGACCGCATGAAAGCCATCGCGGATTACGCAGCGCTTACGCGGGTATCTCAAAAATTTGAATCCTGTGTGATCGGAAAGATCGCGGACAGTGTTGTGAAATCGTTGCGTGCCCCGGCCGAACGTAAACAGGTCGTCTTGAAGACTGATGGGCTGCACGCCTTACCGGCGATTGTGGGAGACGAGGCGCGTTTGTATTCACTGTTGTACAACCTGGTCAATAACGCCATTCCGGAAGTGCCGCCTCACGGCTCGGTCACGATCAAGGGAGCGTCCGCTGCCGGTGACGACTGTGTGACGCTCTGGGTTTCCGATACGGGGGTCGGCATGCCCGCCGACCTGCGCGATAATCTGTTCACCTATCGGGTCGTGAGCACGAAGGCCGGCGGGACCGGACTGGGCACGAAGATCATCAAGGAAGTGGTTGACATGCACGGAGGACAGATCATCGTCGAAAGCGAGCCTGGGCAGGGGACCACGTTCCAGATCCGGCTTCCGATCGAGGGCCCGACGTTCTTGCAGAACTCAGACGCAGCGGCGCAGGCGGGGAATAGCCGGGAGGCCCCATAACCTTATTGAGGGGCCGTTGATTTCATCAAGCTATCGGCTTGGGGCGGCAGAAATCCCAAGTAGCCACGGTGTCGTTCGGCGAGTTCCAGCACGGTGAAGGGCTGCCCATCGACGACTTCGGGGGCAGAAAAAATCTGCCGTAACTGGCCGCCCGCCGGACCGACGATCTGCCCCGCGAACACCACTCCGTTCGTCTTGAGCCGGTTCACCGCCTTATCGATGTCCTCGACCCGCACCGCAATATGGTGAAAGATCTGGTCTCCGAACGCGGCGACCCAGCCGGGGATGATACTGGTCTTGCCGCGGGCATCCGCATAGGCCTGATCCACGAACAAGGCGGGATAGCCGGCTTTGCGATAGACCTTCGCGTACCAATCGTCGTAATTGAGCGTTTCGTCATAAGCATAGCCGAGTGCCAGGAAGGGTTCGGCTCGCCGGTCGATATCCATCGTGCGTAACGTCACGTGGTCGACGACTGGGTAGAACCCCACTCCGGCTTCGTCGAGCAGACCCTTTAGAATCTTGGCCGCCCGGTTGCGGGCGACATATTCCACAACCATTCGTTCCAGTAACCCATCGAGTTCACGATTTGTCTCCATGACGGCGTCCCTTTTGCCCAAAGGCCGATCATCCAAACTTGATGCCCTGTGCGAGCGGCAGATCCGTGCCCCAATTTACCGTGTTGGTCTGACGCCGCATATAGGCTTTCCAGGCATCCGACCCCGCTTCGCGACCGCCGCCCGTTTCCTTCTCTCCACCGAACGCGCCGCCGATCTCTGCACCCGAAGTGCCGAGATTGATATTCGCAATGCCGCAATCACTCCCTGACGCCGAGAGGAAGCGCTCGCTGTGGAGCAGATTGTTCGTAAACATGGCGGACGACAAACCTTGCGGGACCCCATTCTGGATGGCGATGGCCTCGTCGAGCGTCCGGAACGTCATCGCATAGAGAATGGGAGCGAAGGTTTCCCGTTGCAAGAGCGGCCAGTGGGGTTGCGCGCGGACGATCGTCGGTTCCACAAAATAGCCGGGCCTTGTCAGGACACGGCCGCCGTAAAGAATCTCTCCGCCTTCCTTTTTGATTTCGTCGATGGCCGCGCGGTAGGCTTCGACGGCTACGTGATCGATGAGCGGCCCGAGTAGGACGTCGGAATCCAATGGATTGCCGATGCGCACCTGTTTGTAGGCGTTCACTAAACGGTCAAGGAGTGTGTCAGCGCATGACTCGTGCACGAGCAGACGCCGCGTCGTCGTGCAGCGCTGGCCCGCCGTCCCGACCGCTCCAAAGACAATCGCCCGTACTGCCAGGTCGATGTCTGCACTGTGATCCACGATGACGGCGTTATTCCCGCTGAGTTCGAGCAGCGTCCGACCCAGCCGTTGCCCGACGATGGAGGCCACGTGGCGGCCGACCGGTACGGACCCCGTAAAGGAGATCAACGGCAACCGCGGATCCCGAACCATGGTTTCCGCAAGCGGCGCCTGATCGGTGATGAACAGCGAAAAGATTCCGGAATACCCTTGCTGCTCCATGACCTGGTTGCAAATCTGCTGCGTGGCAATCGCGCACAGCGGCGCCTTGGGCGAGGGTTTCCAGATGACCGGATCACCGGCGATGGCGGCGAGGAAGGCATTCCATGCCCACACCGCGACCGGAAAATTAAACGCCGTGATGACCCCGACGGGACCGAGCGGATGCCACTGCTCGCTCATGCGATGAGACGGTCGCTCGGACTGCATGGTCGCGCCATACAGCATGCGTGATTGCCCGACGGCAAAGTCGGCCATGTCGATCATCTCCTGCACTTCCCCATCTCCCTCGGCCTTGATCTTGCCGACTTCAAGGGACACAAGAGTGCCGAGTTGATCCTTCTTGCTCCGCAAGGCGTGTCCGATCAGACGAACCAGTTCTCCGCGTTTGGGAGCGGGTACCATGCGCCATGTGGCAAACACGTCACGGGCTTGAGTCGCGATGTGCTCGTAGTCAGCTGCCGAGCATGAACGGACGGCGGCGATGGGTTCACCGGTTGCCGGATTCACGGACTGGATCAGTGAACCGGTCGCATGGTCCGACCGCCAGTGCTTGCCCGTGCTGCCGCCGGAGTTGACGGCCTGGATTCCCAAATCTTTGAGCGCTGCGTGCACGGTACTCATCGGAAACACGCGCCGAAGTCGTTGGCCAGAAAGTCCTGCAGCCCGATGGATTCCTGTGTGACGAAGCCCCGGTATGCCGCCCCATTGCGCAGGACGATGTCCATGACGCAACACACGCTCGAGGCCGTGGTGACCTGAATCGCCGACCACAACTTGCCCTTGATGCATTGAGGATAGATTTTCTTGACGTAGTTCTCTTCGAAAAACTCGCCGTGTTTCGTGCCCGTCACCGACGCATAGATCAGCACGACATCCTGGAGCGTCTGCGGAATGGCATGCTCCAGGACACGCTTGAGGGTCTTACGATCCTCGTTGAGCTTCAGGTCTTTCATCAGGAGCTGGATTTTTTCACAATGGCCGGGATAACGAAGCGTTTTGTAATTCATGGTCTTCACCGAGCCGACCGAGCTGTCGGCGAGCGTCCCCAAACCTCCCGACGTATTGAAGGCCTCGTATAACAATCCGTCGAGCTCGATGGTTTCGTAGCCTTCCAAAGGTTGAAGTGGAATCTTACGGCCGTCTTCGATTCCGTAACAGAGATTGCCGTATTCGTTGATCAGGCCATCCGTCGACCAGGTCAGCGAATACTTCAGTGCGTTGCTGGGGTGAACCGGCAGAGCGCCGACGCGCATTTTGACGTGATCAAGCGTTTCGAAATGGGTCATCAGTTCGTGCGTCACGATGCTGATAAACCCCGGTGCCAGACCGCACTGTGGCATGAAGGCGTGTGCGGCTCCTGCGCTCAGGGCGCGGATGTGATTCGTGACCTCCACGTCTTCCGTCAGGTCGAAATAATGGCACCGGTGCTTCAGGGCAAGCGCCGCGACGGTGGGATTACAGAAATAGGGGAGGCTGGAAATGATGGCATCGACGGGGTGAGCGGATAAATAGGTTTCGACGGTTTCAGGATGGCGCACATCGAGGACGGCAGGGGTGATGCGGGAGAGCCCGAGGTCCTCCACCAGATGCTTCGGTGCGTCGAGCGTGAGGTCGGCGAGGTGGACCTCATAGGTGCCCTGTTGTGAGAGCAGGCAGGCGACCAAGGAGCCGATCTTCCCCGCGCCCAGGACCAGGACCCGATGCATCGCACAAGCCTCCCTTTTCTATTAGTATACTCTTGTCCGCCGGTTTGAACAGGTCTCGGAGAAATTGCGCGAAGGAGTGCCTACGCTGGCGAGTCGGGGTCTGGCGAGTCGATGACATACTGTGCAGGGCTGTCGGCTGAAGACCGTATCTCCGTCTGGCGAAAGGGTGGAATGTCCGCTTTGAGACGTTTGAGCAGCCGGGTCATCTTCATGGCCACCGGCACCTCGCAGAGCCATACATGCATGCCGGATTCCAGTTCATCAAAATGCCGCTGCACGCGAAAGCCGGGCTGCTCCATGAAATAGGCCGACAGGAATCCATTCACGGCCTGCACCACCCAGGCGTGCTGCTTCATGTAACGATAGCTGAACCGCAACTCGACGATCTCACTCTCAGGGTTCATCCGAGGCACTGTACCAATTCCGTCATTGAGACTGCGACAGGAATCTGTGTATGGTGGGCGAGGTGCGCACTCACATTCAACGGGTGGTCATACTATTCCACCCGGAGCACATGGAGCGATGACGCTTTCCGCATATAATGGCGTAACAATGCCGGCCTTCATGTATGGAACGGCCTGGAAGAAGGAGGCGACGACCCAGCTCGTGATCGAGGCCATCACCGCCGGCTTTTCGGCTATCGATACGGCCAATCAGCTCATCCATTACGACGAGGCGCGGGTGGGCGAGGCGTTAGTGAGCTTGGCGCAGGGTGGACATACGAGAGACCGGCTGTTCCTCCAAACCAAATTCACGCCCGTCAACGGGCAGGACCATCGAACTCCCTACGACGCCCGAGCGCCGATTACGACGCAAGTCCGCCAATCGTTCGAAAGTTCGCTCACCCATTTACGCACGGATTACCTCGATTCCTATGTCCTCCACGGGCCGTACTCTCGAAGCGGATTGGGGCCGGAAGATTGGGAAGTGTGGTCGGCCATTGAATCACTCTATGCCAGCGGCAAGAGCAGGCTCATCGGCGTGAGCAATGTGACGGCCGGCCAGTTGGCGCTCTTGTGTGAACGGGCGACACATCGACCGATGGTGGTCCAAAACCGCTGCTACGCCGCATTCGGATGGGACAAGGCGGTACGTGATCTGTGCCGGGCCCAACAAATCGTGTATCAGGGCTTTTCGCTGTTGACCGCCAATCGGGAAGTATTTGCCGAGCCGGGCATCCGCGCGATGGCGGAGAAATACGGCACCGGTGTGGCTCAGATTGTGTTTCGCTTCGCCATGCAGGTCGGTATGCTGCCTCTGACCGGCACGACGAACCGCGAGCATATGACGGCGGATCTGCAATGCGACCGCTTCACGCTCACGCCGGACGAGCTTGAGCGGATCGAAACGATCGGGCTTTAACCTGAGGCGTGTACGTTACGCCGCGCTGCAGCGTTCGCGGATCTGGGGTCGTGATGGACTATGTTCATCTGGGTCGATCAGGCGTGAAGGTAAGCCGGCTGTGCCTCGGCACGATGAATTTCGGTCCCGAGACGACCGAAGCCGACAGCGCGGCCATCATGGACCGGGCTCTCGAGCTCGGCATCAATTTTTTTGACACGGCGAATGTCTATGGCTGGAAAGTCGGCGAAGGCTGGACCGAACAGATCATCGGCCGTTGGTTCGCGCAAGGCGGCGGCCGTCGGGAAAAAGTCGTGTTGGCGACGAAGCTGTATGGGCGGATGGGCGATTGGCCGAACCAAGCGCGGCTGTCGGCACTGCACATCAAACGCGCCTGCGAGGGGAGCCTGCGTCGTCTGCAGACCGACTGTATCGATCTCTATCAGATGCACCATGTGGACCGGAACACGCCGTGGGACGAAATCTGGCAAGCGATGGAGCAACTGGTTCGCGAAGGGAAAATTCTCTATGTCGGGACCAGCAACTTCGCGGGCTGGCAACTTGCGCAGGCCCAGGAACTCGCGCGCAGCCGTCACTTCCTTGGGATCGTCTCCGAACAAAGCCTGTACAATTTGAATGAACGTACGATCGAGCTTGAAGTGCTGCCCGCCTGTGAAGCGTATGGCATCGGGATGATTCCCTGGAGCCCCCTTGCGAGGGGACTGCTGGCCGGCGCGTTGACGCCCTCCACCGTGGGCCGCCGTGCCGACAAGGAGGTGCAGCAGGAGGTGGAGAAGTATCGTCCGAGACTGGAGGCCTATGAGAAGCTGTGCCATGAACTCGGTGAACGGCCAGCCGACGTGGCCATCGCGTGGCTGCTGCATCAGCCGGCGGTGACCTCGCCGATCATCGGGCCGCGCACACTCGATCAACTGGTGAGCACGATGCGCGTGATGAATCTGACCTTAGCGACCGAGACCCTCAAGCGATTGGATGGGATTTTTCCTGGACCTGGGGGCCCGGCCCCGGAGGCCTATGCCTGGTAGGGGCGCAGGGTCAGGACCGCCTCGTCGCCGAGGGCAGACACACAAGGCCCACGGCGACTCGCGTTCCTGACCATGCCCGTGAATATCGAAAACAACTACCGCCGTTCTTCGTCTGGATTACGGGCCGCTTTTGGCGCAGCCTCGGCCGCCGGAGTTCGGTCCGTGGCCACCGGACGATTCTGATCGATGTCACTGCGTGAAGCCTGCTTCACGGGCAGCCGTCCTGCGGCGCTCGCGGTCCCTTCTAGAAACACGTCGGCAACGAGCGCATCTTTGGTCGACACCACCTGTCCGGCTTCCTGCTTGGCGACGAGCAGATCCATGGCCAAGCTTCCGGATTTATGCTGGCCGCTCAGCGCACTCCTCATGGTTCCGATCCGCTGTGAGAGATCGAGGGTTGAGGCCTGTCGCAGGCGCGGCTTCAGTTGATCATCCACCATTTGCCAGTAGCCGGACTTGATCTCTTCGAGCGCAATCTTTGTTTCGTTGGCGATTTGGAGATCAGGGATCGTGATCATATTGCCCTCTTGCTCCAATTGAGGCGTGCCCCAATAGTAGAGCGTCCCCTTCGTGTCCCCGCTGGTTTCGACGGCGAACAGCGTCCGACCGGTTACGTCGGAGGCGGTCACCCGTTCGATCGTCAAGTCATTGTCGAAGGTGGTCGGAAGCTTCACTGCCTGATGATACAACCGCTCTTGGAGTTGCTGATTAAGGACGGCATAGGGAACCGGAACGCTCAAAAGGATTCTGTAAGGTTGACCTTCCTGCATGGCCGTTGCGGCCGAATCCATATGCACCTTCAAGGGCGTCGAGCCTGGTTTTTGACAAGGCGTTTGGAAGAGCGCGACCGGTGTTTGCCGGACGACGCCCGTGATCGTCGTATTCTGCACCGGACCCTTGAGGGCGCCGATGGCAAAATCCT
>JARDZZ010000216.1 GCA_029240595.1 Nitrospira sp. | reverse complement strand
CATCTATATCGGATTCAATGTCGTGGGCCGTGACATTGGTGGCGTCGTCGATGAGGGAAGAAAGAAGCTCGCCGCTCAAATACGGTTGCCGCAGGGATACACCATCTCGTGGGGCGGCGCCTTCGAAAACATGGAACGTGCGAACGCGCGGCTCTTGGTCGTGGTGCCAATCACCCTGGGGCTCGTCTTCTTCCTCCTGTTCTGGGCGTTCCATTCGTTGCGATACGCGACGCTGATCATCCTCAACCTGCCGTTTGCCTTGGTTGGCGGGGTCGTGTCACTCTGGCTGAGCGGGCAGTACTTAAGCGTCCCGGCCTCCATCGGCTTCATCGAACTATTCGGCCTTGCCGTGGGGAACGGGATTGTGCTGGTGTCCTACATCAATCAACTGCGGCGGGACGGGATGGCGAGCGACAAGGCGATCGCGAGCGGCTGCAGCCTGCGACTGCGTCCCGTCGTCATGACGATGATGACGACCTTGCTCGGTCTTCTGCCGCTCGCGCTGGCTCAGGGAATTGGAGCGGAAGTGCAGCGGCCGCTCGCCACTGTGGTTATCGGGGGCATCTTCAGTTCAACCGCGCTGACCCTGATCGTACTGCCGGCGCTCTACCAGCTCTTTGCAGAGAAAGCCGAGGCGACGGTTGCACCCGAATGGGTGTGAAACCGGGGTGCGGCGTTTATGGCTCAGATAACCACGACACCCTCACCTTCATGGCACGCGCTGTCACCACAGGAAGTGGCGGCAGCACTCTCCACCGACCTCAAGGGCGGCCTCAGCGGTGACGAGGCGCAACGCCGCCAAACGCATGACGGATTCAACGAACTCCCCGAAGCCCCTTCGCCTTCTCTCGTGAAGTTGTTTCTGTCCCAATTCACCAGCGTCATCATCTGGGTGTTGTTGGGGGCCGCCATCGTGTCGGGCTTGCTGCAGGACTGGCTCGACGCGGCGGCCATCGTGGCCATTGTCTTTCTCAACGGTGTGCTTGGGTTTATTCAAGAGTTCCGGGCCGAACGGTCTCTTGCTGCCCTGCGCAAGATGTCGGTGGCGATGGCGCGGGTGATCCGAGGGGGGAACCTCGAGTCGATTCCGGCTCGCGAGTTGGTGCCCGGCGATCTGCTTGTGCTCGAATCCGGGGATCGCATCGCCGCCGATGCCCGCCTGATCTATACCGCTGCATTTCGGACGCAGGAAGCCTCCCTGACCGGCGAATCCACCCCGGTACAGAAAGAGGCACGGGAAGTCGTGGACGCGAACGCGCTCTTGGCGGACCGGACGAATATGGCGTTCATGGCCACCATTGCGGTGTCGGGGAAGTCTCACGCGCTCGTGGTCGCGACCGGGTTGAACACCGAACTGGGTCGGATCGCCGGCATGATTCAGCAGGCGACGGCGGCGGAGAAGACGGAAACTCCACTGCAGCGCCGTCTGGAGCAGTTCGGCTATACCCTCCTCTGGCTGGCGTTGGCGGTCGTGGCGGTCGTGTTCGGCTTGGGCTATTGGCGGGGCGAGCCGTTGCTGGAGATGTTTCTGACCTCCGTCAGCCTGGCGGTCGCCGCAGTGCCGGAAGGCCTTCCCGCGGTGGTCACCATCACGCTAGCCCTCGGGGTCACTCGTATGGCGAAGCGCCATGCGCTGATCCGGAAACTGCCGGCCGTGGAGACGCTCGGTTCCGCCACGGTGATCTGCACGGATAAGACCGGAACCTTAACGAAAAACGAAATGACGGTCACGACACTTGTCGTCGGAGAGGAAACGTTTGGAGTTGATAGCGAAGGATCTCCACTTCCGAGCCATGCTCCCGGGACGAAACAACTGCTGACCGCCGCTGTGCTGTGCAACGGAGCGGAGCTGCATGAACAGAACGGAGTCCGGCGGGTCATCGGTGATCCGACCGAAGGAGCGCTGCTCGTATTGGCCGAAAAATTCGGCATGGCCAAACAGGCGCTGGAGCGGGAGGCGCCGTTCGAGAGCGAAATTCCTTTCGATGCCGAGCGGAAAATGATGACCATCATCCGGCGGTCGCCTGCCGGAAATATGGCGTATGTCAAGGGCGCGCCGGATGTCCTGCTTCCTCGTTGCACCCATCGCCTCGGGCTCGACGGCCACGTTGAGCCTTTGGACGAACGGCATCGACAGGAGATACTTGCGACCAACGGGGCATTGGCAGGACAGGCGCTTCGCGTCCTCGCCGTGGCGCATCGCTTGTTGAACGCCCCTCAGGGAAACATGCAGGCTTCGACCATCGAGCAAGAACTGGTGTTTCTCGGTCTGGTGGCCATGAAGGATCCCTTGCGGCCGGAAGCGGTGGAGGCGGTGCGATTGTGCAGGGAGGCGGGCATCACCACGACAATGATTACCGGCGATCATAAAGACACGGCGGTCGCGATTGCCAGGGAACTTGGGCTCTGTCAGGGGAACAGCTCAGCGCTCTCTGCACACGACCTTGACAAGCTTACGGACGAGCAGCTGGCCCAGAGGGTTGAGAGCGTCCCGGTCTACGCCAGGGTCTCTGCCGAACATAAGCTGCGTATCGTGCAGGCCTGGAAGCGTCGGGGCGCGGTTGTCGCGATGACCGGCGACGGGGTGAACGATGCGCCGGCAATCAAAGCGGCGGACATCGGGGTGGCCATGGGCATCACGGGGACCGATGTGACCAAGGAAGCCTCCGATATGGTCGTAACCGATGACAATTTCGCTTCGATTGCGGCTGCGGTGGAGGAAGGCCGTGCGGTCTTCGACAACATCAGGAAGACCGTGCATTTCTTGCTGGCCTGCAATGTCAGCGAAGTGCTGGTGATGCTGTTTTCCACGCTCATCGGTCTTCCGCTTCCACTTCTGCCGATCCAAATCCTCTGGATGAATCTGGTCACCGACGGCATTCCAGCCTTAGCACTGGCCGTCGACCCCAAGGCGCCGGACTTGATGAAGCGTCGCCCTCGCCGCCCGGATGCCCGACTATTGGACGGCAAGCGATTGGTGGTCATCGGCGCCGAAGGGTTGATGCTGAGTGTCATCGCCCTTGGCGCGTTCGTGTACAGCCTGTACAGTTGGCATCAAACGGTGGAGGAGGCGAGAACAGTAACCTTTACGGTCATGGTCGTCGTGCAGTTGGTGCACGCGTTCAATTGTCGTAGCGAGCGGCTCTCGCTCTTTCGGATAGGAATTTTTACGAACCGGGCCCTGATCTGGGCCTTTCTGTTTTCACTCGTGATGCAGCTCGCAGTGCTGACCCTGCCGGCCGCGTGGCCGATTTTCAAAGTGGCGCCGTTACCGATTGAAAATTGGGAATTGATGGCCGCGATGATGCTCCTGCCCTTGATCCTTGTCGAAGCCATGAAGTTCCTTCGGCGGAAGTAGTGTCGCTTTCCCAGAAACGAGCCGCCGCCATGCCGCCGCCTTCCTGAAAAGGTTGACACAGAATGGAGGCCGGTGAAACTGGTTCCGCCGACGCGGCCGAGATCAGCTTGGGCAGGGCATGCCTGGCCTGTGATGCGGCAGACATGGAAGAAGCGGAGAAGACCCGGACGGCCTACACCCGGTAGCTGCAGACAACTCAGTCATGAACGGGTTTCGCCGGAAATGTGACCGTTAATGTAAAACCAACGTTTGACCAATTCAGCAGTCAGGACATATCCCAAGAGAATGGCTGCCAACATCAGGAGAAATGACGGAGGCATCGGTGTCAATCCCAAGGACCCGGCGATCGGAAGCAGCGGAAGGAGCAGTGTGACGACACCTACCGCAAGCGTGGCAAGTGCGAGCGAGAGGCCGGGCCGGCTCGTAACAAACGGTCGGCGAGTCCGGATCACCAGCACAATGGCCGAGGCGGAGATGACGGATTCGATGAACCAGCCGGTCCGAAACTGTTCCGGCGAAGCCTCAAGGATCCACAGCAGCGCGCCAAACGTGAGGTAATCGAAGACCGAGCTGACGAGCCCGAACGTCAGCATGAATTTCCGGATGAAGGCGATGTCCCATCGCCTGGGCTGGTCAACGAGTTCCGGATCGACGCGGTCGGTCGCGATCGTCATTTCGGGAATGTCCGTCAGGAAGTTCGTCAGGAGGATCTGCTTCGGCAGGAGCGGGAGAAACGGCAGAAACAATGACGCGCCGGCCATACTGAACATGTTGCCGAAGTTGGCGCTGGTGGCCATGAACACGTACTTCAATGTGTTGGCAAACGTCGTACGCCCCTCTCGGACGCCTTGGACCAGGACGGCCAGGTTCTTTTCCAGCAGGACGATGTCCGCTGCGTCTTTGGCCACGTCGACAGCGCTGTCCACGGAGATGCCGACGTCTGCCGAATGAAGCGCGGGAGCATCGTTGATTCCATCGCCGATGTAGCCCACCACATTGCCTGACCGTTTCAGGGCCAGAATGATGCGATTCTTCTGATTGGGTTCGACTTCAGCAAACACATCAATGTCGTTGACGCGTTGCAGGAGTGCTTCGTCTGTCAGACGGCGAAGATGTGCTCCGGTCAGGAGCCGCTGGCGGTCCATTCCGACCTGTTCACTG